>CAYTTF010000263.1:0-7143 GCA_964440665.1 uncultured Myxococcales bacterium | reverse complement strand
TGTACGAACCGTTGGTCAGGCTCATGCACGACGTCCCGTTCGGGTCGAGGATGATGTTGTTCGGCGCGGGCAACGGGGGGGCACCAGTGTTGGGCGGGTCGAACGTGTAGTCCTTGATTTCGACCGGGTTGCCATTGGCATCGGTGGCCGAGATCTTGAAGTTTCCCAGCGCCGCGGGCGGGACCTTGGAGACGTCGATCGTGCACGAGGCGACGATGCCGACGATCTTGTTGAGCGCCGTCACCAGAGAGGCGGTGTCCGTCACGGAGTAGTACTGGGTCGCGGCGCCGGTCTGCCCCTCTCCGCCGGCCATGGCGAAGCCGTTGAGCGCCGTGTTCGCCGACTGATCGGCTCCGGTCGCGATGCCGACGACGAAGGTTTTGAATCCGTCGGCTTGCGCGGCCGTGATCGACGCTTCGACCGCCGCCGTTTCCGCCGCATTGGGGGTATTCGTACAGGCATTGCCGGTGCAATTATCTGGGCAGTTGGGCAAGCCGTCCGTCGCGAGCAGGAGGTACTTTGGATTCGTATCCTGCACGCCCATCAGGTATGCGTCGCCGGCGTTCACGGCCTTCCGGGTCGGCGTATAGCTTCCGTTCTTCACGCCGCCGTTTCCGCTGGTGGAGGCCGTGATGGCGGCGGCGATCGGCACCGAAGTCTTAGTCGCAACCCCGACCGCGGCCCCGCCGTTGACGCCGCACTGAGCGTCTGCATCGGCGAAGAATTTGAGCCCCCAGTTGACCTGCGTTTCGGTAGCCGCGACGACCTGGTTGATTGCCGCCGTCACCAGCGCCCATTTCGACGTTGCGCCGCAGCCCCCATTGCAGGGGGTGTCGGTCTGATCGTCGTTCATCGATCCCGAGCGATCCTCGACGATGAGGATGTCGGGCGGCAGCGGATTGATCGTGACCGCGGCCTGGCCGCAGGTGGTCGACGTGCCGGCAGCGCCGGAAAGCCCGACGTCGCCGCCGCTGCCGCTGAGCGGATTGGCGATCCCGCTGGTGCCCGCCGTCCCGACACCCGTCGAAGAATTTCCACCCGTACCGGACGCCTCACCGGCGGGTCCGGGCGCGAAGGCGCAACCGACCAGAGGGAGAAGGACGAGAATTGGAAGAAACTGGTTCGGCAAGCGACGCATGGGGGACCTCCCAAGGGAGAGAAGAACTATTTATAGCTTACGCTCTCTCGTCGGGAAAAGTGGCCCGAAAGTGACACGAAACACGCGGAAACGCGCTCATCCGAAATACCCAATCGCAGCAAGGAGATAGCGTCTAGCTCAGCGCACCACCGGGACCAGCGGGGCCAGGTCGAACCGAAGCCGCCCGGCCGCCGCGCGCAGCGCCGCTTCGACGACCGCCGGCGTCTCCGCCGACGCGAAGATGAATCCCAGATAGCTGGCCCCGTCGGGAAGCGGCACCACCGTTTCACCCGGACGTACGGAAATTACGACGTCGTCGACGCTGGAGACGGCGCGCGCGTCGTCGATGCCCCGCACCGATCGCAGCACGGCCGGCTCGCGCGTCGGGATCGGGATCATCATGACGCCCGAGGCGCGGCGATCGCGGGCGGGGCGCGTCGCGGCGCCGAGCGCGTGCCGCACGACCAGATCCTCCAGCGAGAGATCGCCGTCGAAGCGCAGCGCGCGCGCGCAGAGCCCGCCGATCGGACGCGCCGCCACTTCGATGACGACCGGGCCGCCACCGTCGAGGCGCAGCTCGGCGTGGACCGCGCCGGTCTCGAGGCCGAGCGCGCGGGTCGCCGCCAGGGTCGCGCTCGCGATGCGGCGCTGCGCTTCGGGCGGCAGGCGTGACGGCGTCACGTAGATCGTTTCTTCGAAGGTGGGCCCGTCGAGGGGATCGGGCTTGTCGAAGATCGCGAGCACGTCGAGCGCGCCGCGCGTCAGCAGGCCTTCGACCGCAACCTCGCGGCCGGCTACGAAGGATTCGATCAGAATTCGATCCGCCGCGACCGGATCGACATGTCGAACCGCCGGCTCGGCGAGCAGCCGGCGCAGGCGAGCCAGCGCCGCGGTCAGCGTCGCCGGATCGTCGGCGCGCAGGACGCCCCGGCTGCCCGAGAGCATGAGCGGCTTGACGACGCAGGGGAAGCCGACGCCGCCCGGTGCGCGCACCAAATCGGCCACATCCGCGGGCGTGGCGGTGCGGGCCACCACGGCGAAAGAAGGCTGTCTCAGGTCGGGCTCCGCCGGTGAGTTGGCATGGGCGGCCGCGAGGCGCGTGCGCATCTCCAGCTTGTTCGCCGCCGCGAGCATGGCGTCCGGTCGGTTGGCGCGCAGACCGAGCCGCCGCGCGGCCAGCGCCGCGACGCGCGCGGGCAATTCGCCCCCCACCGGCAGGACCGCGGTCAGGCGGGGGCCCGGTTCTCGAGCCGCGCTCGCGATGATCTCAGCCGCGCCCTCCGGATCGCTGAAGTCGATGACCAGCGAACCGGCGGGCCAGCTCCAGGCGCCGTCGAGGACGTGGCAGCGATCGGAGGCGACCATCACCTCAGCCCCCGCGCGGCGGCAAGCGCTGGCAAATCCGGCGGCGCCGTAGCTGGTGGTGTGCATGACCAGCGCGATGCGGTCCAAGCTTCGACTATACTCGGGAGATGGGCGACGAGACCGTCGGCAGGCCGCGCACGACGGGCATGCGTTCGACTCTGACCGCCGACGAAGTACGCACCTTCGCCGCGCGCGCTCCCCGGGCGCGGGTGGCGGTGGCGGTACCCTGCCTGCCGGCCGGCGCGCTCCCGACGCAGACAATCGATGCCGAGCTGGTCAACATCAGCTCCTCGGGAATGTTCGTCGCCAGCGCGGGGCGGCTCGACATCGGGACGGTCGTCGAGTTCGCGTTCAAGCTGGATGACGGGCTCCTCGCCTTGCGCGGGACCGCGGAGGTCGTGCGGGTCGCCAACCAGGACATCGTCGGGATGGGGCTGCGGTTCGTCGCGCTCGACGAATCGGGGCAAGAGCTGGTCGCCAAGCTGATCGACGCCGCCAGCCTGGGGGTGCCCGAAGCGCCCGTGATGGACTCCAGAAGCGGCGCGGTCTCCGCCGGCCGCGTTTCGTACGATCACGGCTCGCTGCGCGTCGTGCTTTCGTCGGCCACCAAGCACTACTTCACCCAGAACCCGCTGCTGCACATCGGCGTGGGGGGATGTTTTCTGCCGGCCCTGGTGGCAGAGGTCCCGCTTGGCACTGGGTATCAGCTCGACATCGTCGATACCGGGGGGCGGCTGCTGGTCCGCTGCAAGGCCAAGGTCGCGGCGAAACAGGATCGTCAGATCGGCCTGCGCCTGGTCGACGTCGATCGTGCGACGTTGCAGGCGCTGCGCGGCGAGATCGCCAAGCTTCCCGACGGCGACTAGTCCGGCCAAAGCGATGCTCGGCGAGCTTCCTCCCCGTGGGGTCCGAGTCGGCGGCGTCACGGTTGCGCCGGGCCAAGCGCGGGCGGTGGCGATCGCCCTTACTCCGTCGCCGAGCGCCAGCATCGGCGCCCGGGCCGATCGCGCGGTGCCGGCCTGGGTGGTGGTCGGCGTCAAGCCGGGCCCGCGGGTGAGCATCGTCGCGGCGGGCAATGGCGTCGAGACCACGGCGGCGCGCGCCGCCGCGCGACTCGCCGCCAGTCTGGCGCCCGAGGAGCTGGCCGGCAGCCTGGTGATCGTGCCCGTGTTGCGCCCCCGGGGTCGGCTCGCGCCGCGGGGTCGACCCGCGCGCCGGCTCCGGTTTCCCGGCGACGCCGCCGGCAAGCGGCCGGAACGCGATGCCTTCGCGCTCTTCTCCGCGGTGGTCGTGGGCGCCCAGGCGCTCGTCGTCCTGAGCGGACCGCGCAGGGGGCGGCGCGGCGTGGTCGTCGCGCGGGGGCCCCTTTCGGACCCACGCGTTCGGCGACTGGCTCTCGGCACTGGCGCCGTGGTGGCCCTGTCCGGCAAGCCCCGCGCGGGCGATCTTCTGGCCGCGGCCGCCGAGGTGCAGGTGGTGGCTCTCGAGCTCTCCGCATCCGGCCCGCGCGATGACGCCGCTGCCGCCGAGCCGCTGGTCGAAGCGGTGCGCCGGTTGCTTTCCGGGCTCGGGATGCTGGTCGGAAGGCCGGTGGTGCGGCCTGGCTCCCGTCGAGCGGCGCGTCCGTTGCTCCCCGTGGTTTCGGCGCGCGTGCTGCGGGTCCGCGCGCCGGCCGACGGTTTCCTGGAGGCGCCGGTCGAGCCAGGCGGTGTGGTTCGAGCGCGCGCGGTGCTGGGCCGGGTCGCGCCGTTCCTGCCCGGTCGAGCTGCGGCCATCGCCGCACCTGCCGCCGGGATCGTCATCGAGGCGGCGGCGGCCGGTCCCGTTCGCGCCGGAACGACGGTGTTCGCGATGGTTCCGTTTTCGCCGGGGTCGCGGGCGCTTCCTTCGGAGGCGACGGTTCGCGCTAGAATCGCCGCACCCGACCGGGCGGCCGAGGCGCTGGCCGGCAAGACACGCGTCGGCTGGGTGGAGCTCATCGGACTGCCTGGGCTCGAGATCAAACGTCTCAAGGCCAAGATCGACACCGGGGCTCGCACCTCCGCCCTGCATGTGATGCGGATGAGGACGATCGACACCACCGGCGGCCCGAACCGGCGCCCGATTCTCGAGATCACGGTGCCGGGGGGCGGTCGCGGGCGGCCGCCCCATGTGGTGCGGGCGGCGGTGCGGGATTTCGTGGTGGTGCGCGACACCTCCGGTCGAACCGAACGCCGGCCGGTCATCGAGACAGCGCTCAAGCTCGGGCCGATCCGGCGGCGCATCGCCGTCACCCTCACGAATCGGGGGGACATGTTGTTCCCGATGCTGGTCGGCCGGACGGCGCTCGGTCCCGACGTCGTCGTCGATCCGTCCCGGCGCTACCTGCACGGCCGAAGCTGATTGGGCGAAGCCAATCGGGCGAAGCTAAATTTTGACATGCGCCCCGGGCGGGCTAATCCTGCTTGCAGGCATGGGTCTCCGTCGACGAAGCGTCGCCGCTTCCGGGCTCCGCGCCCGGAGCGTCCCGGCGCGCTCCCGGGTGACCTTGCGCCGGAGCGAAGCGCCGCTGCTGCGCTCGGCGACGCTGGCGGCGGCGCTGAGCCGGAGCCGCGCGGCGATCTCCCAGTTGGAAGGCGAGCTGGAGGCGATCTTGACGGCGCTTCGCGATCCGACCGTCCAGCCCGACGGGGCCGCCGCCGACAGGCTGCGTGGCGCCGCCCGCGCGGCCGATGCCGCCTTCGCCTCGCTGGGCGCGTTCGCCCGGCGCTAGACTGCGCAGGTGGCGCGCACCTCGGCAGGCCTTCGCGAGCCGCTGCTGGCGTTCGCGGCGGCGACGGCCCTGGCGTCGTTGCTCGCGGCGCTGGGGACGCTGGTGCCGCTGGTGCGCAACAACCTGCATGCGCTGATCGCCGTGATTTTTTTCTACGCGCCGGCGGTGGCGGCCAGACGGGCCGGCCGCGAATTCGACTACCGCGACGCCGGCCTGCGCGTCGACCCGATCGCGCTCAACCTCGGCGTGCTGGCGGTCATGGCGGCGCTCACTTTTCCCGCTTTCGTGGGGGGATTCTTCGCATTTTACGGTCGGGTTTGCGCGGTGCCGGCCAGCGCCGCGACCCGGTTCTTCGGGACGCTCTGCAACCGCTGGCTCGGCTTTTCAGACGGCCATCTCCATCTGCCGCCCGGGTTCGCGCTGCTCGCGGCCAGTCAGCTGGTGGTGGTGGCGATCCCGGAGGAGCTGTTCTTCCGGGGTTACCTGATGGAACGACTCGAGCGGGTGTGGCCGCCCACGCGGCAGCTCTTCGGCGCCAAGGTGGGCCTGGCGCTCATCGCGTCGAGCGCGCTGTTCGCATTGGGGCACCTCCTGGTCATCCCGAATCCGCAGCGGCTGGCGGTCTTTTTTCCGGCCCTGGTGTTCGGCTGGATGCGGGCGCGCACCGGCTCGATCGCCGCCGGCGCCACCTTCCACGCCCTCTGTAACGTCGTCTCCGACGTGCTGCACACCAGCTATTTCAACTGAGGCGCGGTCCCAGGCGGGCGGCGTCAGGCCTTTTTGGCTTCGACGAAGCGGAGGCGCAGGTCGTAAAGGAGGCTCTCGATGAGCTTGGCCTCGGCGGGGGTGAGGTTGCCTTTGGTCTTCTCCTCGAGCATCGCCAGGATGTCGATGGTGTGCTTGGCGAGGGGGAGATCCTTCTGCGGCGCGCCGAGGTCGGGATGCTCGAGCTCGCCGAGGTGCAGGAGGGCGGAGCTCCCGAGCGACAGCACGAAGGTGTGAAAATCCACGGCGGGGAGCCCCAGCTGTGGCTCGCTTGGCTCGCCGAGCTCATCCGCCGCCGCGGGTTTATCGACGGTCCGGGTCGGTTCGTCGCCCCGCGGCTCACCTCCGTCGGTGAACGCCCGTCGGTCGTTGATGGTGAAGCCGGTCGCCTTCGATTCGCCAGTTGCCATGCCGTGCAGGTTAAGCACGGCGGGCGGCGGATTCAATGACCGCTGTTCGAACCCCCGGCGGATGGGCTGCCATCGCCCTCGCCGTCGCCGTCATCCTCTTCGCCGTCCTTGCCCCCGTAGACGCCCTTGCTGGCCACGTCCGGCAGGGTCTTGAGGTGCTTTTCGTAGTCCTTGCGTCCGATGAGGGTCTTCTTGATGTTCCGCTCGACGGTGCGCTTGTCGAACAGGCGCTCGGTCTTGGGGTCGGTCTTGGCGTCCGTGTCGCGACTCATGGGGGCCTTAGCTAGCACGCGCCGCGGAAATATCCTAGCGGCCCTCTCGGTTGTAAGCTGCGCGCCACGCCAAAGCGGCGCCCGGTTGAACGCGTATTTTCGATCATCGAACGAGGGAGCCTATGGACGTCCGGGTCATCAACGAGCTGGTGCACAAGCAGTCCGCATTCGTCGAGAAGCTGAACGCGGAGGTCGGAAAGGTCATCGTCGGGCAGAAGGCGATGATCGAGCGGATCCTGATCGGCCTTCTGACCGGGGGGCACGTGCTGCTGGAAGGCGTCCCGGGCCTGGCCAAGACGCTGACGGTCAAGACGCTGGCCGACACGCTGGCCATGAAATTTCAGCGCATCCAGTTCACGCCGGACCTGCTGCCGGCCGACATCGTCGGCACCGTCATCTACAACCAGGCCCGGGGCGAGTTCGTCCCGAAGCAGGGCCCCG
>CAYTTF010000262.1:0-7149 GCA_964440665.1 uncultured Myxococcales bacterium | reverse complement strand
CGCCACCGTCGCCAGCTATCCCAAGCTGAAGGACGACTATGCTGCGCTCGAGAAGAGCTTCGCGCACGCGAAGACGCCAAAGAAATAGTCGGCGCCTCAGATCGGTGCGGGCTACTTCGCGCGCGTGAAGAGGCCGGTCAGCTTGGCCTTGCCGATCGCGTTGGCGTTGGCGTTGAAGCCGACCATCGCCGGCGACGCCCCCGGCGGCACCTCGATCTTGTCGACCTTGAGCGCGAACAGCGTGAAGTTGTAGTGGTGCTTGCCGCTGCCGGGCGGCGGGCAGGGGCCGCCGTAGCCGGGCTTGCCCATGTCGTTGTTGCCGCCGACGGCGCCCTTGGGCAGCGCGCCACCCTCCGGGATCGAGGTCGCATCGGCCGGAATGTTGTAGGCGACCCAGTGCCACCAGCCCGAGCCCGTCGGCGCGTCGGGATCGTGCACCATGAGCGCGAAGCTCTTGGTCCCGGCGGGCGGGTTCTTCCATTCGAGCGGAGGCGCGACGTTCTCGCCGGTGCAGCCCATGCCGTTGAAGGCGTACTTGTCCGGGATGGCGGCGTTGTTCTTGAACGCCGAGCTCGACAAGGTGAACGCGGGCGCCGCTTCGGCTACACCGGCGGTCGCAAGTAGAACGGCTCCGATCTTCAGAATGGCACGCATGGTGGTCGTCTCCTGTGGTTGAGCTGTTTTTGGTCGCGATTTTCGCGACCCGAAATTAGCAACTCCCGGAACGACGGGCATGAAAAAAGCGGAGGGCTCGTGGCCCCCCGCTTGTGGCTGGGTCGACTGTCTCGGTTCGGTCGCTTGCTCGTCGTCCCTAGAAAACTTTTGTCCCCAACCCCGCTGCGATCCCGCGAGCCTCCCCATCAACGGTCTTCGTCACCACGTCTCGAACCTAAGACGGAAGGCAGGGGGGTCAAGAGCCCGCCGCGTGCGCCACCGACGGAATTCGACGGCAGAGCTCAGGGAATTCGACGGCAGAGCTCAGGGAATTCGACGGCAGAGCTCAGGGAACGTTGGTGCCGGTCGCCCGAGAGAGCGTCGCGGTCGAGATGTTCAGATCGTAGACGGCTTGCAGCGCGAAGGTCCGCATCTTGAAGGATTGCAGGAGCGCGTCGGAGAAGTCCCGGGCGTCGGCCAGGCCGAGCGCGAAGTTCTGCGTGACCGCGGCGACCCAGGCCTTACCCGCCTTCTCGCCCTTGTTCACCTCGACGAGACGGGTCTGCGCCTCCGACAGCTCGAGGTAGGCTTTGGCCACCTCGAACCCGACGCCGCCCAGCGCCTCCAGCCGGCGTTCCTCGATCTCCTCGGCCTCGGCGCGGGTGCGGGCGCCACGCGCCAGCTTGGGGCCGAAGTCGAGCGGCAGGCGCATGGCCGCCGCAATCCCGCCGCCGTACCCGTTGAAGGGGTTGCTGGCGAAGGCGCTGGCGGGCGAATCGATGGTGGGCGCGTACGCGAAGGAGACCTGCCCGATCAGCACCAGGTCCGGATAGAGCTTGCGGTGCTCCAGATCGGCCAGCGCCCGCTTGGCCTTGACGGCGTAGTCCAGCGTCCGCACCTCCGGGCGCGAAAGGCGCGCCTGCTCCTCGTAATAGGCAAGTGGCCGCGCCGGGACCTCCAGCGCCTCGAAGTCCTCGTCGTCGACGTCGATTTCTTCCGGCGACTCGGAGCCCAGCAGCGCCCGCAACCCGCTGCGCGCGATCGCCTCCAACCGCGTCGCCTCCAGAAGCCGCACCTCGATCTCGGTACGCACGGTCTTGAGGCGCAGCTTGTCCGTGACCGTCGCGTTCCCGCTGCCGTCGGCGAGCTGCTTTTCGATCTTCTTCTGAGCGGTGTCGAGGTAGCCCTGCCCCTCCTCCAGCATCGAACGCAGCTCGCGCGCCAGCTTGAGGCCCCAGTAGGCCTTACGGACGTTCAGCTCGACGTCGGCGCGCGCGCCGGCCGTGCGCCCGGTGGTCACCACCACGCCGGCCTCGGCGGCGCTGACGCCGGCGGAGATCTTGCCGAAGTCCCAAATCGGTTGGACCAGCTTGAGATCGGTCCGCGAATAGGCGCCCGCGAAATTGGTGAGGTAGTTGAGCGCACCGTGGGAGGGGCTGGCGTTGGTCTGGATGCAGTTGTCCTCTCGCGTGGCCTGATCATTCGAGACGATCGGATTCGGGCCGCCGGGTTCGCATTCCACCCGCGGCACCGGCGCCACGAACGACGTCAGATCGCCCTGGGGAAGCCAATTTCGTCTGGCCTCGCTCACCTGCGCCTGCATTCCCCTCGTCGCGGCGTCGCCGGCGCGCAGCCCCGGGTTCTGCGTGCGCGCGATCTCGAGCAGCTCGTTCAGCGTGTATTTCCTGGCCACGGCCGAGGACGGGAGAACCGCCGACAGGAGGCCACAGAGGAGGGCCAGACCGAAGGAGCGGGCGAACATGGCGCACCACTATACAGGAGGCCGGCCCAGCCCGGTTTGACCTCGGTCACGCCCGGTGGTACCGGCATGGGCATGCCACGCTCGATTCCAGGAAAATCGCTGCCCACATTCCGCACCCCCCGCAGCTCCCGCGTCGAGACCGCGCAGCTGGTGTTGCCGGGGCTGACCAACGTCCACGGCACCATCTTCGGCGGCTTCCTCATGCAGTGGATCGACATGGCGGCCAGCATCGCGGCCGCGCGGCACGCCGGTGGGCCGGTGGTCACCGCGTCGATGGATCGTCTGCACTTCCTCAGTCCGGTCCAGCTCGGCGAGGTGGTGCTGCTGCAAGCGCAGGTGAATTTCGCCGCGCGCACCTCGATGGAGGTGGGGGTGCGGGTGCTCTCCGAAAACCAGGTCACCTTCGAGCGCCGCCAGACCACGCGCGCCTATCTGACCTTCGTCGCCGTCGACGAAAATGGCCGACCGCGTCCGGTGCCCCGCCTGCATCCCGAGACCGCCGACGACCGACGCCGCGAAAAGGAGGCGCGCGGGCGACGCGCCGTGCGGCTGCGCGAACGGCGCGCTATGAAGACCGGGTAATGTCCGCCACCCGCGACGTCGAGCTCCTCGCCAAGGGTGCGGTCCTGCGCGCCGGCGAAGCGCGCGAGCTCGTCGTCGCCACCGGCGCCGATCGCGTCCGGTTTCTGAACGGCATCGTGACCGGCAACGTCGGCGGGACGCCGGTCGGAGGCGGGTGCCACGCGGCGCTGCTCACCCCCAAGGGGCATGTGGTCAGCGAGATGTGGATCTTCTTGCGGGAGACCGAGATCTGGATCGTCGTCGACGCCGGCCAGGCCGAGCCGGTCGCCGCCGCGCTCGGGCGCTACGCGATCATGGACGACTTCGCGGCGGCGCCCCGGCGCGACTTCGCGATGTTTTCCGTGCTCGGTCCCGAGGCGCCGGCGCGCCTGGCGACGGCCGGCGTCGAGCCCGGCGCCCTCGCGGGCGGGCCGAAGCTCGCGCACGCCGACATCGGTGGGCTCTGGCTGGCGCGCGTTCATCGGCTCGGCACGGACGGATTCTGGGTGGGGGGCCGACCGGCCGAGATCGCCGCCGTCCGGGCGCGGCTCGAGGGCGGCGGGACGCCCGAGCTCGCGCCCGCCGCCGCCGAGGCCGCGCGCATCGCCGCCGTCGAGCCCCGCTTCGGCGCCGAGATCACCGCCGACTACTTTCCGATGGAGGTCGGCCTCGACGACGCGATCGACTATGGCAAGGGCTGCTACCTCGGCCAGGAACCGATCGTCCGGGTGCGCGATCGCGGCCATACCAACTGGCGCCTCTGCGGCCTCGACATCACGGACGCCGACGACCCGAGCCCGGGCGACGCGCTCGAGAGCGACGTCAAGCCGAAGGCCGGACGCGTGACCAGCGCCGGGCGTTTCGCCGACGGGCGCGGCGTCGCGCTGGCCATGGTGCACGTCGGCGTCCCGATCGGCTCGGACGTACGCATCCGGAGTGCCGCGGCGGCGGGCGCGCGGCCGGACGCGGGCCCCCAGCCCGACGCCCACCCGATCCTGGCGCGCGTCAGCCGCGAGAGACCAGCTCGCTGACCGTCACCATCTGGTAGCCGGCCTCGCGGAGCGCGTGGAGCGCCGGCGGCAGCGCCTCCAGCGTCCAGCGCTGCCCTTCGTGCAGCAGGATGATGTCGCCGGGACGGAGGCGCGGGGGGGCGAGGTTCGTGATCAATTGCGCCGGAGAGTCGGTGCGGCAGTCGTTGGAATCGAGCGACCAGAGCACGGTCGTGTACCCGGCGCGCGCCGATCGGGCGATCGATCCCGGCGAGACCCGACCGCTCGGGGGTCGCACCAGCGGCCGGTGCAGGGGCGGCGGCAGGAGGCGCGCGGTTTGCTCGAGCTCGTCGCGCAGCTCCGCCGCGGCCAGCGAGGGAAACGGCCGGTGGGTGTAGCCGTGGCCCGCCACTTCGTGCCCCCGCGCGACGATCGCCGTCAGCGCCGCCCGGTGCGTGACGCAGGTTTCCCCGACGACGAAAAAGGTGGCGCGCGCACCAGCCGCCTCGAGCGCGTCGAGGTAGTCGTCGGTCATCGCGCTCGGACCATCGTCGAACGTCAACGCCACCCGGCGTCTGTCGGCGGGTCCGCGCCCGATCAGCACGGCGCGCGGCAGAACGCGCATCGCCAGCAGCCGCGCCAGACGCCGAAGCGTACGGCCGTGACCGTAGCGGAGGGGCGGCGCCGGCATCGATCGCGGCCTATTCCGGGCCCCGGCTGATGCGAACCTCGGCGTAGGCGGGATGGCCGGGACAGCTCGGTGGGTTGAGCTTGCGCAGCGCCAGGCGCACCCCCCGCACGGCCGGGAACTTGCTGCCGACGGCATCCAGCATCCGCCGCGCCAGCGATTCGAGCAGGTGGTGGGGCTCGCCGGCGCCGACGCCCACGACGATCTCCGCCACCCGGCTGTAGTCGACGGTGTCGGCCAGGCGATCGCTCCGCTCGGCGGCCGCCACCTCGCAGTCCAGCTCCACGTCCACCTCGAATTTGCGCGTCGTGCGCCGCTCGACCGCGGTTGCGCCGTGGCGGCCGTCGAACTCGATCCGGCGGAGCGCGATCGTCAGCAACTACCCGACCGAGCCGGCACGGCGCGGCGGCTCCCGCTCGGCGGCCTCCTGGCGTTCGGCTTCGGCGTCCTTGCGCAGCTTGCGTTTGATGATCTCCCGCTTGACCGGCCCGACCTGATCGATGAGCAGCCTCCCGTTCAGGTGATCGGTCTCGTGCTGCAGCGCGCGCGCGTAGAGCCCTTCGCCCTCCGCCTCGAAGGCGTTGCCGTCGAGATCGATCGCCCGCACCTTCGCGCGGAGGCCGCGCTTGACCGGAACAAAGACATCGGGAAATGAGAGGCAGCCCTCGTCGCCGGTCTGCGCCTCGGCGGAGATCTCCAGGATCTCGGGATTGATGAACACCTTGGGGGGCGCCCCCTCGGCGCCGCCGGCCACGTGCCCGTCGATGATGAACAGCCGCAGCGGAACCGCCACCTGGATGGCCGCCAGGCCCGCCCCTTCCGCCTCGACCATGGTCTCGGCCATCTCGGCCACCAGCTGACGCACGCTGTCGTCCACGCCGTCCACCTCGGCCGACCGCTGGCGCAGCTGCGGATCGGGAAAACGAACGATCGGTCGCGCGGCCATGCCCCGTTAAGATGACACCGCCGCCGGGAACCCGCAACCGAACCGGTTTTGGAGTAACGTCGCGGCTCCTCCCCCATCTAATGACCAGATGAACCTCATTCGATACGCAGAGGCCGATCTGCCGACCGCGCACGGGCCGTTTCGCCTGGTCGTTTATCGGGACGCGGCCGACGCGGACAGCGACTCGGCCACGGTCGAGGAGCACATGGCCATCGTCCGCGGCGACATCGACGGCGTCGGCAACGTGCTCTGCCGCGTCCATTCGGAGTGCTGGACGTCGGAGGTGATCGGCTCGCTCAAGTGCGACTGCCGCGAGCAGCTCGACGCCGCGCTGGAGCGAATCGCCGCCGAGGGGACCGGCCTGGTGGTCTACCTGCGCCAGGAAGGACGCGGCATCGGCCTCGGCAACAAGGTCCGCGCCTACGCCCTGCAAAACGACGGCGCCGACACGGTCGAGGCGAACCTGGCGCTCGGGTTCGAGGCCGACTCTCGCCGCTACGATCTGGCCGCCGCGATTCTGAAGGATCAGGGCGTCCGATCGATCCGCCTGCTCACCAATAACCCACTCAAGGTGGCAGGACTGCGGGCGGCCGGCGTCACGGTGGCGGAGCGGATCGCCCACTGGGTGGGCGAGAACCAGCACAACGCCGCCTACCTGGCGATCAAGCGCCGCAAGATGGGACACCACCCCGACCAGCCGGCGCAGCTCCGTGCGCTCTCGTCGGCGCGCGCGAGAAAAGGCTAGCGCGAGAAAAGGCTAGCGCGAGAAAAGGCTAGCGCGAGAAAAGGCTAGCGGTCGACCGACAACTTCGGCAGGCTTCGCGCATTCCAAGCCCTCCGACAACCGACGAGATCCGCGCCGTCCTCAGCGAGGTGCAAGACCCGGCGCTCAAGCTCGACCTCGCGTCGGCGGGCATGATCGCCTCGATCGAGATCGAAGCGGGGTCGGGCGGTGCCGGCGCGGCTGCAGGCGCCGTTGCCGGCGTTGTTGCCGGCGCCGTTGCCATCATCGGCATCGAGCTCACCACCCCCGCCTGCCCGTCGAAGGACGCGATCGCGAAATCGATCCAGGAAGCGGTCGGGCGCCTGCCCGGCCTCGCGCGCGTCGAGGTGCGCTTCTCGTCACGCGTGCTGGGCCGACCCAACCATCCGTCGAATCCCCGCCTGCCCGGCGTGAAAAACATCATCGCGGTGGCCGCCGGAAAAGGCGGCGTCGGCAAGTCGACCGTCAGCACCAACCTGGCGGCGGCGCTCTCGCGCCTGGGCGCCAGCGTCGGGATCCTCGACGCAGACGTCTACGGCCCGTCGATCCCGCAGATGATGGGACCGCCCGAGCGCGCGGCGATCGTCGACACCGGCAACAAGATCATTCCGGCGATCCACCACGGCCTTCGGGTGGTCTCGATCGGATTCTTCGTCGAGCGCGGCGGCGCCGTGATCTGGCGCGGGCCGATGGTCCACAAGCTCCTCCAGCAATTCATCGAAGACGTCGCCTGGGGCGAGCTCGACTACCTGATCGTCGACCTGCCGCCCGGCACCGGCGACGCGC
>CAYTTF010000261.1:0-7189 GCA_964440665.1 uncultured Myxococcales bacterium | reverse complement strand
GAGGGGAACAAGTGCAAGCTGGTCATCGTCTTTCGGGGCCGTGAGATCGTCCACCCGGAGACCGGGCACGCGATGCTCGATCAGGTGGTCAAGGCGGTCAACGACGTCGCGATGGTCGAGCAGCGACCGATGATGGAAGGCCGCCGCATGGTCATGACCATCGGTCCCCGCGGTGGCGTCATCCGCCCGCCCTTGGTGGTCGGACCGGGCCGTCCGCCCGAGGTCTCCGGTATCGGCGGGGCAGCGCCGGTCGCCGTCGGTGCGGTGCCCGCGCAAGCGGCGCCTGCGCAGGCCGCATCGCCCGTGTCCGCGACGGCGACCGCGCCGGCCGCGGCGCCCAAGCCGGCAGCGGCGGCCGCGCCCGCGGCAGCAGCCGCGGCGCCCAAGCCGACAGCGGTGGCCGCGCCCGCGGCAGCTGCGGCGCCCAAGCCGGCAGCGGCGGCCGCACCCGCGGCGACCCCTACGCCGGCCGCGGCGTCCAAGCAGACGGCGTCCACCAAGGCCTGATCCGGCGCAACGGGCGTCCAGCGCTTTTCTACATCAGCGCGCGGTCGCCCCGGGCGCTCGCGCTAAGATGGCGTCCGCATGAGGCACGACGCCCTCGCCGCGATGGTCGCGGCGTCCATCGCCACGGCGGCGCTCGTCGGCGGCGGCTGTCACCGCGACGGCTGCGTGGGCGGCGACGATGGGCAGTGTCTGCCGCCCAGCGCGTGCCCGGCGATTCAGTATCCAAGCTGCGCCACGGCGCCGGTCCTGCGGGTGGCCATCATCGGCGACGAGCCCGAACGTGCTCCCGGACCGAAATCGCTGGCGGCGACCGGCGACTACGTCCTCGAGAACGATCTGATCCGCGTCGTGCTGGACGCGCCGGCGCATCCGCACTACCTGGGGCCGAGCGGCGGCGCGATCCTGGACCTCGAGCCCCTCGCCGGGCCGAATCCGGGCGACCAAGCCAATGCCATCTATCACGCCGCGGGCGTCCTTCCGCGCGACGCCGTTCACTACGAGAGCGCGGAGATCCTCGACCCGCAAATGAATCCCGCCACACCGGGGGCGTACGTCGCCGTCATATTTCGCGGCCACCTGGAAGGCGATCGAAGCGTCACGGTCGTCACGCGCTACGAGCTGCGCCCCTGCGAGCCGGGCATCCGCGTCCGCAGCGATCTCTACAACGGCGCGTCCGATCCCAACACGCTCTTCTTCGCCGACGGGTTCCTCTGGGGCGACAACGGCATGGCGCCCTTCGTCCCGGGGGAGGGGCTTGGCTTTCTGCACCCCGAGCTCGCTCTGCTTCATCTGTCCGACGCCTGGCTCACCTGGCCGCTGCTGGCCGCGCGATCGCAGTCGCCGCCGGATACGTCGTACGCGGTGGTCTCCTGTGACCGCAGCCAGGGCGCCGGCTTCAACGATCCGACGCTGTCCGCCGCCGGCGTCCCCTTGGTCACGACGCTCGCGCACGACGGCTTCCACTTCGAACGGTTCATCCTGACGACGCCGGGCCCGGGTCTGGCGCCGGCGGTCGCGGAGGCCTTGCGCGTGCGCACGATGGTGCACGGCGATCCGGCCGCGGTCACCGTGACCGGGCGTGTCGTGGCGGGCGGCGTGCCCGTCGACGGACAATCCGGGCGCGGAGCGTCGCTGCTGTTCTACGAGCCCGCCTTCGGTCCCGATCCCGACGATCAGACACGCCGCACGCCCTGGAGCGAGGCGGTCCCGAAGAGCGACGGCACCTTCTCGGTCACCCTCCCGCCGGGCCGCAGCTATCGCGTGCAACCCTATGCCTTCGGCCTGCCGGCCGCGGCGGCGAGCTCCTTCGTCGTGACCGGGGCCGCCGCGGGGCCCTTCGACATCGGCGATCTGACCTTGACCGCGTCGGCGCACCTGACGGTGAACGTCGAGTCCTCACCCGGCGTTCCGGCCACCTACGCCGAGATCGTCGTCATCCCCGTCGAGGCTCCGCCGAAGTTGGGCGGCCCCAGCTTCTACGGTCTGTTCCCCAGCTGCTCCCCGATGCTGGGGCCGCCCGACGGCGGATCGCCCGCCTGCAACCGCGCGCTGACGGTCACCGGACAGGTCGCCCTGGCGCTTCCGCCCGGCCAGTACTACGTCTACGCCACACGCGGCCCGTTCGCGAGCCTCGACCGGGCCGAGGTCACGCTGGCGGCGGGCGCCTCGGCCCAGGTTTCGCTGGTGGTCGAATCGCTGGAGGCGGCGCTGCTCCCGAGCGGCGTCATCTCCGGAGACTTTCACGTTCACGGCGGTGCCAGCTACGACTCGTCGATTCCGGACCTCGACCGGGTGGTGAGCTTCCTGGCCACCGGCGTCGACGTCATCGTCGCCACCGACCACAACGTCGTCACCAACTACGCGACCACGCTGGCCGCGCTGGGCGCCGAGGGGCAGATCACCGTCATCCCCGGCCTCGAACAGACGCCCAACATCCTCTGGTACCAGGTGCCGGGCAGTAAGTTCCCAAAGACCCTCGGCCATTTCAATTTCTGGCCGCTCGTCCCCGACGTCATGGCCACGCGCAACGGCGCCCCCTGGCCGGAGCTGCGCGAGCCCGGGCAGATGATGGACGACATGGACGAGGTCTTCGCCAACCCCGCCACCGGCATACGGCAGCTCAACCACCCGTACCTGGTCGACAAGCTCGGGCGAGATCAAGGCTACCCGCGCGCGATCGGCTACGACCCGACCAAACCGATCGCGGCCGGCGCCAGCTTCGCCGCCGATGCGCTCTTGCGAAAACCAAACGGCGAGGGTCACCACGGCAACCTCGACTGGGACGTGCAGGAGGTCATGACCGGCGCCTCGCGGGCCGACTGGCTGCGCTACCGGGCCTTGTGGTTCTCGCTGCTGTCGCAGGGCATCCTGCGCGCGGGTGCCGCCAACAGCGACACGCACACCCTGTCGGTCGAGCGAATCGGATACCCGCGCAACCTGGTGTGGGGCAACCACCAGAAATCCGCGCTCGACGTCGACGCTTTCGACGCCGACGTGCGGGCCGGACACATGGAGGGGACCAACGGTCCGGTCCTCGACGTCACGATCGATGACGGGCTGGGAAGAACCCAGCGCCCAGGGCTCACGCCGATCGCCCTGGCGTCGACGGCCGCGATGACCATCTCGGTCACCGCGGCGCCGTGGATTCCCGTCACCGAAGCGCGCGTCTTCGTCAACGGTCAGCTGGTGCGCACCTTCGACCTGTCGAGCGTCTTCGCCCAAGCGATCGGCGACAGGTTCGGCACCCAACCGGGGCGAGGGAGCATCACGCTCTTGCTGGCGCCGCTCTTGCCGACGAAGGGTGACGCCTGGCTGGTCGTCGAGGCTGGGCTGCACCAGGAAACGCCGGCCGACACCGACGGCGATGGCTTGCCGGATCTTCTCGACAGCGATGTGCCGGGCCGCCCGGACCGGGTCGACGATCCACGCTTCGATCTGCAGGCGATCGCGCCCGGCGTCTGGCCCACCGCCTTTTCGAACCCGTTTCTTCTCAACCTCGACGGCGGTGACTGGACGCCGCCAGGACTGCCGCCATGACCCGTCGGATGACCCCTCGGTTGACCGGACGCTGGCTGGCGATTCCAATAGGCGTCGGCCTCGTGCTCGCGACCGGCGGGGCCCGGGCGGCGGACGCGTGCCCGGACCACTGGGAGGCGGCGTCGGGACCGCTGCCGGGCGGTGCGCAACCGTCGCAGCCGGCGGACTTCGGCGCCGTGCCCGAGGCCTGCCCAGGTTCGGATCTGGCGCTTCGCCTGCGCGGCGCGCTGCTGGACGACAGCGCCGCGCCGGGCTTCTTCGGCGATGTCCTCGCCGACGTGATGGTGCGCGGGCGGCGACGGATCGGCGAACACGGCTGGCTATCGCTGGCGGTCGATCTCTTCAGCTACCGCTACGTCAACGACGGCGGCCTCGCTTCGACTGGTCCGTCGTTCGGACCGCCCACCGTCGGCTACTACCAGGGTTTCACTGTCACCCCGGGCACCGCCGTCGCGATCTATTCCAGGGCGCTCCTGCCACTCGACACCGCCCGACAAAACGGGATCGAGACCGGTCTCGAGCTCGGGGGCAGTGTCCGGAAAGGGCTGGGACACCGATGGGTGGTCGACGGCGGTCTCTCGCTGGCCGGACCGGTCGATATCGTGGCGGGCCAGGCCCACGGCCGGCTCGAACCGGCGGCGCTGGCAGAGGGCTGGTTCTCGCCGCGTCCGGCGCTGGCCGTATTCGCGGGCGGCGCGCTGCGCCTCGAGGTCGCCCCGACTCCCACGCTCTTGACCATCGTCCCGCGGGCCGGCCTGCGCGCAGCGCTGCGGCAAAGCCTGTGGCTGGCGTTCCTGGCCGAGGCCCCGGTCGCGGGGACCGACCGGACCAACGTCATCGCCAGCCTGTTCCTCGGCTGGTCACCCTGACACTTGCTTGCAAGGCCGAGATCGATATACTTCCGCGCTCCGAACATGCCGAAGATCAAGATGAAGTCCAACAGCAGCGCCAAGAAGCGCTTCAAGCTGACCGCCAACGGGCGCGTCAAGCGGAAGAAGGCCTACTTGCGCCACAACCTGACCTCCAAGACCACCAGCGCGAAGCGCCGGCTGCGCCGCGGCGGTTACATCAGCAAGACCCAGGAGCATCAGATCAAAGCGATGCTCCCTTACGCCTAGGAACTGTCATGCCCCGCGCAAAAGGTGGTTACAAGTCCCGTCAACGCCGCAACCGGATCCGAAAGCACGCCAAGGGCTTTCGCGGCGGACGATCGAAGCTCTGGAAGGCCGCGATAGAGGCGGTTCATCGCAAGTGGCGCTACGCGCTCTTTCACCGCCGCAAGCGCAAACCCGATTTCCGCGGCCTGTGGATCGTGCGCATCAACGCCGCGGCCCGGGAGCTGGGCGTCTCGTACTCGAAGCTCATCGCCGGGCTCGACAAGGCCCACGTCGCGATCGATCGCAAGATCCTCTCCGATCTCGCCATCAGCGATCCGGCCGCGTTCAAAAAGGTCGTCGAAACGGCGCGGGCGGCGGCCTAGCCGCGCCGCCGCCGTAGACCCGGGACGGGCGCAGACGCCATGTCCAGCGGGGAACAAGCGCCGAACGTCGCCGTCCTGATCGGCGATCTGGATCGGCTGACGAGCGCGTTCGCCGCCGAAATCGGCGCGCTCGCGACCGAGCAGGAGATTCGCCTCGCCCAGGCGCGGTACCTGGGCAAGAAGGGGAGGGTCTCAGAGCTGATGAAGACGCTCGGGCGCTTGCCGGCCGAGGAGCGACCGGCCGTCGGCGAGGCGGCCAACCGCGCCAAGGCCAGCATCGAAGGCGCGATCGCCACGCGGCTCGCCGCGCTCGACGAGGCGGACCTGGCCGCCGATCTGGCGCGCGTCGTCGACGTGACGCTGCCGGCGCGCGGCGCCGCGCTCGGCACGCTGCACCCGCTCACGCTGGTGCGCCGCGAGATCGAGGGGATCTTCCTGGGCCTCGGATTCGAGGTGCGCACCGGGCCCTGGATCGAGACCGAATGGAACAACTTCGACGCGCTCAACACGCCGCCCGATCACCCCGCGCGCGACATGCAGGACACCTTCTTCGTGGAAGGAGGCCGCATTCTCCGCTCGCACACCTCGCCGGTCCAGATCCGGACCATGCTCTCCGAGCCACCCCCGATCCGGATCGTTGCGCCCGGCAACGTCTTTCGCCGCGACGACGACGCCACCCACACGCCGATGTTTCCGCAGATGGAGGGGCTGCTGGTCGACAAAGGGGTGTCGTTCGCCGATCTCAAGGGGACGCTGCTGTATTTCGTCCATCGTTTTTTCGGCCCCAACCTGGGCGTGCGCCTGCGTCCCAGCTATTTTCCGTTCACCGAGCCATCGGCCGAGGTCGACGCCGCCTGCTACCTGTGCGCGGGGAGCGGCCTTGGCGCCGGGCGATCGTGCCGCCTGTGCAAGGGGAGCGGGTGGATCGAGATCGGGGGCGCCGGGATGGTCCACCCCAACGTCTTCCGCGCCGTGGGCTACGACCCGCAGGCCGTCTCCGGCTTCGCGTTCGGGATGGGGCTCTCGCGGATGGCGATGCTCAAGTTCGAGGTCGACGACCTGCGCTCGTTCTACGAGCACGACGTCCGATTTTTGGCGCAGTTTCGGTGAGCTGAGGACGATGCCGTGAAGATCTCCTTCAACTGGTTGCGCGAGCTTTGCGACCTCAAGCCGGGCGTGACCGCCGACAGCGTCGCCGGCAAGCTGACGCTGGCGGGGCTGGAGGTCGAATCGATCGAGCGGCGGGGCCGCGATGTGACCGGCGTCCTCGTCGCCGAGGTGCGCGGCGCGCGCCCGCATCCGTCCGCCGAGAAGCTGTCGATCGTGCGCCTGCACGCCGGCGGCGCCGAGGAAGAGGTGGTGTGCGGAGCGCCGGCGTCCACCTTGCCTGGGCCGGGCGGCAAGGTGGCCTGGGCGCCCCCGGGGGCGACACTGCCGGGCGGGCGCAAGCTCGACCGACGCGAGATCCGCGGGCTCATGTCGCCCGGCATGCTGTGCAGCGAGGTCGAGCTGGGCCTCGGCGAGGCGGGTGACGGAATCTTGATTCTGTCGTCTGACGCCCCCGTCGGCGCGGATCTGGCGCGGCAGATCGGCCTGCTCGACGAGGTGCTCGAGGTGAACGTCACCCCCAACCGCCCCGACGCGCTGTCGCACGCGGGGATCGCCCGCGAGGTCGCGGCGCTCTACGAGACCGGCTGGCGCCTGCCGCCGCCCGACGAGGTGCTGCAAGTTCCGCTGCCACAAGGACGGGGCATCGATGTCGAGATTCGCGATCCGTCCGCCTGTCCGCGCTACGCGGCGCGCATCGTCACCGGGCTGCGAGCGGGTTCGAGCCCGCTCGCGCTGCGGGTGCGGCTGGCGTCCTGCGGCGTGCGCGCCATCTCCAACCTGGTCGACGTCACCAACTACGTGATGCTCGAGACCGGACACCCGCTGCACGCCTTCGATCTCGATCGACTGCAGGGTGGGATCGCCGTGCGGCGCGCCGGTCGCGGCGAGCGGATGAAGACGCTCGACGGGATCGATCGCCCGCTGCAGGAGAACGACATCGTGATCGCCGCCGCCCGCGGCGCCATCGCGCTCGCCGGCGTGATGGGGGGCGCCGACAGCGAGGTCTCGGCGACAACCACCGCCATGCTACTAAAAACCGCCACCTTCGACCCGCGG
>CAYTTF010000260.1:0-7213 GCA_964440665.1 uncultured Myxococcales bacterium | reverse complement strand
ACAGGCGACCTACGGTTTAGGAAACCGCCGCTCTATCCACCTGAGCTACGGGGCCAAATAGTCGAGTTGTCGTCGAGAGTCGTCCTGTTGTCGGTCCGTTTGTAGCATCGGCGCCGTATTCAAGTCTCGTTCCAATGGGACGATAAGGAGTATGTGGTGTAAGGCCCGACGTATGGGCTGGGCTGGGAATTGTGTGGGTATCGCAAGGCACGATAAGATATGGGGATTCTGCGAAGCCGCGGACCGGCAAAAGCAAATATGTCTAGGGGGGACAAACGGTGGATCATCACCGGCTCACTCGTCGCCGTGACGGGGCTGGGGATTCTTGCGCTGCAGCATCGCAGCCAGAGCCGGCGTTTGGCCGCGGACGAGGAAGCGGCCGCAGCGCGATTTCGAGGGCTGGCGTCTGGTCCGCTCGGACCGTCGGGCAGCTCGAATGGCGCCGAGACGCGGAGTCCCGAGGAGCTCAAGCGTGACGTCGACGGAGATATGTCGCGGTGGCGAACCGCGGTGGTGGCAAAGGACGCGGAGACCGTGGTGGCGCTGGACCTCACCTTCCGCCAGTTGCCAGACCTCTACACCGACGCCCTCGCGAAGAGCGCGGAGACCGAAGCCAACGAGCGTGTGCGCGCTTTCTCGACGCGGGTTTTGGGTAAGCTCAAGCGGCCGGACCAGGAACCGCTCTACGAGCGTTTGCTTACCGACAAGAGTGTCTATGTTCGACAGAACGCGGCCTGGGCGCTGGGCGAGCTGGGCGCGGCGGGCGATGGCCGCGTGGCCGCCGAGCACGCGGTCGCCGAGCTGCGGCACGTCCGCGCGCGTGACCCGGCGAACGAAGTCCGCCTGGCCGCCAAAGATGCGCTCAATAAGCTCGAGTAAGACTCGAACAATCCGACAATCCACACTCGCACCAAGAAAAGCTGAGGAATACCCTGTGGCAGACAAGCCCCCCCGAAAACCGACCCGCGCCGCGGCCAAGAAGCCCTGGCAGCGGCCGCAGATCAAGAGCGGGCGTCTGTTCGAGTCGAACAGCCTCGCCTGCGGCAAGAACGGCCCTGGGCTCGATTCGTGCGAGCAGTTTCCGAAGATGTCATGACCCGGCCGCCGCGCGCCGCCTTTCCCCAGGAGCTGATGCTGTCGATAGGCGGCCTGGTCGGCCACGTCGAGCTGCACGGGGCGCAGCCGGTGTTTCTGGAGCAGCTGCGCGCCCGCTACGCTGCCTTCGAGATACCCGCCGCCGCGCGCGTCGAGCGCGATTTCAGCCTGCGGCTGACCTTCGCGCCCAGCGCCGCGCCTGGGCCCGCCGGACGCCGCCTGGCCGAGACCGAGGCGCATCCGCTGAAGGTCACCGCGACCGGGCGGACGATCGCGGCCCAGCGCTGGGACTTCAAGGTAAGGCTGACAGGTCGGGCCGGACGCGGCGGGCGCGTCGGTTATCGGGGCGAGGGTCATTGTGAGATGAGCCCGTTCGCGCTCGACTGCGTGCTGCGCGTGCTCTACGCGACCCTCCTACCGCGGGTCGGCGGGATGCTCATCCACGGTTGCGGCCTGCGCCACGCCTCGATCGGGGTGGTCTTCCCGGGAGCGAGCGGCGCCGGAAAGACCACGCTGGCGCGCAAGGCGCCCGACGCCGACGACGTTCTATCGGACGAGATCGTCGCGGTCCGACAGCTCGACGACGGCTGGCGGGTGTTCGGCACGCCGTTCTGGGGAGACTTCGCGCGCGGCGGCATCTCGATGCGGAGCTGGCCGCTCCGCACCCTGGCCTTTCTCGCGCAGTCGCCGCGGGAGGTGGCGATGACGCCGATCATGTCCTCCGACGCGACCTTACGCTTGCTGGGGTGCTTTCTGGCGTTCGCGACCGATCGCGCCTCGGTCGAGCGAAGCCTGGCGGTCGCGGTTCAGCTTTGCGCCGGCGTGCGTTCGGTCGAGGCCTGTCTCACCCGCACGGCGCCGACGGCGGTCATCTTCCGTCGGCTCGCGCCGCATCTCGGGCCGGAGGTCACGCGCAAGGTGCCGCCGTCGAACGCGCGCGAGATGATCTCCGAGTTCCGCGCGCTCCTGCGCAAGCAGAAGTCCTACGCGTTCCGCCCCAAGCAGGCGACGCCCTGGCTCAAGAGCGGAGACCAGCTGGTGGTCCAGACCGGCGGGCGCGCCGCGCCGGTCGCGGGCGACATTCTCCTTTCCTGGACGCCGGGCGCGACCCCCGACGACGACGGCCTCGCCTTCTACCGTCTGCCACCCGGCGGCGGACAACGGGCCGGGCTCGAGGGCGAGGTCCTGGGCAAGGTCGCGCTGGTCTCGCGTGAGGGAAAGACGTTGCCGCTGCCGGGCCGGATCGGCGATCTGGCGCGCAGCTTCGGTCCACTGGTCGCTCTACCGATACTGAGAATGGCGGGAAGATGACCTTCAAACGTGATCCAGGGCTGCCGTACCAGAAGCTCGACGAGGAGACGATCGTCGTCGATCCGCGATCCCGCGAGGTCCATCTGCTGAACGAGACGGCGGCGCGGGTCTGGGAGCTGCTGGCGTCGCCCCGCTCGCTCGACGAGCTGGCGGCCGCGCTCGGTGAGGAGTACGACGCGCCGGCCGGCGAGCTCCGCGCCGGGATCGACGAGGTCATCGGGGGCTTTCGAGACAAGGGATTGCTGGCCCCCGGCGGTCAGCCGGTCAGGGGCTGAATCCGATGGACCCGGCGCCGCGCTGCCAGGACGATGCGGTCATCGCATCCCCGGGCGACCACGCGGTGGTCAGCCGGCTGCAGAGCATGGCCTACGAGCGGATGATCCCGCTCAACGTGTCGCTCGAGCTGACGCTCGAGTGCAATATCCGCTGCCTGCACTGCTACAACTTCGATCGCGACACGGCGGGACCGGTCTGCGGCGACGCCGTTTCCACGTCCGCGCCCGAGCTGGAGCTCCCCGAGGTGCTGCGGGTGATGGACGAGCTGCGGGCTGCGGGCTGCCTGTTCCTGTCGCTCACCGGTGGCGAGGTGCTGACCTATCCGCATCTCTTCGCCGTGCTCGATCGCGCCCGCGAGATCAACCTCGCGGTGCAGCTCCTGAGCAACGGAACGATGTTGCGGCCGGGGGTGGCGGCGCGCCTCGGCGGCTATCGCAATCTCCTCGGCGTCAGCATCAGCGTCTACGGCGCGACCGCAGAGGTACACGACGGCATCACGCAGGTGCGCGGATCGTGGCGGCGGACCCTGGACGGCGCGGAGCGACTGCGCGCCCAGGGGGTGGCGGTGCGCCTCAAGTTGATCGTCATGAGGCCGAACGCGCACGAGGTCGCCGCCATGCGCGCGCTCGCCGACGGGCGCGGGTTCCCCTACATGCTAGATCTCACCATCACCTCGCGCCACGACGGCACGGACGGCAGCCTGGCGATGCGCGTCGACCCAGATCAGCTGGACGCGCTCTACCGCGGACCGATCGGCGATCTGATCCCGAGCGGCGGCCGTCCGGTCGGCGAGGCGGCCTTCCCGTGCAACTGCGCGCGCGGCAACTGCGCGATCTCTTCGCGCGGCGAGGTCTATCCCTGCGTCTCGGTTCCCTGGTCGGCGGGGAACGTGCGGAAACAGCCGTTCATCGACATCTGGCGCGGCTCGCCGGTGTTCGAACGTATTCGCGGTCTGCGCATCGCCGACTATCCCTCCTGCGCCCCGTGCCCCGACAAAGGCTACTGCTCGCGGGATCGCGGCGCCGCCTACAACGCCTCGGGAAGCTACACGGGGATCGATCCGTTCGTCTGCAGCGCCGCCGGGCTGGCCCGTAAGATCGGCGAGGCACGCGCCATCACCGGTCGATGATCGAGATCAAGCGTACCCTCGCGGGTGGCGAGAAGCGCTTCGACTGTCGCCACCTGGCCGGCGACGCGAGCCACGCCGTGCTGCTCTGGATCGCGCCCGGACCGATGCACGTTCACGGCGTCGACCTTCCAGCCGGCACCATCAGCTTCGGGCATTTCTGGGCCGATCGCCACTACAACGTCTATCACTGGCTGGACGCGGCCCACCGCACCGTCGGCTTCTACTTCAACCTCGCCGACCGGACGCGGATCTCGACGGAGACGCTGGAATGGCGAGACCTGGTCATCGATATCCTGGCGACGCCGGCCGGTCGCCTCGACATTCTCGACGAGGACGAGCTTCCGGAAATCGTCGACCCCGAGGTTGGCGCGCACATCGCCGACGGCAAGGCGGCGATCCTGAGCGCGCCGGCGAAACTGATGGTCGAAATCGAGGCCGCCTCGCGCGCGCTCTTTCCGCGCGCATTTCCCGCCCGATGACGGCTATGGCAGCTCGAGCCCGACCGGACCCCGCGTAACGGCCGCCAGCCGGAACCCGCCGAGGAGCGCGCGGGCCGACGACGGACGATCGGGTCCGCCGAGCCCGGCGGAGCTGGCCAAGGCGCCGACCACGGCCTCCGGCGACAGGCCGCGCTCGCGCAGGGACGCGATCGTCGCCGGTCGCGTTCGCTTGGCCAGTCGCTCTCCCTCCGCCGAAAGAACCAGCGGAACGTGCGCGAAGGCCGGCGGCGCCAGACCGAGCGCCCGATAGAGTGCGATCTGGCGCGCCGTCGAGCCGAGCAGATCATCCCCGCGGACGACGCGGGTCACCTCCATCGCCGCGTCGTCGACCACCACGGCCAGCTGATAGGCCGCGGCGCCGTCGGCGCGACGGAGGACGAAGTCGTCGACGCCGCCCGGGCCCGTGTCGACGCGGCCATGGATCTCGTCGATGAATTCGATCTGCGCCGCGCGGCCATCGAATCGGATCGCCGGGTTGCGCCCTTGGCTGGCGGCCCGCGCGTGCACCTCCGCCGGCGGGCGCCCGCGGCAGGTTCCGGGATACCGCGGGCCATGGTCCTCTCCGGCGCCCGCCCCGAAGTCGTGGGGCGCGCTGGCGGCCCGGGCAACGTCGAGGCGAGAGCAGGCACACAGGAAGGCCGATCCCTCTGCCTGCAGCCGTTCGATGGCGGCGTCGTAGCGGGCGGTGCGCTCGCTCTGGCGGTAGGGCGCGAACGGGCCTCCCCGATCGGGCCCCTCGTCCCAGTCGATCCCGAGCCAGGCGAGATCGCTCAGGAGCGCGGTCTCCGCGCCGGGCTGCACCCGCGGGCGATCGAGATCTTCGATGCGGAGCACGAACGTCCCGCCGGCGGCCCGCGCGTCGAGCCAGGCCAGCAGGGCCGTGCGCGCGTTGCCGAGGTGCATGGCGCCCGTCGGGCTGGGCGCGAAACGACCTCGGATGGGCGGGGATTCCATCAGTAGACGATCAAGGATTCGACCGGTGCGCCGTACAGACGCTGGCGACCGCTCAGTGCCGCGAGCTCGATGACGAACGCCGCGCCGGCCACGAGTCCGCCCAGATCATGCACCAATTCGATGGCGGCCTGGGCGGTGCCCCCGGTGGCCAGCAGATCGTCGACGATGGCGACCTGTGCGCCCGCGACGAAGGCGTCGCTGTGAATTTCCAGGGTGTCGTTGCCGTATTCGAGCGCGTAGCTGCGCTGCGCCGTCTTGTGCGGAAGCTTGCCGCGCTTGCGCACCGGCACGAACCCGACGCCCAGCATCGCGGCGACCGCCGCGCCGAAGATGAAGCCGCGCGACTCGACGGCTACCACCAGCTGTGGCTTGTGAGCAGCCAGGCGTTCGGCCAGCAGCTCGACGGTGTGCCGCATGGCCGGGCCGTCGGCCATGAGCGGCGTGAGATCGCGAAACAAGATCCCCGGCTTTGGAAAATCGGGAATGTCGCGCACGCGCGCACGGAGGATCTCCAGGCGCGGATCTTCCCAGGCGACGCTCACGATCCGGTCCCTGAGGGCAGGTAGCGCATGGGATCACGCGGAATTTGCCCGGTCCGGACCTCGAAATGCAAGTGGGGTCCCGTGGCATGACCGCTCTGCCCTACCAGCGCGATCCGATCGCCGGCGCGCACCGTCTGCCCCTGGGAGACCAGCAGGACCGAATTGTGCGCGTAGACCGTCAGCAGATCGCCAGGATGCTTGAGCACCACTAGGTTACCGTAACCACGAATTCCACCTCCGGCGTAGACCACCCGTCCATCGGCGGCGGCGAAGACCGGGGTGCCGATCGGCGCCGGCAGATCGATCCCTTCGTGGCGCTTCCCCCATCGGGCGCCGAAGGGCGACCCGACGACGATCCGGATCGTAGTGAGCGGCCAGCGGAGCGTGGGGCGCGCGCCCTTCTCCTCGGGGGTTGGTGGCGCGGGGGTCGTCGCGGCGGGCGGCGCGGCGGTGAGCACGAACAGCAGCCGCCCCTCCTGGACCTGCGCGGCGTCATCGAGACCGTTGAGCTCGAGAATGTCCTCGGGCGGGATATCGGCGCGCCGGGCGATGTCGTCGAGCGTCTCGCCGGGGCTCACCACGTACCAGTTGCCGGGGAGAGTGTCGGGGTGCATCGGCGGCCGCTCGCTGCGGCAGCCGGCGATGGCGGTTGCGAATGCGAGCGCGACCAGGAACGCCGCGGGTTCTCGCCGGGGGTCAGGCCGCGGGGGCACCGCCACCGACACCGAATCGGCCGCGGAGATCGACGTAGCGGCAGCGCGTTTCGAAGGTGGTCTGGTAATCGTCGCCGACCCGTCTGACCACCGCCAGCTCCTGCTCCTGGGCGCCACCGACGGGGATCACCAGCCGCCCGCCGTCGGCCAGCTCGCCAACCAGGAGGGTCGGGATGCGCGGTGCGCCGGCCGAGACGATGATGACGTCGTAGGGGGCGTGCGCGGGCCAACCGCCGCTGCCGTCGAAGGTCTCGACGGTGACGTTGCGGGTCTCGGTCTCGGCGAGCGCGCGCCGCGCGCGCTCGGCCAGCGCCGGAACGATCTCGATCGCGAACACCTCGGCGCAGAGCTCGGCGAGGACGGCGGCCTGATAGCCGCACCCGGCCCCGACCTCGAGCGCGCGATCGCCCGGACGGGGCGCGGCGAGCTCGGTCGCGCGCGCGACCATGTAGGGCTGCGAGATCGTCTGACCGTATCCGATTGGCAGCGGACGATCTTCGTACGCCGAGGGCGCCAGGGACATCTCGACGAAGCGATGGCGCCTGACCTTCCCCATGGCACCGAGGACCCGCGGGTCGCCGATTCCGCGCCCCACCAGCTGCTCGGCCACCATCGCACGACGGGCGTCGGCGAACCGGGCCTCCGCGTCTCTGTCCCCCCGGCCCCTCGCTCCGCCCCGCGTCTCGTCCATCG
>CAYTTF010000259.1:0-7226 GCA_964440665.1 uncultured Myxococcales bacterium | reverse complement strand
GGTTGGGGCGCTGGATGCTCTTGGTCTTGATGTTCGAGTGGCTGACGTTGTTAGCTACTCGGCGCTGCTTGCCGCAGACTGCGCAGTGCGCTGCCATTCATTTCCCTCCGGAAGGCGCGTAGCTTTAGCACTGGCCGATGGAAATCGCAAGCGTGCGACGCGCCCCTTGTCACCCGGTCGTTTTGCTGGTCGCGCTGCTCGCGTCGGGGGGTCTTCCGTCCTGCCGGCGTCGGCACCCAGCGGTCGGCCCGACCGCCGCGGATGCTTCTGCGCCAGGCCCGGTCGCGGCGGCGTATCTCCGGGGACGCGTCATCGACCGGCGCGACCATCCCGTTCCGGACGCACGCGTCCTGGTCTTCCCGACGGCGGTCGGCGACGCCGTACAGCCGCCGTCCCACGTGGCCACCGACTTCGAAGGGGCCTTCGCCGTCGAGCATCTGGCCGCCGGCAGCTACCGCATCCTGATCGAAGCGGCGGGATTCCCGACGACCGAGAAGGCGGGCGTCACGGCGCCCGCGTCGGATCTGGTCCTTCGGGTCGACGGCGAAGGGCGATCGATCGCGGGGCGGGTGGAGCTCGCGGCCGCGCCGGTGGCCGATGCGACGGTGGCTCTGGCTGCCGAGTTGGGGGGACCCGTGCGGCGGGCGCGCACCCGCGTGGATGGCGGCTTCGTTTTCGGGGGCCTCGGCCCCGGCGCCTACGCGCTGCGCGCGGTCCACGGCAGCCTCGTCTCTCAGATCGCGCACGGTATCCAGGTCGGACACGAGGCGACGCGCGCGTCGCTGCGTCTCTCCCTCGAGCCCGGCGAGACGATCTCGGGTCGCGTGATCGAGGATGGTGGAAATGGTCTGCGCGGGGTCGAGGTACGCGGTGAAGTGGCCGCGGCTGCACCGGGCGAGGATCCCTTGCCGGCCCTGGCCCGGAGCGACGCCGCCGCCGGGTTCACGATCGGCCCGTTCCTGCCCGGAAGCTATCGCCTGACCGCCGCGCGTCCGGGCTACGTCCTGCGTCGCGCGCCGACGATCGACGTCGTGGCTCCGGGCGGCAAGCCGCCCCCGGTGGTCCTGGAGCTTTTGCGCGGGGCCCGGGTGGCCGGGCGGGTGGCGGATTCCCGCGGCAGGCCGGTGGGGGCGGCGCACGTTCGTTGTGTCGCCAGCGCGATGGACGATCTGACCGTCGAGATTGGCCCGCTGCCGCTGGCGGCCGAAGCGGCGGCGCTTCCTTCGGGCGCCGGGCGCGCGCTCGGGAGCACCCGGGTGGCGCTCGCCGACGGGGGCGGCCGGTTTGCCGTCGACGATCTGATCCCGGGTCGGTACCGCGTCGAGGTGGTGCACGCGGGTTTGGAACCGATGCGCACCGATGAATTCATCGTCGCGCCCGGGGAGCGACGCGATCTCGGCACGCTCACGCTCCGGGATGGATTTCCCGTCGAGGGGCGCGTCGTCGACGAAAGCGGCGGTCCGCTCGAAGGGGCGCGCGTGCTGGTCGGGGGGAGCGCCGCGGGTGACTCGGCGGCTGGCCTCTACGCGCTCACCGATGCGGGTGGCCGATTTTCCATCGCGGTTCCCGAGGGAAGCTATCGGCTGGCGGTCAGCGCGTCCGGGCACGGCGCCGCGCACGTGTCGATCGAGGTCAAGCCGAACGCGCCGCTGCCGCCCGTCGAGATCCGGCTGCCGCGCGCCGAGGCGGTGCTCGAAGGGTTGGTGCGCGACAGCGCGGGGCGGCCGCTCTCCCGCGCGCGGCTGCTCGCCTGGCCGTCGCCGCCTGGGGCGGGGGGCGGAGGTGGCCCGGATGCGTCACCACTGGGCAGCGCATCGGCCGACGTGGGTGGCCACTTCCGGGTGCCCGATCTGCCGGCCGGCGCGCTGCGCTTGGAGGTGCAGCACCCGGACTATCCTGCCACCAAGTTCCCGGTGGTGCCGGGGCAATACGCGTTGCTCACCGTCGGCTTGCCGGGCGGCATCGCGGGCGAGGCACACGCGCGGGGATCGGGTGCGGCGGTCGGGCGTGGGCGCGTCGAGGCCGCTGGTCCCGACGGGGCCAGGGCGACCACCGACCTTCAGCGTACCGGCGGTTTCCGATTGCCGCGCCTCGTACCGGGGCACTGGCGGCTCACCATCTCGGCGCCGGGGTTTCGCCCGGCCGCGCAGGAGCTGGACGTTCCGGCCAGCGCCAACCTCGGCGAGATGTCGGTCAGAGAGCTGCGCGTCGATCTCGATCCGACCTGAGACGACGTCGCCGGCGCGCGTGGGCGACGGCGGCGCCGAACGCGAGGAGGCTGAGCGCCGCGCCGCGCGGGCCCTGCGTGCCGGCGGCTGCGCACCCGCAGCCGTCGTCGGGAAGATTCAACGTACAGAGGTGCGGATCCTGCGCCGCCGGGTAGAGGTCGCAAACGGCGCGCACGTCGTCGGGGGCCAGGACGCGCTTGGTGGTCGATTCGGGTTCGACGAAGAACCACATGACCGATTGAGATTGAGGCAGGTCGCCAGACGTCGACGGGTCGGGGCACTCGGGGACCGGCTGGCCCTGGTCGTCCACGGACGCGGCGGGTGGGTCGAATACAGCGTGGACGCAGGTGTGCGCAAGCCCGAGGAAATGGCCGAACTCGTGGGTCATGGCGGTTTGAAGGTCGACTTCGTCGCCTAGATGGCTTGACCCAAACGAGCCGTCGTCGGGATCGAGGTTTGCCCAAGTCGGGTTCACCGCGTTGATCTCGATGTCGGTGTCGACGATCTCACCGCTGGGCGTGCTGAAATGAGAGGTGAGCGCAATGATCGTGGAATCGAGGGTCCAGTCGGTGGTTTGAAAAATGATCGAGTTCTTGCCGTCGTTCGCGACCTCCGGGACCGGCCCACCGGTCGACATGGATGGAACGATCTCGAAATAGGGATGGCCGGTGCCGGCGTCGCCATTCGGCCCGGGGCAGGTGACCTCGGACGGGCTCCAGGCGTGCGCGGCGGCGGCGATCGACTTCGCGACTTCGTCGGAGGTCATCGTCAGAAAGCCATTCAGATAGATGGTCACCGCGGCGCAGCTGGTGTTGGTCGGCCAGTAAAAAGGAGCCCCGAAATCGTTGATGGCCCGCACGTAGGCTCCCGCGGGTCGCGCGGTGAGCGTCGAGATGAGCGCTGCGGCGGCAAAGGCGGTGGCGATCCGGGCGCGCATCTTCAGCGCCGCGCCTGGCGGCGTGCGCGCCGGCCGGACGCCAGCAACGCCGCGAATATTCCGAAGCCCGCCAGCGGCAGCCCATCCACCGGCGCGGGAACCGTTGCGCACGAAGCGCAGCCGCCCGCCGGCTGTGGCGGATCGTCGACCGGGTAGATCCCGCACAGACCGGCCATATCGTCGGGAGCGAGCGTCCTTTTCTGCGTGTCGCCCATCATGGCCGACGGATACATGGTCGTGGCCTGAACCGCCGGCGAGGCCTGGTCGCAGTCGGGAACCGGCTGACCGTTGTTGTCGGTGGGCTGGGGCATTCCGCTGAGCGGGTTGAAGCAGGTGTGGTCGAGCCCGATCAGGTGTCCCATCTCGTGCGTGATCGCATTCTGCAGGTCCATGTCGTTGCTCAGGCTCGCATCGGCCGTCACGTCCGCCCAGTTGTAGTCGAGGGTGTTGATCTCGATGTCGGAATCATAGATCTGGCCCGTCTTTTTGTTGGCCGTGTCGCCGGTGATCGCCAGGGCCATCGTGTCGTAGTCGGACTCGCAGGTTCCGTCGGCGGCCAGCTGGCACCAGCTGGTGCTGCGGAAGACCAGCGTGTTGCGGTGGTCGTAGGCGGGAACGGGCGTCGGATCCGTCGACACGCTCAGCACCAGATTCAAGTAGGTGCAGGGGTTCTCACCCGAGCTCCAGGTGTTGGCCGCATCCAGGGCCGCGGAGTCCACCTGATCCGCCGTCATCGTCGGCTGGACGAAGTCATCGGGGTACGCGGTGATCGGAACGGAGATCTGCCCCCAGGAGAACCCGTTGCCACTGTCGGTCTTGTAGCGGACGTACGCCGCGGCGGGACGGCAGAGCGACAGGACAGTGGCGACGGCGGCTGCGGTCAGGACCGCGGCCACTCGAGACCGCGTCATCGTCTCCCGCCGGACGCGGTCAGGGTGCGGATCTCGGCCCGCAGGTCGGCGAGCGGGCGGTCGCGGGTCTCGAAGACGGGCGCCGCGCTGGCGGCCGGTGTGGCGCGCACGAAGTCGGCGCCGGCCTTGTCGGGGGCGCTCACCATCCAGCGCTGGGTGCCCCGCTCTCGGTGGAGGGCGCGTTTGCCCTGCGCCATGCCGACGACGCTGGCCTTCTCCGGTCGTCCGCGCAGGAAGACCAGGGCCCGCTCGCCGGGCTCGAAGCGCGTCATGCCCGCGATCGTCATCGTGATGTCGTCGACGGTCCCGCCGGGTTGCACGACGAAAAGGTGCGTGGCGGGCGCCGCCGTCCCTTTCCAGCTGTCGACGACCGCGAGATCGATCGTCGTGATGATCCGCTGGTGCTGCTGATTCCAGGCGGCCTTGACCGAAACCACGTCCACGACCGCGATGTTTTCCGCGCAAGAAACCAGAGTCGGGAGATCGAGGGCCAGGATGAGCGAAGCCGATCCAGCGCGGGCGACCAGCAGGACCGCGGTCAGCGCCAGCGCGGCAGACAGACGACGCGGGGGGAGCATCTCCCCACAATGATACGGCGGAATACCCGATTTGTTGAGTCGGCCCGCGGCACCGGTGCGGTCGCTGGTACCGGCGCGGCCCGCGGCACCGGTGCGGTCGCTGGTACCGGCGCGGCCCGCGGCACCGGTGCGGTCGCTGGTGCCTGTGCGGCGCGCGGCACCGGGCGGCCTGTCGCACCGGTGCGACCGATGATCACGTCGGCTGGCTGGCGGGCGCGGGGGCTGCCAGCGTCGGAGCCGCCGGCGGCGGTGTGGGCGCGGGCGGGGGCGCCGCAGAGGTGGGCGTCCCGCCGGTCGCCGCCCGGGGTCCCGGTGGGGTGCGGACGTGGTACGTGCCACCGCCGCCGGGGAGCGTGGGGCCTGCCTGGGCTTTTTCGCGCGCCAGCTCCATGAAGCGGACCTGGCTGCGCAAAGGGGGTTGTTTGGCGGCGGTGCCGGCGGAGCCGTTGGTGGCGGCCGGATCGACGCGCGTGCGGGTGTAGATCCCGTCCGGGCCCAGTCGCCGCGCCTTGACGTTGTCTTCCAGCGCGATGCCCAGGATCTCGTTCAGGACGCGGTCGCGCAGACCTTCGTCTTCGATCGGGAACATCGCCTCGACGCGGCGCTGGAAGTTGCGGGGCATCCAGTCGGCCGACGACAGGTAGACCTCTCGCTTGCCGCCGTTTTCGAAATAGAAGATGCGCGCGTGCTCGAGGAAGCGGTCGACGATGCTGATGACGCGGATGTTGTCGCTGACGCCCGGCACGCCCGGCCGCAGACAGCAGATGCCGCGCACGACGAGATCGATCGACGCGCCCGCCTGCGACGCGCGATAGAGCGCCTTGATCACCGGCCCGTCGACCAGCGCGTTCATCTTGGCGATGATGCGTCCCTTCGCCCCCAGCGCCGCCTCCCGATCGATGAGCGCGATGATCCGTTCCTGAAGGCCCAGCGGCGCGACCGCGAACTTCTTCCACGACGGCGGCGTCGAATAGCCGGTGAGCAGGTTGAACAGCGCGCCCGCGTCGTCGGCGTAGGCGTCGCGCGCGGTGAAGTAGGACAGATCGCCGTAGATGCGCGCGGTCGACGGGTTGTAGTTGCCGGTCGACAAGTGGACGTAGCGCTTGATCCGATTCCCTTCGCGCCGCACCACCAGCGCAACCTTGCAGTGGGTCTTTAGGCCCATGAGGCCGTAGACCACGTGCACGCCGGCGTCTTCCAAGGTGCGCGCCCACTGGATGTTGGGGGCCTCGTCGAAGCGGGCCTTGAGCTCGACCACCGCGGTGACCTGTTTGCCGTTCTCGGCCGCGCGGATGAGCGAGCGGATGATGGGCGAATCGGCGCTGGTTCGGTAGAGCGTCTGCTTGATGGCGAGCACGTTCGGATCGGCGGCCGCCTCCGAGATGAACTCGACCACGTCCTCGAACGACTCGTACGGGTGCTGCAGCAGGATGTCCCGCTGGGCGATGACCCGGAAGATGTCTTCGTATTCCTGCAGGGGCGGAACGATCTGCGGCGAGAACGGCTCGTCGCGGTACTCGCGCAGGTCCTCGCGCCCGCAGATGGGAAGGAAGTCCGCCAGGTGCAGCGGACCATCGAACAGATAGACGTCGTCGGCCTCCAGCCTCAGCGCCGCGCGCAGGAAGGTGACCACCTCGGCCGGCGTGTCGTGCGCGATCTCGAGGCGCACGGCGCTGCCGCGTTCGCGCCGGCGTAGCTCTTTCTGGATGGTCTTGAGGAGATCGTCGGCCTCGTCCTCGTCGATCGACAGGTCGAAGTTCCGCGTGACGCGAAACGGGCTGCAACCGACGACGTGAAAGCCCGGGAAGAGATCGCCCGCGTGCATGGCAATCAGATCCTCGAGGAGCATGAACGAGAACCGCCCGGCGCCCGGCACCTCGGTGATGCGCGGGAGAACCGAGGGCACCTGCACGACGGCGACCATCGTCTCGGGCCGCGTCGCCTTCTCGCGCTCGCGGTGGATGAGGATCGCGAGGTTCAAGCTCCGGTTGCGGAGCATCGGAAACGGGTGGCCCGAATCGACCGCCAGCGGCGTCAGCACCGGCCAGACCTCGCGCGCGAAATACGCCGACAGATGGGTCTTCTGCTCGGGCGTCAGGTCCTGGGGGCGGAGCAGCCGGATTCCGGCCTCCGCGATCCCCGGTGCGACGTCCTGCCGCCAGGCCCGATACTGCTCGGCCACCATGGCGTGTGCGCGGGTTCCGATGGCGGTGAGCTGCTCGGCCGCCGTCAAACCGTCGGGCGGCGTCTCCGCGACGTTGCCGGAGAGCTGTTGCTTGAGCCCAGCCACCCGCACCATGAAGAACTCGTCCAGGTTCGAGGCCACGATGCAGAGAAACTTGATCCGTTCGACCAGCGGCACGGTCGGATCGCAGGCCTCTTCCAGCACCCGTTCGTTGAACCCCAGCCAGGAGAGCTCGCGGTTGATGAACAGCCGCGCATTGGCCGGATCGCTGACCACCGGCGGTTTCGCCACCACCTGCTTCCGTGCCCGACGCGCCACGGCCGGGAGTCTACCAGCTAGACCGCTTTTAAATTGACCAGATCGATGGGCCATGATCAAACATCGGGA
>CAYTTF010000258.1:1425-7262 GCA_964440665.1 uncultured Myxococcales bacterium | reverse complement strand
TCGGTCGGCAAGACCGGGTGACAGGAGGTGAAGACCAGGCGCAGCAGATCGTCGCCGATCTCGTCGTCGAGCGCGTGCTCGATCCGGCTCAGCATGTCGGCCGCCTCCCGCGTCTGCTCGGCGTCGATCTCCTGGCCCAGCTCCTGGTGCTTGCGCGTGAGGAGCTGGTTGCGGCGCAGCTCGTCGATGGCGCGGTTCTTCGCGGCGGTCATCAGCCAGGCGCCCGGGTTGTCCGGGACGCCCGTCGCCGGCCACCGCTCGAGCGCCGTCACCAGCGCCTCCTGGGCCAGCTCTTCGGCCAGCCCCACGTCGCGGACGATCCGCGCCAGGCCGGCGATGAGGCGCGCCGACTCGATTCGAAAGACGGCTTCGATGGCGCGATGCGTGTCGGGAGCGGTCACCATCCCCGATCAGAGCATCTTCCCCCACCGGCGCAAGCGGAAGTCCTACACTAACGGTAGCGGGCGGCGAGATCGGGTGTTCTGGCCACCGCCAACACGGCGCGCTGGGCCTCTTCGAGGCGCTGCAAGGCCGCGACGTCGTCGAGCGGCGGGACGCAGAGCACCTCGCCCTTGGCCAGAGCATTCAGCGATGCGCGCACCACGTCGTCTGGGTTCATGCGGGGCGGGATCCGGGTGGCCTCGAGCCACTGCACGTCGTGAAATTCGGTCTTCACGATGCCGGGCAGACAGACCTGGACGCGGACCTTGGTCTCGGCGAGCTCCGCGGCCACCAGCTGACTGAACGCCAGCAGGAACGCCTTCGCGCCGCCATAGACGGCCCGCAAGGGCATCCCGCTGCCGGGCAGCACCGAGCCCGAAAGGGCCAGCAGCGATGAGACATTCACGACGCCCCCGCGCGCCCGCTTTACCATTCCGGGGAGCGCCGCGCGGGTGACCTGCACGACCGCGCGGATGTGCACCGCGATCAGGGCCTCCGCCGTCTGGGGATCGATCTCCAGGAAGGGTCCGTAGCCGCCGAAGCCGGCGTTGTTGACCAGCAGCTCCAGCGGCTCGGCCGCGGCGCGGGCGGCGACCGCGGCGATCCCGTCGGCGGTCGACAGATCGGCGACCAGCACCGAAACGTCGGTCTTGTGCCTGGCGCCGAGACGCTTCGCGAGCGCCTCCAGGCGATCCCGCCGGCGCGCCACGATGATCAAGTCGAAGCCGTCGTGGGCCAGCCGTTCCGCGAACGACTGACCGATGCCGGCGGAGGCGCCAGTGACGAGGGCGAGCGGTCGCGACATGCGCGAAGGTTACTCGATGCGCCGCGCCGGTGCGGGATCGGCCTGCCGGCTGCGATTGCGAGTCGTTCGGAGCGGGACCGTGGCGAGGCGTCCCGTGTTACGTTTTCCCGATGAGGCTCCTCTTGTTGATCGCCCTGATGGGAGGCCTGCTTGACTGCAAGAGCTCCTCTTCCGCCTGCCCGGCGCCGACGTCGAGCTTCTACTGCATCGTCGGCGGGTGTCAGTTCGACGTCACCACCGATCCCATCTGCATGGATGGCGACTTGGTTTGCCCGACCGGCTCCGTCGACACCAGGACTTGTGGGGGCTGCGTCGGGCAGCAGCTGCCCGGTTGCACCTGCCACGACGCCGGCGTGACCTGCGTCGACGCCGGCACCGACGGCGCTTCCGCCGACTGACGGGCGCGCCTTCGGTCTCGTTACGTCGGTCGTTCGACGCGGCCGTCGGCGTGGCGGGCGAAGCGGCCCTCCGTGCGCGGGTGAACGGGATCGTCGCTGGGCCAGGGCCAGCCGCCGAACTGGGTGCGCTGATAGTCGGCGATCGCCTGCTGGATCTCGCCGCGCGTGTTCATCACGAACGGCCCGTAGTTCACCACCGGCTCGCCGATCGGCCGCCCTTGCAGCAGCAGCACCTCGGTCTCCTCGGGCCCGCCCACCAGCGCCGCCGCCAGCTCCGGCCGCAGTGAGACCCGGTGGTTGGTGGGGATGAGGTGCCCGTCGACGTGTAGGCCGTTGCCGCGGAAAAAGTACAACGACCGGTTGGTGCCGGGCGCCGGCGGCAACGACCAGTGCGCGTCCGGGTCGAGCTTGATGGTCCAGATCGCGACGTCGCTCTCGGCGCGTGCGGCCCACGAATTCGGCGGCGGCGCGGGCGCGACGACGTCGGCATAGCGCCCGGCGGTGAGCGTGAGCGTGGCGGAGCGCCCCGCGCTGTCCGTCACGACCTTGCGCGGGATTTGGTTGTTCCAGAGCATCGAGAAGTAGGGCGCCACCATCTTGTCGGCGCGCGGTAAATTCAGCCAGATCTGGAACAGCTCCAGCGGATTGTCGCGCGCGCGCTCGACCAGCGGGAACATCTCGGCGTGGACGATCCCGCCGCCCGCGGTCAGCCACTGGACGTCGCCGCCGCCGTAGCGCGCGGTCGCCCCCATCGAATCCGAGTGATCGAGCAGCCCGCGCCGCACGACGGTGACGGTCTCGAACCCGCGGTGCGGGTGCTGCGGAAATCCGGGGACGGTCTGGCCGTGGTACATGCGCCAGCCGTCCTTCACGACGAAGTCCTCGCCGAGGTTACGCCCCGCCAGCGACGCCGCCGGCGGCCCCATCTGCTCGTTGCCGGCGGGATAGTGATCGTCGTGGTGCACGCAAAACAGAAACGGATCGCTGGTCTGCCAGGGGAATCCCTGCGGCGTGACCTCCACGACCGCGTCCGTCTTCGCAGTCGTCGTGGTCTTGGCCGCCGTCGTCGTCTTGGCCTGCGTTGCGTCCATCGGTGCCGATCCCTCCTGCTTGCGAGCTGATGGTAGATACCCCGCCGCCGCGCCGGCCGCGCCCACGGCGCCCGCCGCACCCGTCACCGCGACGGCCTTGAGCGCCTGCCTGCGCGAGAGCCTGCCCATGGCCCTCAGTATGATCGGAGCGGGGGCGAGTTGCACGCCGTTAGCCTGCGGCGCGGCGGCGCGTCCGGGTGACCGCTTCGCGATGTGCAGGCACGGCCGCCCACGCCTCACTTTCGTTTCTTGGGGCCGGGTTTGGGGTGGTTGAGGAGGAACGTCCCGATCTGGGCGTAGAGCTCGGGGGTTACGAGGCGGTGGCCGCCGCCGTGGACGGTCCAGAGCTCGGCGCTGCCGTGCACGCATCCGGCGTGACTCTCTACGGTGGTCTCGGCGCCCGGCAGGCTGCTGTCGAGATCCAGCGTCGTGATCTTGGGCTTGGCGTTCGGCAAACAGCCCAGGCGCTCGGCCCAGTCGGCGATGGTCTGCGGCGCGGAGGGGTGCTCGTCGAGCGCGCGGTTGCCGAAGACGCGTCCTCCCTGATAGCGCACGATCGGATCGGCGTCGCCGTGCACTTCGGCGATCGCGATCGACGACACGGCGGCGCAGGCCTCGTCGTGCCCGCGGCCGGCGCCGCCGACGCTGACCACGGCGGCCAACCGATCGTCCATCCAGCAGGCCAGTCGATGCGCCATGAAGCCGCCGTTCGAAAATCCGATCACGTAGACGCGCGCGGGATCGACTTCGGGACGCTGCCGCCAGTGATCGATCAGGGCCTCGAGGCGGCCCAGGTGGTCGACGGCCTTCCCGTCGAAGTTGCAGCAGGCGCGCCCGGCATTCCAGAACCGCCGCCCCTCGCGATCCAGATCGCCGTCGGGCGCGACCAGCGTCATCCGCGTGCGCTCGGCGAGCCCGCGCACGCCGGGATCCGCGAGCGCCTCCGCCCCCGAGCCGCCGAGGCCGTGCAAATAGATCAGCAACGGCCGCCGCTCGCCGGGCGCGCGGTTGGCGACGGGGAGGACGTGAACGGCGGGGTCCTGGGCTTGGGTTTGGGCCTGGGCCCGCGTGGCTGCGCAACAAACGACGACCAACCCAACGGCGAGGGCGCGAACGATCATGGCGAAGCAGAGACTACGCTGCTTGTGGTCCGGGCCATCGATAAGGAAGGTCAATCGCGGTCAATCCTCGCCGCGGTATTGTTGGCCGATGCGGCTCCACGACAACCTGACCTCCGGCAACGGCTACAAGGCCCGCCTCCTCCTCGCGCAGCTCGGCATCCCGTACGAGCGGATCGAGTACGACATCGACAACCGCGCGACGCGCACCCCCGAGTTCCTCGCGAAGAATCCCAACGGGCGCATCCCCGTGCTGGAGCTCGACGACGGCAGCTTCCTACCCGAGTCGAACGCCATCCTCTGGTACCTCGCGGAGGGGACGCCGTTTCTGCCCACCGACCACCGGCAGCGCGCCGAGGTGCTGCAGTGGATGTTCTTCGAGCAGTACAGCCACGAGCCAAACATCGCGACGGTGCGCTTCTGGATCGCACACGCCACGCCCATCACACCGCTTATCGAGCTGTCGATACCAGCCAAACGCGCGCTCGGGTACGCCGCCCTCGGCGTCATGGAAGGGCATCTCGCCACCCGCCCGTTCTTCGTCGGTGACCGCTACACCATCGCGGACATCGCCCTTTACGCCTACACCCACGTCGCGTCGGAGGGCGGATTCGATCTCGCCCCCTATCCGCACGTCCGCGCCTGGTTCGCCCGCGTCGCGGCCCAGCCGGGCTACATCCCGATCACGCAGGGCTAACCGCCGATTGCCTCGTCGATCAGAAAGTGTGGCACCGACCCTCTTCTTCGTCCGGGCAGGTCACCCACTCTGCCGACTCGGCGACTTGGTCGATTCGATGTTCGAGTGCCTCCAGCTTGCTCCGTACTTCCATCTCGTCGCCGTACCCACGGGGGTAGTCCGTACCGCAGTCCACGATCGTCTTGCGAGTGGCTCCGACCGTAAGAGAGATCTCTGCTCCCGCCATGTCGGGGCCCCCGGTCTCATACTTGTTCTTCCAGCCAGGAAATCCAGAGGTCAGAAACTCGGTGACGAGTCCGCTGGCTGCGACGGACCCGATGTTCTTTGAGTGGCGGCCCCGTACGCGCACATGCGCCCTTCCGGTGTAGACGACCAATCCGTCGCCAAAGATGTCCAGGCCATAGGCGGGGCAGAGCCCGTAGCAGATCGAGCGGGTCATTGCGATCCGGGTGTTCGACGGAAGCTCTAGGGGCGGTGCAGGTGGTGCGATTTTGGATCGACAACCGAGGGCGATCGTCCCGGCCAAAAACCACACTGCCGAGGTCCGATGCGACACAGGTGGTAGACACCGAGCATGTCCGCCGGTTCCCGCAGATCCGCGGGCGGTTCGCCCGCGTCGCGGCCCAGCCGGGCTACATCCCGATCACGCAGGGATAGGGGCGACGTTGGCCTCCGCAACGTAGGCGGCCTCGACGTCACCGTCGTCCTCCCACGCTTCGTCGCCAAAGGTATCGATGTGGAATTGCGCCGCAGACTGAGCATCAGCGAGGGCTGCCTCATAGGTGTCACCTTGGCCCAGCACCACCCCGCGCAGGGCCAGCGGGTAAGCGATAAAGCCATCGGGATGCTTCTCGACGATGAACTTCAAGACGCTCATCCGACCAAAGTAGCACCGCTACGGGACGCGCGACCATCTGCTTCGCGTGGTTTCCGATCCCGACCGTTCGTGGCGCGCCCGAAACGCCATATGGATGGGCCTGGCGCCGTCGGTCGAGCTTCTCGACGCGCCGAAGCCCGCGCTTTCTCGGTCGACAAGCGTGGCACCCTTCTTGCGAACTCATTCTTCCGTGAGAACACAAGCCACGGAAGGACGAGGTGACTTCATGAATCGGTCGATAGTGATTATCTGCGCAGCCATGTTGGGCAGCGCCTTTGTTGGGTTGGCAGGTTGTGGAAGCAGCTACGGCAGCGCCGATGCGGCAACAACGTATGAAAGCGCCCCGCTCGCGCAGGCCTCAGCCGCGCATTCCGGGACGGGTCCCGAATCCACCACGCCCGGCGTCGACG
>CAYTTF010000258.1:0-1325 GCA_964440665.1 uncultured Myxococcales bacterium | reverse complement strand
CCTAGTAGAAGGAAGACGAAGGTCGCGGTGACCCGCGTCGGGAACCTTCGGTCCGCACTTTTCACGAGGAGAACGAGATGAAGGTCATGGTGTTTGTCAAAGCGAGCAGCGATTCCGAAGCCGGCAAGTTGCCCAGCGGGGAGGAGTTTCGCGAGATGGGCCACTTCAACGAGCAGCTCGTCAAGGCGGGCGTCATGCTGGCGGGCGAAGGCCTGCAGCCGAGCTCGAAGGGGAAGCGGGTGCGGTGCGTCGGCAAGGAGCGCACCGTGGTCGACGGCCCCTTCACGGAGACCAAGGAGCTGGTGGCGGGTTTCTGGATCTGGCAGGTGAAGTCGATCGACGAGGCGGTCGAGTGGGTGCGCCGCAGCCCGTTCCAGGAAGGGGAGATCGAGATCCGCCCGATTTTCGGCCCCGAAGACTTCGGCGACGCCATGCCCGCCGACGTGGTGGCTCAGGAAGCGCGCCTGCGGGCCGAGAGCGAGCGCAAGAAGTCCTGAGCGGCGCTGCGCGAGCTGGCGTTCTCGGTCGTCCGCGGCGACCGGGCCCTGCTGGTCCGCGGCTACACCAGAGTAAAGGCGCGCGTCGTGCGTCCGATTCTGGCCCGATAAGTCAGGAAGTCGCGGCGGTCGATCGTGAAGATTCTCGTTGTCCGCAGGGCCTCCGCTGCGACCACGAGAGAGGCGTCGGCCAAGTCCATGGGGTGGTCCTCGTACTGATCCATGAGGCGAAACGCACGGGCAAGCGTTCGGTCCGAAAACCACCACATGGTGAGGCCTCGATTCGCGATGAATGTCTTCAAGGCCTGCGCGCCTTGGCTGGCGGGATCGAGGAGATGGAACGCCTCCGTCAGCACCGGAACAGTCGTGGTGAGATCCTCTGATATGCCGGTCAGGGTCTTTTTCGCGTGGGCATGGGAATCGTCCCGCGGATCGAACAGCGCCACGAGAGGGCCCGTGTCGACCAGGATCACCTCCGATGTTTCCGTTTTACGAGCGCGCGAACGACTTGCTTGGCATTGCGGGCTGGACCGAGCGCGTATCCGCCCGGACCGAGGTCCAACGTTCGATAGATGTCGAAGGGTGGTGCTCGCTTCTTGCGGTCTACGGCCTTGGCAAGCGCCAGGACGCCTTTCTTGAGGACGGCCGAAGGTGAGTCGCCGGTTGCGTCACACACCCGGACCAGCGCCTGATCGGTCTCATCGTCAAAACGGACGCTCCGAAGGGCCATCTGTCATACAAGTGTATCACAAATCGAGCCCCGTGCCAGCGGTGTCGCTACGGACAGCTCCGCGCCAGCCCCACGCGTCGTGCTCGACGAAGGCTTTC
>CAYTTF010000257.1:1600-7320 GCA_964440665.1 uncultured Myxococcales bacterium | reverse complement strand
GCGACCCGGTCTGCAATGTTGGTTGCGGCGATTGCCATGACAAATGCTCTGTCAACACCGCAGGCATCGCGACGTGCAACGCGCCCGTGAGTCCGGCGAAAGGACTTCTGGCGGCATGTGACCAGACTTCCCCCGGAGGATCGGAGCAAACGGACAACTGCGGTCCCGGCATGGCTTGCGTCCTCGCTGAGTGCCAGTCGCGTTGCTATCAGTTCTGCCGATCGAATTCAGATTGCGTTAACGCGAATTGCTCGCGCGATGCGGGCGGTGGCTATAAATTTTGTGACGTGCCGTTCATGGATCTCTGCGATCCCGTAACAGGTGCTGTCCCATCAGGTTGCGGTAACGGCGCACAGGGGTGCTACCTGTCCGCCACCTCGCTCCGCACCGTGTGCGACTGCCAATTCACCCGGCCAAACGGTACCGGGAACGGAGGAGGAGGCGATTCGTGCACTCGCTCGAGGGACTGTTTGGCGGGCGCTGGTCTCACTTGCCTCGATCCGACGGGGCTGAACAATCCTAGGTGTTTTCAGGTTTGTCGCCTGCCGGGAGATGCCGGAGTGCCGGCGGGTGCCGTGGAAAGTAAATGCCCGGCGCCGAAGGTCTGCACGCCATTTCCGGCACCAGCGCCGAGTGGTTCAGCCTACGGGTTCTGTTTGTAAAGGGGGAGACCGATTGAGATCCGCGCGGATCGGAGCGTCACTCGCTGCCACGGCAGTTGGATTGCTTACGTTCATCTCTAGCTGCTACCGCCCCAGCATCGAGTCCGGCGGTTTCAAGTGTGCGACCGGCAATGTCTGCCCGGACGGCTTTCACTGCGTAACGTCTAACAACCGTTGTTATCAAGGGGACGCTGGCCCCGAAGCAGCGGCCTGCGCGTTGCCGGTGGTCAAAGCTACCTGTACAGCCGAGCCGGCCTCGGGCCAGGAGTGCAACCCGGCTTGCCAAGGATGCGCTTGCGGACGCTGCAATGTCGTCAATGGAACGGCTGTCTGTAACCGGACGGCCGGATCGAAAAACATCCGCGAGATCTGCGACCTGACGACCGACGATTGCAAGGCGGGGCTCTATTGCCAGCCCGAGTGCAACACGCCGGGGTTCGGTCGTTGTTACCAATTCTGCTCGACGGCGGGCGACTGTCCAGCTGGGATAAGCTGCTCAACCGCGGCGCGCGACCAGAGTACCTCGCAGCAGACAACCTTCAAGGTTTGCGATCTCGAACCGCAGTCTTGCGATCCAATTGGACAAACGGGATGTCCTTCAAGTCCCTCAAGTGGAGACGTCCTTGGCTGCTACTATTCGTATTTCGGAAAGTCGTACTGCGACTGCAAGGGAACAATCCCGACCGGTACGGATTGTTCGACCAACAATAGCTGTGCGCCGGGAGAAACCTGCCTTCAGGTCAGCGGAATAACTCAGTGTGTGCAGCTATGTCCGCTTTCCGGAGGCACCTGCGCCTCCCCCGCGTCTTGTTTGACGGTCGGGGACCTCACCTACGGCTACTGCAATCCCATCTGAGCCACCCAGGCTCATAAGGTGTTCGGGATCTGCCGAGGCTTGTCAGATACGGCGGAATGCCGCAGAGTCAGGATTCGAGGGAGCGAACGATGGCCATGACGGCACGCTCGATGGCGAAGGACGACCGGGTCGCCCGAGTAGTTGCCGATGTCGTGGCCCGGGCCTCACGTCTGCTCGGTGTGGAGCGCGTCTGGCTGTTCGGCTCGCAAGCCCATGGAACTGCCACGCGCGGATCTGATTTTGACATTGCCTTGCAGTTGCCAGGGGCGGCGCGCGCGCGATGGTCCGAGTTCGTCCTGGAATGCGAGGACGAAGTTCCAGCCTTGGTCGACCTGGATCTGGTGGATGTAGATGCGTGCGATCCCGCGCTCGCGCTTGAGATAGCCGCAACCGGCCGCTTGGTCTATGAGCGCGCGCGATGAGCTCTCGAGCGCTTGCCAACGCAGAAGCGGCGCTGAAGCAGCTGGTAGCGTTCCTGGGCGTCCCAGCTGTTTCGGCTCGAGACAGGGCCGGCGTGATCCAGGCTTTCGAATTTACATTCGAGGCGACCTGGAAGCTTCTGAAGCATCTCGCAGAAGCCGAAGGAGTGGCCGCCGAGTCGCCCAAGCGGGCTCTCATTGCCGCCCCACAAGATGGGCATCGTGAAGGACGAGGCCCTATGGCTGGACATGCTTCGCGATCGAAACTTGTCGAGCCACGTGTATCACGTCGATCTTGCGGAGAGGATCTTCGCCGCCGTCCGGGATCGCTACGCGGCGGCGTTGGGGGAAACCGTGAGGCTCGCAAGCGCCACGCTCTCCGAGTGACGCTGCGCTACTCATCCCCGTCGTCGATGGGTTGAGCATCTGGCAACATGCGCTTGTGCAGGACGCGGCACACCAGGATGCCCGTCAGCTCGCGGCGGAAGAAAACGACGTGGCCGGCCTGCTCGGCACGCAGCAAGCCGGGACGGATGTCATCGCACGCTCGACCCAGCACGGGCGTGTCGGCCAGGCGCTGGCAGTAGTCGTCAAGGAGGGTGAGATATCGGTCGGCCTGATCTGCGTCCCAGGTGCGCGCGGTGTAGGCGGCGATGTCGTCGAAGTCCGCCTCGGCGCGGCGCGAAAAACGAACCTTCGCCACGCGCTAGCGGGACCGCGCGGGTAAGCCAGCTCGCGCCCGGACACGGTCGAAAACGCCGTCCTCGGCGATGCCGCTTGCGTCGCCCTCGTCGATGGCCAAGCGTAGCGTCGCGAGCTTCCCCTCGCGTTGCTCTTCGCGTTCGAGCGCTTCGCCAACCAGCTCCACCAGCACGGCCTGTGGCTCGCGATGCGTCTCGGCCGCGAGCGCGGCGAGGCGCGTTTCGAGCTCCGGCGGGAGGGTGAGTGCCGTTTTCACGCCCGATGAGTCTACAGCCGAGGGGATGGCCAGGCTAGCCGGCCTGCGCCACATTCGATTCGGAGGCGCCAAAACGGGCATCTCAAGCCCGCCGCCCCCGCCGGCAAACTCGGGTATCTTGTCCCGATGCCCTCGTCTCCCTCGGCCACGCTTCCGCGGTTTGCGTTCTTGACGCCGCGGACGCTACCGCCCGCGGCGAAGATCGAGGGGCGGGCCGCGGTGCTGGATGTGGCGTTTGCCAGCGAGGGCGGGGGATCGTCGTTCGAGAAGACCACGCTGCCGTTCATTCGTGGGCTCGGCTCGCGCCTCGCGGCCTGGGTCGACCACCACGATCACGATCGCCACGTCGATTATGCGGATGATCCGCGGTTCGTGCTGACGACCAAGGCCCAGCATGGCGCTTGCCCGGAGCTGGTGACGCCGGAGATCGTCCAGGCCGCCGGGCCGATCGACACGGTCGCGATGCACCTGGATCTCGACGGGCTCTATTCGGGCGCCAAGTGGGTTCTAGGTGGCGTCGAGCCGTACGAGGGCGCGGACGCCGACGCGCGCGCGGTCGACACCCGCCGCGGCACGCCCGGGCCGATCGCGTCGCGCATCGACCGGGCCCTGCGCGCGCGCTTTCGCGACCAGACGCTCAAGCATCGGGTGATCCAGTACCTGCTCGCGCGCGGCAAGGCGCCCGTCCTTTGGGACGAGATCGAGGAGGCCGCGCGGGAGATTGACCCGCTGCTCGACGAGAGCCGGCGGCTGGCGGACAGCTTCGAGCTGCGCGACGGCGTCGCCTACGTCGAATCGGCCGGGAAGCCTTACGACAAGACGGAGCTTCTGCTCATCGGGCAGGAGCGGTCGCCGGTGGCGGTGGTGCGGGATTCGGGTGCGCTCACCATCGCGGCCGATTTCGATTCGGGGCTCGACTTCGTGAAGATGTTCGAGCTCGGCGGCGGGATGCCGACCCGGGTGACCGTCCCCGAGGCGCGCCGGGCCGAGGTGATGTCCAAGCTGGCGACGGCCGTCGCCGGGCGCGCGCCACAATCGCCGACGCGGCCGCTGGTGTAAGCTCAGACATGGCCACGCACCGCCCCGCAGGCGGCTCCCGCTCCCATGCCGATCCCCACGCCGCGCTGGCGTCGCGCATCTTGTCGGCCGCGGGCGGACTACCGGCGGGGCTCGCGTCGGAGGGGCCGCTGCCGTCGCGGCAGGACGTGCGGACGCTCGTCGAGGAGCTGCTGGAGATCCTGTTCCCGGAGTCGCATCGCCTCGGCACCGACGGCGGCAACTTGCGCGACCACGTCGCCACCACCATCGGCCTGCTGTCGGAGCACCTGGAAGTGGCGATCTACCTGGGCCTGCACCGGCTCTGCGGCGAAAAGAAGGCCCCCGCCGATCGTTGCCGCAAGCGCGCGCGCGCGATCACCCAGCGCCTTCTGGCGGCGCTGCCCGAGGTGCGCTCTGAGCTGGCCAAGGACGTGCTGGCCGCCTACGAATCCGACCCGGCGGCCAGCGGCATCGACGAGATCGTCGCCTGCTATCCCGGCCTCTACGCGATCGCGATTTACCGGGTCGCGCACCGCCTGCTCGGCACCGGCGCGCCCGTGGTGCCGCGGATGCTCACCGAGTACGCGCACTCGCGCACCGGCATCGACATCCACCCGGGGGCGACCATCGGCGCGTCGTTCTTCATCGACCACGGCACCGGGATCGTCGTCGGGGAGACCAGCCGGATCGGGGACCGCGTCCGGATCTATCAAGGCGTCACGCTGGGCGCGCTGTCGGTGCGCGATCGCAGCCAGACGGACAAGCCGCTCGGCCGGCAGCGACATCCAACCATCGAGGACGAGGTCACCATCTACGCCAACGCCACCATCCTGGGCGGCAACACCGTGATCGGCCGTGGCGCCGTCGTGGGCGGCAACGCCTGGATCACCTATTCGGTGCCACCCGGCACGCGGGTCGGCATCGGGACGTAGGGCCGAGGGCGAGCGGCCATGAGCCGCACGCCCAGCGCGAACGTCGCCAGACAGGCCCACTGGGCTGGCGTCAATCCGGCGTAGCGCTGATCGGGGCGGGCGACGTCGACCGCGCGCAGGAAATCCAGGCCGAATCGAACCGGGGCGTAGAGAAGCGCGGCGAGGCCGATGATCTGCCCGGGCTTGCGCGGCTTGCGCGCGTAGACGAACAGGACGACGGTCATCGCGATCGTGAAGAGCAGCTCGTCGAGGCCCAGGTCCAGCCGGGGACCCGCGACGTCGGTCGGCGTCTGCCTGGGATACCAGACCGACAGAAAGAAGGCGGTGTGCCGGCCCGGGTGATCGTGCGCCGTGAAGCAGCCGGTGCGGCCGAAGATCCACCCCACCGACAGGCCCAGCGCCACCGAGTCGGCGTAGGGGAGGCGGGAAATGTTCTCTATCTTGGTGTAGTAGAGAAACGCCAGCAGCGCGCCCAGGAATCCGCCAAAGGACGAGAGGCCGGCCAGCGGGTTCAGCAGCACCGACGGGTGCTCCTTGATGCGCTCGGGAAAATAGAAGATCACCGAGACCAGGTGGGCGACGATGAAGCCGCCGATCACGATCCGCGCGTTCAAGAACTTGGTGTCGGCGTCGTCCAGGCCCCGTTTTCGTCCCTCCCGAACGACGATCCGATCGCCGACGATGACGCCCAGCGCGACCAGCAGGCCGAACATGTGAATCGGCAATCCCGCGACATCGAAGAGATGCGCGTTGAAGTACGGAATCATTCTTTAGCGATCTGCTCGGGTGGCCCGCAGCCCTAGGACGATGTCGCGCTGGCCGTCGGCGTGGTAGCTGGATCGGACCATGGGGCCC
>CAYTTF010000257.1:0-1590 GCA_964440665.1 uncultured Myxococcales bacterium | reverse complement strand
AATTTAGCCGGGACCCTGGGAGGGTCCCGCGCCCCCGGCGATGGGGTCCGACGAGCGAGGCTCGTCTTCCCCCACGCGATCTGGTCGGGACCCTGGGAGGGTCCCGCGGCGTAGGCCGAGGACGATGTCGCGCTGGCCGTCGGCGTGGTAGCTGGATCGGACCATGGGGCCCGACTCGACGTGGGGGAAGCCCATGGCGAGGGCGGCGGCCTTGTGCGCGGCGAACTCGTCGGGCGGCGCGAAGCGCGCGACGGCGAGGTGCTTGGGCGACGGGCGCAGATACTGGCCGAGCGTCAGGATGTCGACGCCGATCTCCCGCAGCTCGCGCATGACCCGACGAATCTCTTCCGGCTCTTCGCCGAGACCCAGCATGAGCCCCGTCTTGGTGATCGCGCCGCGCGCCTTGGCGTGGCGGAGGACGGCGTACGAGCGCGCGTAGCTCGCCTGCACGCGCACCTGGCGCGACAGGCGCGGCACCGTCTCCAGGTTGTGCGCGAAGACGTCCGGTCCGGCGCCGAGGACGGTGTCGACGGCGCCGGTGTCCCCCTTGAAGTCGCCGGTCAGGACCTCCAGCACCAGATCGGGGCTGCGCGCCTTGATCGCGCGGATGGTGGCCGCCCAGTGGGCCGCGCCCCCGTCGGGAAGATCGTCTCTGTCTACGCAGGTCACCACGGTGTGACGCAGCCCGAGCTCGCCCAGCATCATCGCCACGTTTTCGGGCTCGGTCGGATCGGGCGGCAGCGGGCGTCCGGTCGGCACGTCGCAGAACTGACAGGAGCGGGTGCAGGTCCCGCCCAGGATCATGATGGTGAGCGACTGGCGATTCCAGCACTCGCCGATGTTGGGGCAAGAGGCGCTCTCGCAAACGGTGTGCAGCCCCAGCTCGGCGACCCGCTTCTTGAGGTCGAAGAAGGTGTCGCCTGCCGGCATCTTCATCCGGATCCAGTCGGGTTTGGGCGGGGGGCGCTCGGGCGCGGGGGGCAGGGCGGCATCCTGTTGCCCTTGGCCTGGCAGTTGCGTCGCCAGCTGGTCTTCCAGCTCGGCTTGCAGGATCCGCAGCTTGCGCGAGCGGGTCTCGACGATTCTTTCGGCCATCGGGGCGACCCAAATCTACCCGATCGCCGGGCCAAGAGCCTTGTCGCGCGCGAAAAAATGAGGTTACTTGGCGGACGTTCCGAATGATCGATGGACTGAAAGTCGTGGTCGTCATGCCCGCCTACAACGCGGCCCAGACGCTGGAACGCACGGTGGCGGAGGTGCCCGCCCTGGTCGACGAGATCATTCTGGTCGATGACAGCTCGTCGGACGGAACGGCGGCGGTGGCCCGGGGCTTGGGCCTGCACACGCTGGTGCACCCCAAAAACCGCGGGTATGGCGGCAATCAGAAGACCTGCTACCTGGCCGCCCTCGAGCGGGGCGCCGACATCGTGGTCATGGTCCACCCCGACTACCAGTACACGCCCAAGCTGCTGCCTGCGCTGGCCCACTGCGTGGCGAGCGGGCTTTATGACGTCGCGCTGGGCTCGAGAATCCTGGGGGGCGGCAGCCTCAAGGGCGGGATGCCCGTGTACAAGTACCTCGCCAACCGCT
>CAYTTF010000256.1:0-7332 GCA_964440665.1 uncultured Myxococcales bacterium | reverse complement strand
CTGCATGTTGCGACGGATCCGCCGCAGCGTCGTGCCGCCGTCCTTGGCGCCCGCGGCCGGTGTGGCGTCATCGGTGGGCGCGGCTTTTTGGTCACCGGAATCGTCGCCGCCCGCGCTGTTGTCGGCTGGTTGGTCCGCTGCCGCTGCAGGAGCCGGAGCGGGAGCCGCCGCCTTCCCGCCTCCCTTTTTCGCGTGTCCGGTCGCGGCCCACCCCACGATGGCAACCCATACGAAAAGGCAGATGGCCGGTCGCTTCATGATCCCTCGCTGTCTCTGGGGGGGTGGGAAAGCCGAAGGGCTAAAAGCCAAAAAATATCAAAGACTTACGGCTAGAATGTGAATTCCGCGCACTATAGCACGCGGAAAAAAATCCAAGCAACTAAAATTCCTCGCCCGTCCCCCGTCACCGCAACTCATGGCGGTGCGAATTCCGTTCACTAATTTCATGGCGGTGCGAACAGAGCTTCCACGAATTCCTCGGGATCGAAACGGCGGAGATCCTCCACGCGCTCTCCCACCCCCACGTACCGCACCGGAATTTTGAGCTGATCTGCGATTCCGAGGATCACGCCGCCCTTGGCGGTGCCGTCCAGCTTGGTGAGCACGATACCCGTGACCGACATTTCGCCGGTGAAGATCTGGGCCTGGGCGATGGCGTTCTGACCGCTGGTCGCATCGATGACCAGCCAGGTCTCGTGGGGCGCGCCGGCGCTGGCCTTGCCGACCACGCGCCGGATCTTCTGCAGCTCCTGCATGAGATCGGTTTTGGTGTGAAGCCGTCCGGCGGTGTCTGCGATCGCCACATCGAATCCTTCGGCGACGGCGCGCTTGACGCCGTCGAAGATGACCGACGAGGGATCGGCGCCTTCCTTGCCACGCACGAGCGTGGCGTTGCTGCGCCCGGCCCAGATCTCGAGCTGCTCCGCGGCGGCGGCACGGAAAGTGTCACCGGCGGCCAGCAGGACGCGCTTCCCTTCGGCGCCGAGCTTGGCGGCGAGCTTGCCGATGGTGGTGGTTTTCCCGCTGCCGTTGACGCCGATGACCAGCAGCACGAACGGTCGGGCGGAGGAGAGGTCGATCTCGGGCGCCGGGATTGCGAGCAGCTCGGCGCTGCGGCGCCGCAGGAACGCCCAGACCGCGTCGGGATCCTTTAGCTCGCGGCGTGTGAGCGAGCCGCGAATCTCTTCGAGCAGCTTCTGGCTAGTCGGAACGCCGATGTCGGCGCTCAGGAGCACCTTCTCGATCTGGTCGACGAACGACGGATCCAGCTCCTTGCGACCGGTGAGAATCTCGCCGAGGCGCGCGATGAACCCGGACGAACGGGTGCGGGCCAACCCCGGCGCCAGCGCCGATGCTTCCTGGAGTGCCGGCGCCGGCCGTGCGGGGAGGGGAACCGGAAATGGGATGACCTGCGCCGCGCGCGTCTCGGGTTCGGGCTCGACCCCCGCTGGCTCGGGCAGATCGGGCGGCGCGACCGGCGCGGTGGGGCGGGTCTGGGACGCACGGGCGGGCGCGGCGCCGGCCGCGCGGGCCGAAGACAAAGACGGCGATCGCCGCGGAGCCTCTTCGGGCTCGTCCGCAGCGGGGAGAGATTCGGGCCGTTTGTGCCGGGCAATCGGCTCGGGTGCCTCACCAACAGACTCGATTTGACGGCGCCGCGCCGCGCGGGCGCGCCGAACGAAAAGCAGGCCCAGGGCGCCGGTCACACCCACGCCACCCAGAACGGCGGCCAGCTGGTAAAGATCAGCTGCAGTGAACGGCAGGGACGAATCCATGGCGGGTAGGAGAGTATCATTAAACGTAGGCGTCCCAAGGTGCCAGGCCGCGGTTTCGGCCGAAAGCATGCGGGAATTTGCACCAAGGGGCCGGGTGCGCGACGCTTGTTTACAGGTGCGGGGCCCAGGTGTTACAAGATGACGCTGCCGTGACGATACACGTGACGTATGGTCTCGGCCGGACCCCCCACCGGTTGCGGAGGCGCGATTGAAGATCAAGCGCATCGAGATCTGCGGTTTCAAGTCGTTCGTTGACAAGACATCGATCGCGTTCCCCGATCCGGTGACGTCGATCGTTGGTCCGAATGGATGCGGCAAGTCCAACGTCGTCGACGCGATTCGCTGGGTCATGGGCGAGCAATCGGCCAAGCACCTGCGCGGCCGCGCGATGGAGGACGTGATCTTCGCCGGCTCGGAGACCCGCGGTCCGGCCGGATTCGCCGAAGTCTCCCTCACCTTCGACGCGCGCGGCCTGGCCGCAGACGTCGCGCCGGGTGGCGTGCCCTGGGGCGTGGCTGGCCCCGAAGACATCGTCGTCACGCGGCGGCTGCATCGCGACGGCGAGAGCGACTATCTATTGAATGGCGTGCCGTCGCGGCTGCGCGACGTGGTCGAGTTCTTCCTCGGCACCGGCGTCGGTTCGAAGGCCTACGCGATCATCGAGCAGGGGCGCATCGGGTTCATCGTCTCGTCGCGCGCCGAAGACCGGCGGGGCCTCATCGATGAGGCCGCCGGGATCACCCGTTACAAATCCAAGAAGAAGGCGGCCGAGCGGCGGATGGAGTCGACCCGCCAGCACCTCCTCCGGGTCTCCGACATCGTCGGCGAGATCGACGGGCGCCTGCGATCGCTGCGCCTGCAGGCGCAGAAGGCCGAGCGCTACAAACGTTACAAGGCCGAGCTCAAAGATCTGGATCTCTGGTCTTCGGCGCAGCGGTATCTCGGCTATCTCGCCGAGGAAAAGTCGGTGGCCGCCGAGATCGAGGACCTCCGGGAACGACACGATTCCGGAGCCGTCGCGCTCGAGACCGAAGAGGCGGAGGTCGAGGCCGAGCGTCTGGCGGGAACCGAGGAGGCGAGCGATCTCGCCTCGGCGAAGGACGATCTGTTCGCGCTCTCCAACAAGGCACAGCTCGGCATGCAGCGCGCGGCGCATCACGACGCCGAAGCGGCTGACCTCGGCGCGCGTGCGGCGGCCGGACGCAAGGAGGCGGAGGATCTGCGCGCTCGCGCGCAGGCGCACGGAGCCAGCGTCCTCGAGATCGAGGGCCGGCTCACCGAAATCGACGGCGAGGCGGAGCGCCGCGAGAGCGCCTACGACGAGGAAGCGCTCCTACAGGATGTGCGTCGGGCCGCGCTGGCGGAGGCACGCGGGGCGCTCGAGGCGGCCGTGGCCGCCCAGGCGCAGAGCAATGCGCGCCTCGCGCGATTCGAGGCGGAACGGGTGGCGGCCCTGCAGAGGCGCGACGATTTGGGCGTGCGTCTCGGCGGCCTCGGGGGCGAGGACGCCACCGCCGGCGAGCGACTGACCGGGCTCCGCACCGAGGAAGAGCTGCTGCGGGAGCACCTGGCGGTGCTTCAGGCCCGCGTGGAATCCGCCCGCCAGCGCGCCGTGGAAGACGAGACCCGGCTGGCATCGCTGCGGACGGATCTGACGCGCGGCGAGCTGGAGCTCGAGACGTTGCGCGAGGAAGCGCACCGGCGTCGTTCGCGGCTCGCGTCGCTTTCGGAGATTCAGGATCGGTACGAACGCTTTCAGAAGGGCGTGCGCGCCATCATGCAGGAGCACCAGGAGGGGCGGGGCGCGGCCGGCATCAAGGGGATCGTGGCCGACATCGTGCGGCCTCCGCCAGAGCTGGAGGTCGCCGTCGAGGCGGTGCTCGGCGAGCGGCTGGGAAACGTGATCGTCGAATCCCATGAAGCGGGCGTCGAGGCCATTCAGTTCCTGAAGCAAAAGAGTGAAGGGCGCTCCTCATTCATCCCGCGGGCGCTGCGTGCGCCGCGGGGCGAGGTGGTCTACGACGCGACCGCCGAGTTGGGCGGGGGCGGCCTCCCCGGTGCGGGGAGCACCGGCGGCGTGTCCGGCGTCTCCAACCTGGGCGACGGATTCGTTCCCGATGCATCCGCGATCGCCGATGCCTGGCCACGCGGCGCGGGGGTGCGCGGGCCCATGCTGGATCTCATCGGCTACGATCGCCAATACGGCGAGGTCGCCACGTATCTGCTCGGCGACGTGCTGGTGGTGGAGGATCTGGAACGCGCGCTTTCGCTGTGGCGCGACACCAAGACCACCAAGACCATCGTCACCCTCGAAGGCGAGGTGATCGACCCCCACGGCGTCGTGACCGGGGGGTCGCGCGAGTCGGCCCTGGCGGGCGTGCTGGAACAGAAGCGGGAGATCCGCGAGCTCGAGGCGGTGATGGAGCGCCTCGACGCCGACGTCGAATCGGCGCTCGCGCGGCATGTCGAGAAAAAGCAGGCAGCGGCGGACCTCACCCGGGCACGGGACGAGGTCGGGGCGACGCTGCGGCAGGACGAGATGGCACTGCTCGGCCAGGAGAAAGATCTGGAGCGCATCGTCGACGAGGTTCGGCGACTTCAGGCGCGCCGGGAAACGCTGGCGGCGCAGACGGCCGATCTCTCCCGGTCGATCGATGAAAACGATCTTCGCTTGGCGTCGGCGTCGGCGGGTCTCGAGAGCGACGGTCTGACGCTGGGAGAGGTGGAGCGCCGGGCGGGCGAGCTGCGCCTGCAGACGGTGGCCCTGGCCGACGAGGTCGATCGCGCGAACGATGAGCTGACCACGCTCAAGGTCGTGGCGACCCAGGCGGTCGAGCGGCGTCAGAACGCGCGCCAAACCTTGGAGCGCCTGCTGTCCGATCGGGCGGAGGAAGAGGCGAGGGCCGGGCGTCTCGAATCGACGATGGCCGAGGATCTGGCGCGCGCCGAGGCGCTGCGGGCCGAGTCGATCCAGCTTCGGGCGGAAGCCGAGTTGGCCCAGGCGGAGGCGGAGGCGCGCGCGCGCGAGCACGGCGAGCGGCAGGGCGCGCTCGAGGCGCGACAGGCGGCGCTGGCGGAGCGTGAGGCCCTGTTGCGTACGGCGCGCGCGGAGACGGCGCGTCTGGCGCAGACCTTGTCGCGCCTCGAGCTGCGCTGCCAGGAGGTCGCCTTGCGGCGGACCGGGATCGAGGAGCAGGTGGCCGACCGCTACCGCGACGTCGAGATCGACCGGGTCGTGGCCGACTATCACCTGCGACCCTCTTCGGGCCGGTCGAGGAGCAGCGAACGAACGAGCTGCGGGGCCTCATCGAGCGCATGGGCGAGATCAACCTGACCGCCATCGAGGAGTCGGAGGAGCTGCAGAAGCGGTTCGACTTTCTCACCACGCAGAGGAGCGATCTCGAATCTGCGATCGCCTTGCTGGAAACGGCGATCGAGAAGATCAACCGGGCCTCGCGCAAGCGCTTCCGGGAGACCTTCGACGCGGTCAACACCGAGTTTCAGGCGGTCTTCCCGCGTCTGTTCGGCGGGGGCAAGGCCAGCCTGGTTCTCACCGACGAGGGCGATCTGCTGGAGACCGGCATCGAGATCGTGGCCAATCCCCCCGGCAAAAAGGTCAGTCAGAACATCGAGCTTCTGTCGGGCGGGGAGAAGGCCCTCACGGCCGTGTCGCTGCTGTTCGCCATCTTTCTGGTCAAGCCGTCGCCGTTCTGCGTGCTCGACGAGGTCGACGCGCCGCTCGACGAGGCGAACGTGGGACGTTTCAATCAGGTCGTGCGCGAGATGACCGATCGGTCGCAGTTCATCATCATCACGCACAACCGGCGCACCATGGAGATCGCCGATCGGCTGTGCGGCATTACCATGGAAGAGCCGGGCGTCTCCAAGCTGGTCGCGGTCAATCTGCGCGGCGGCGGCGGACGGGTGGGTCGCGCGCAGGTGATCACCGAGCCGACCCCCGCGCTGCCGGCATGACGAGGCCGACCGGCAACTTGACTCCCATCGTTTGACGCGTTAGAGCGCCTCACCTACAATTTCCAACGAGTACCAATGGCGACATACATCACCGAAGAGTGCATCAATTGCGGCGCCTGCGAGCCGGAGTGCCCGAACGAGGCGATCAGCGAGGGCGAGGATATCTACCTCATCGATCCGAAGCTCTGCACCGAGTGCGTCGGGTTTCACGACCACGAGGCCTGTCAGGCCGTCTGCCCGGTCGAGTGCTGCCTCCCGGATCCGAATCGGCCTGAGACCGAGGATCTCCTGATCACGCGCGCCAAGTCGATTCACCCGGACAAAGAGTTCGGCGAGCCTTACCCATCCCGCTTCCGGAAGAGCGGCTAGCCCACCCCACGAATGGCGTCTCGCCTCATCGTCGCTATCGACGGGCCGGCGGGCGCGGGCAAGTCGACGGCGGCGCGGATGTTGGCCGGCGCTCTCGGATACGCGCTCCTCGATACCGGGGCGATCTATCGGGTGATGGCGCTGCGGGCGCGCGAGCGCGGAATTCGGTGGGACGATGGTCCGGGCGTTGCCGCCTTGGCCCCCGGGCTCGAGATCTCGTTCAAGCTCGACGGGGATGTAAACAGGGTCTTCGCCGATGGACAGGAGCTCGGCGCGACGATCCGGACCGCCGAGATCTCCGACGGCGCCTCGCGGGTTTCGGCGCTGCCCGAGGTCCGGGCAGCTTTGCTGGGTCTCCAGCGCCGCATTGGCGCGGCGGGCGGGGTGGTGGTCGAGGGGCGCGACATCGGGACGGTGGTCTTCCCGCAGGCCGAGGCCAAGTTCTTCCTGACCGCCTCGGCCGACGAGCGGGCCCGCCGCCGGGTGGCCGAGCTCCGAGCGGCCGGGCGGCCCGCCGAGCTCGACACGACCCGGGCCGAGCTGATCGCGCGCGATGAGCGCGATTCGACCCGGGCGGCCGCGCCGCTTCGCAAGGCGGACGATGCCATCGAGATCGATTCCAGCGCCCTTAGCCCCACCGAGGTCGTCGATCGGATGGCGGCCGTTGTGGCAGAGCGAACGGCCGCCCGGACGCGTTGACATTCCCCAGGCGCGACGCTAAGTTTCGCGCCTTCATTCGAAGGATGGGGGCACCGAATGGTCGGCGCCCGCACCGAAAACCCGAACCCCCGCCGCGTGCGGGACAGCGAAGCAGTCGGCCCCGCAGAGGGCCCGGAAGGCAGAGGAATACGCATGGTTTCAGCTATGAGCGCGATCGAGAACAACCCGCACGAGGAGAGCTTTGCGGCGCTATTCGAAGAAGAATCGCTTAAGCACGTCGTCAAGGAAGGCGACATCGTCAGAGGCAAGGTCATCAACATCGGCAAGGACCACGTGGTCGTCGATATTGGTTACAAGTCCGAAGGGACGATCGCGCTCTACGAGTTTCAGCAGGCCGACGGAACCATCGGCATCAAGGAAGGCGACGAGATCGATGTCTTTCTCGAGAGCCGCGAGGACGAGAACGGCCTCTGCGTGCTGTCCAAGGAGAAGGCCGACCGCCTCAAGGTTTGGGACGAGATCTCGGGCGCCTGCGAGCGCGACGAGCTGATCG
>CAYTTF010000255.1:0-7339 GCA_964440665.1 uncultured Myxococcales bacterium | reverse complement strand
CGTGGTGCTCGTCGTGGAAGCGCCGCAGCCAATCCCGCAGCTCGACCCGCACCTGCGCGTCGAGCGCGCCGAACGGCTCGTCGAGGAGCAGCATCTTGGGCTCGATCGCCAGCGCGCGCGCGAACGCGACCCGTTGCCGCTGGCCACCGGAAAGCTCGGCCGGGTAGCGCTCGCCCAGCCCGTCGAGCTGCACCAGCGTCAGCAGCTCGTCGACCTTGCGCCGCTCATCTGCCGCGGGCGTCTTGCGGACGCCCAGGCCGAAGGCGATGTTCTTGCGCACCGTCATGTGCTTGAAGAGCGCGTAGCTCTGGAACACGAACCCCAGACCGCGGTGCTGCGCCGGCAGCTGGGTCACGTCCTCGTCGCCGAACAGCACCTGTCCGCTGTCCGGCTGCTCGAGCCCGGCGATCACCCGGAGCACGGTCGACTTGCCCGACCCCGACGGGCCGAGCAGCGTCGTGATGCCACCCGGCGACGCGGCGAACGATACGTCCGCCACCGCCGGCGTCCCACGCGCGGTGAAGCGCTTGGTGAGGTTCTTGACGATCAGGCTCATGCTACGACGACGGACCGACGGGGACGGAAGCGGGTGCGGAGCGCCCGCAGCGAGCTAGGCCGCGCACTCTCCTTCCATCTCGACGAGCTCGAAGGCCTTGCTGTCGCCGAGGTCGACGAAATCCTCGGGCTTGGCGCTCTGCGCGTCGAGCTCGGTCAGGTCCTTGATTCGCGCCGTCACCTGGGCCGGCTCGACGCGGGTGAAGAACGCCAGCGGCGTCTCGCCCGGCTGCTTCTCCGCCGAGTACATCTGCACCAGACGCTCGATCGCCGCCCCCGCGCGGCGCGCCGGCACCTTGCCCGCGATGCGCCCGAACTTGGGCCCGTCGGCGGCGAACCCACCGCCGACGTAGACGAAGTACTGCGGCACCGGCTTGCCGTCGATCTTCCGCATGCCGCCCTGCAGACCGATCACCGAGCTGTAGTGCTGGCCGCAGCCGTTCGGGCACCCCGAGATCTTGATGTCGAGGCCCGGCGCCTGCGCCACCAGATCGGGCCGCGCGTCGAGCTCGGCGGTCAGCGCGAACCCGATCGCCTTGGAGTTGGTGACGGCGATCTTGCAGCTGGAAGCGCCCGGGCACGACAGCACGTCGGCCAGGGTCATGGCGCCGGCCTGGCCGAGGCCCGCCGCCACCAGCTCGCGGTGCAGGTCGGAGAGCTGCCAGGTCGGCACGAAGCGGATCACCAGGTTCTGCTCGTTGGTGGTGCGCAGCTCCCCCTCGCCGTACTTCGCGACCATCGCGCCGAGCGCGCGGAACTGGGCCGGCGAAATGTCGCCCCCCGGCAGACGCACGATCACCGACGAGAACCCGGCCTGCTTCTGGGCGCGGACGTTGCTCGCCTTGAAGGCCTCGAATTCCGGCAGCGGCCCACCAGCGTCCAGTTGACCCGGCGCGGGCACGGCGCGTGGCTTGGGCGCGGGCGCGACGCCGAGCGGCCGACCGCCCTCGGCGCGCACCGCCTCGAGGTCCTTGCGGTACTCCTCGAGGAACCCCTGCGGCCCCAGCTTCTGGATCGCCCACTTGAGACGCGCCTTGTGCTTGTCCTTGCGGTTGCCGATCCGGTGGAAGGTCCGCACGATCGCCTCCGACACCTCCAGCACCTGGGTCACCGGCAGAAACTCGTGCACCAGGATCGCCGCGCGGCGCAGCGTCGCCAGGCCGCCGCCCATGTAGACCTTGAACCCCGGGTTCCCGTCGGCATCGACCGCCGCCAGGAAACCGAGATCGTTGATCTGGGCCTGCACATCGTCGAAGCCGCAGCAGCCCCCGAAGGCGATCTTGAACTTGCGCGGCAGCGCCGACGAGTACGCCCCGCGCAGGAGGTGCCGCGCGGTCGCATCCGCGTACGGCGTCACGTCGAACGGCTCGTGCGGCGAGACGCCCGCGAAGGGGCAGCCGGTGATGTTGCGGACCGAGTTGCCGCAGGCCTCGCGCGTGGTGAGCCCGACGTCCGCCAGCAGGCGCAACGACGCCTCCGCGTCGGCTTCCTTGATGAAGTGGAGCTGGATGTTCTGCCGGGTCGTGACGTGTCCCGCGCCGCTGCCCGCCCATTTCTCGGCGATGACCGCCAGCGCCTCGAGCTGCGCGACGTTCAGCATGCCGTACGGGATCTTCACTCGGATCATGTAGACGCCTTCTTGGCGCTGGCCGTAGGTGCCGTTGATGAGACGGAACGCCCGCCACTCGTCGGGGGTGATGTCCCCTTTTTCGAACCGCTCGAGCATGTCGACGAACGCGTCCACGTCCTCGGGCTCGGCAAAACCCGGGCGGCCCACGCCGTCCGGAACGAAATCAACCACGGGATTCGCGCTCATGATTCACCCTTCTCGTTTTTTCTCATGGGAACGTCGGACGCCAGATCAGACGCAAGATCAGAGGAAATGTCGGCCGCGAGCTCGGCGGCCAGGCCCACCACCGCACCGATGACCAGAAGACCGGGTGCGCCCGCCGAGGCCGCGGGAATCTCGGCCGCGCCGAGCGCGCCGAGCGTTCCGGTCCACCGCCAGCTCTGCGGCGTCGCCGCGCCGACGACCACCGCCGCGGGCGTCTCCCGCGACCAACCGCGCGCGACCAGCCGTTCGGCGATCCGCGCGCGCTGACCGAGGCCCATCAGCACGACCAACGTCAGGCTGTGGGGCGGCAAGCCGTCGAGCAGCGGGGCATACGTCGCCTCGTGGTGGCCGGTGATCACCGCGAAGCTCGAGGCGAGCCCCCGGTGGGTGACCGGAATGCCCGCCAGGGCCGGCGCCGCCACCGCCGTCGGCAGGCCGGGGATGATCTCGAACGGGATGCCGGCGCGCGCCAGCGCCAGCGCTTCTTCGCCGCCGCGCCCGAAGACGAACGGGTCACCGCACTTGAGCCGAACCACCTGCAAACCGCGCCGCGCGTACTTGATCAGCAGGCGGTTCAAGACTTCTTGTTGAATCGACTGTCGACACGCCCGCTTGCCGACGAAGAACCAGCGCGCGGCCGGCGCATAGACGCGCATCTCTTCGGACGCCAGCGCGTCGTAGAGAACCAGGTCCGCCTCGGCGAGGCGGCGCGCGCCACGCACGGTGATGAGATCGGCGCTCCCCGGCCCGGCCCCCACCAAGCAGACCCGCCCGACGGTCGAGGCGGTGGCGTTGGCGTCGCTCATGGCCGGACCTTAGCGCCGGACGGGCGCCCTTCATAGAGCCTGTTCAAAGCGGCCAGCAGCTGCGGGCGCCGTTCCGGCATCGGGACGCCGCCCGCCTGCCAGGCGGCCCGCTGACGCACGGCCTCCTCGGTCCAGGCGCCCAGATCCTCGGGGAGCACCGCCTGCAGCCCCTCGCGCAAGAGCCCCGCCAGCGCGGGCGCTCGACCATTGGTAGACACGGCGACCGTTACGTCGCCGCGCCTAAACGTCCCGGCGCCGTACGCGCTTGCGGCCGATGTATCGTCGACCGCAAGCACGAACAGACGCAGGGACGACGCCGCCGCCGCCACCAACTGATTGACCGCCGGAGGCGCCGCCGCCACCACCAACCAAACTCCTCCGAGGTCACTCCCTTGATAACAACGTCGCTCGATTGAAATCTTCCCCGCGGCCGACAGATCCAGAAGCTCCTGCCGGAGATCCGGAGCCACTACCGTGATCACCGCTCCGCTTTCCAGGAGAGCCGCCACCTTGCCGGCGGCGATCGGACCGCCACCCACCACCAGCACCTTGCGCCCATCGAGCTTCAAGAACAGCGGATACAGGGCCTTGCCCGAGACTTCTGGTTGCTGAGCGCTGGCGGGCATTGTCTACAACTTCAATTAAGAATCTGGACGACGTCAATCTGGCTGATATTGGCGAAAAACGTCCCGAAATTTACTCCGGCTGTATGTGGGGGTCAAGCCGCAGATCGGATATTCTACATAAGTTTAGTTAACAATTATTTGAAGCGACGAATCTCCGCTATGCTCGGGCCATGTCCGCCGACGACGCCCAGATCCAAGACGCCGCCCGCCGTTTGCAGGGCGCCCGCCCGGCTGAGGTCGTGACCTGGGCCCTCGGCCGCTTCGGCAGCCGGCTGGCCATCGCCTCGAGCTTTTCCGTCGAGGACTGCGTGGTCATCGACATGGCGATGAAGGCGGCGCCGAAAGACGTGCGGGTCTTCGCGCTCGATACCGGCCGCCTCCCCGATGAGACCTACATGACGGCCGAGCGGGTCCGGATGAAGTACGGCATCGATATCACCTGGTACTTTCCCGAGCGTCCGGCGGTGGAAACCCTAATCCGCGCCAAGGGCCTCTACAGCTTCCGGGATTCGCTCGACAACCGGCACGAGTGCTGCGGCATCCGCAAGGTCGAGCCGCTCGGCCGCGCGCTGGCCGGTCTCGAGGCCTGGATGACGGGCCTCCGCATCGAGCAGTCGGTCACCCGCACCGAGACGCCCGAGGTCGAGATCGATCGCGCCCACGGCGACATGGTCAAGGTCAACCCGCTGGTCCGCTGGTCGATGGAGGAAGTGCGCGCCTACGCCAAGGAGCACCGCGTCCCGATCCACCCGCTGCACGATCGCGGCTATCCGTCGATCGGGTGCGCCCCCTGCACGCGCGCCATCCAGCCGGGCGAGCACCCGCGCGCCGGCCGCTGGTGGTGGGAGGACCCCGAGAACAAAGAATGCGGTCTGCACCTGCCGCCCGATCCGCCAACCGAGCCGGCGACCAAACCGCTAGCCAAACAGCGAGGATGAACAAGGCCCGGCTGGAGGCGTTCAGCGACGGCGTGATCGCCATCCTCATCACCATCATGGTGCTGGAGCTGAAGATCCCGCACGGCGCGAGCTGGGAGGCGCTCCGCCCGCTGGTGCCGGTATTCCTGACCTACGTGGTGAGCTTCACGTTCGTCGGGATCTACTGGAACAACCACCACCACATGCTGCATCTGGCGACCACCATCACCGGCAAGATCCTGTGGGCGAACCTGCACCTGCTTTTCTGGTTGTCGCTCATCCCCTTCGCCACCGGCTGGATGGGCGAGAACGACTTCGCGCCACTGCCGACGGCGCTGTACGGCGTCGTGTTGCTGCTCGCGGGCGTCGCCTACCTGATTCTCCAGAAGGCGATCATCGCCAGCCAGGGTGCCGAATCGCGGTTGGCCGCGGCCGTCGGCCGCGACCTCAAGGGCAAGCTCTCCGCCGTGCTCTACACCATCGCGATCCCCAGCGCGTTCGCCAACCATTGGGTCTCGCAGGCGATCTACGTCGGGGTGGCGCTCATGTGGCTGGTCCCCGACCCCCGCATCGAAGCGCGCATCGCGGGATCATAAATCTCGATGACGGAAGGCGCGTTTGCCGGGGCCGTAGTCGGCGGTGAGCTGTCCGGCGCCGCGCAGGAGCCAGCGGTAGGTGAGCAGACCGTCGACGCCCACCGGGCCGCGCGCGTGTAGCTTGTCGGTGCTGATGCCGACCTCGGCGCCGAGGCCATAACGATAGCCGTCGGCGAAACGGGTGCTGGCGTTGTGGAAGACGCCGGCCGCGTCGACCTCGGCCAGGAACCGCTCGGCGGCCGCGGCGTCGGCCGTCGCGATGGCCTCGGTGTGCTTGGAGCCGTGCTTTGCGATGTGGGTCAGCGCATCGTCGAGGCCGTCGACGCGTTTGATCGCGATGATGTTCGCGCCGAACTCGAAGCCGAAGTCGGCGTCGGTGGCGGCCTTCAGAGCGGGGTGGCGCTTTCGGGTGGCGGCGTCGGCGCGCATTTCGACGCCCGCCTTTCCGAGCGCCTCCACGCAAGCGTCCAGCGCCGCGCCCGCGTCCGCGTCCCAAAGGAGCGTCTCGGTGGCGTTGCAGGCGGCCGCGTAGGTCGTCTTGCCGTCGACGGCCAGCTTGGCGGCCATCGCCGGATCGGCGGCCGCATGCACGTAGAGATGACAGACGCCCGCGGCGTGGCCCATCACCGGGATCTCGCTCGTGGCCTGAATCTGGCGCACGAACTCGGACGATCCGCGGGCCACGATCATCTCGACGATTCCGTGCAGCCCCAGCACCGCCGAGACCTCTTCGCGCCCTTCCAGAAGCACGGCGGCGCGACGATCGATCCCGGCGGCCTCCAGGACGCCCGCGATCACCGCCGTGAGCGCGCGGTTGGTCTGGAGCGCCTCACGGCCGCCTTTGAGCAACACGGCGTTGCCGCTCTTCCAGGCCAGCCCCACGATCTGCACCAGCGCGTCGGGCCGCGATTCGAACACCACGCCCAGCAGGCCGAGCGGGCAGCTCACCCGTTCCAGCACCAGCCCGTCGTCGAGCTCCCGCCGCAGGGTCGCGTGTCCGACCAGATCGGGCATGGCCGCGAGCTGATCGAGCCCGTCGCAGACGCTGTCCAGCTTCGCCGCGTCGAGGCCCAGGCGTTTCACCAGCGGCGCCGCGACGCCCTCGGACTTCGCGCGCTCGAGGTCGAGCGCGTTGGCGGCGAACACGGTCGCGCGCACCTCCGGCTCGCGCAACGCATCTGCGAGCGCCCGCAGGAGCACCGAGCGCCGCTCCGGGCCGAGCCGCGCGAGCTTCCCGCCCGCGGCCTTGGCCGCCAGCGCCGTCGCGCGGATCGTGTCGTCGTTCGCCTGCTTCGTCGTCGCCTCGACCGCCGTGATCGTCATCAGACCGCTCCCATGACCAGGTTGTCCCGCGTGATGAGCGCGTCGTAGCCGCGCCAGCCCAAGATCGCATCGATATCGTCGCTGTGCCGCCCGCAGAGCTTGCGGCAGGCATCGGCCGGATAGTTCACGAGGCCTCGCCCGTGAACGCGTCCGCTGCCGTCGCGGATCTCGACCACGTCGCCTTGATCGAAGCTGCCGTCGACGGCCACCACGCCGATGGGCAGGAGAGACGCCTTCTCGCCGACCAGCGCCGCAAGCGCCCCCTCGTTGACCACCAGCGCGCCACGACGGCGGGCGCCGACGGCGATGTGGCGGAGGCGCGCCGGGCGGCGCGCGGCGACGGTCACCAGCGTGCCGACGTCCTCGCCGCCGAGCGCGCGGTCGATCACCCGCGGCTCCGCGCCGGCGATCAGCACGGTCGTGCCCTCCGACGTCGCCAACCGCGCCGCGGCCAGCTTGCTGGCCATGCCGCCGGTCCCGCCGCCCGAGCCGCCGCTCGCGCGCGCGAGCGCCGCGTCGTCGATCCCTGCGAGCTCGGAGATCCGGGTGGCGGTGTCGTCGATCCTCGGGTTCGCCGTGAAGAGTCCGCCCACGTTGGTGAGCATGATCAGGAGATCCGCGTCGAGCGCGACCGCGACCCGCGCCGAGAGTCCGTCGTTGTCGCCGAACCCGACCGGCGCGG
>CAYTTF010000254.1:0-7343 GCA_964440665.1 uncultured Myxococcales bacterium | reverse complement strand
ACACCGGCCGCGTCACCCGCAGCGGGACGATCATGTACGGGAAGACGACCAGATCGCGAATCGGCAGGAGCGGCAGAATATCCGGGATCTCCGGATCGGCTGGCCGACTTCCGTCATGCGCGGTCACGCGGGCACAATATCACGGGACCGCGGTCGACGAAATTCGGGTAGTGGGTCAGTTTGACCGAGCGCCCCGTATGCCGGCGCGACGCTTGGCACAAGCTACTTCGGCAAGCGGATGAATTCGAACTGCGTGGGAGTCATTCTGAGTTCGAATCTGGAGAAGATCACATCGCGGCCGAGTAAGGAGAGGCGGCCTGCAGCGAACTTCAAATTTGGCAGTGGATGCCAGCCGGTTCCGATTTTGATCTCAAGGAGGCCTGGGTTCTTGGGCGCCCAAAATGTCGCTGGCCCACCAGCGGCGTCGAACGTCTCGGCGACGAGATCGTCTGCTGCGAAGCCAAGGTTAGCCGCATGCGATCTGTTAAGGACCGTACCGTGAGCACCCGTATCCACGAGCATCGTCGGGTTCAATGGCATGTACTTCCCGTCGCGCTTGAAGCCGACTGGAAGCATGGGCAAGAAGACTGGGAGTCCAGTCTTGAGGTCGTTTCCCATGGGCAGCCACGGGAACTTCACGCGCCAACCCTGGAGAGGGTTAGTAGAAGCAGGCTACTGCAGGATCTTGCACCTGGAGTACTACAGGTCGGTTCCGGTCGGGGCCTTCGGTTAATCCCGGCGGGATGGCCGCCTGTTCCATGGCCTTCTCCAAGGTTGGAGCCGCACCTAGAACCTTCGACATACCGGAGTCCAGAACGACCCAGGTACCAACTGGCTGGCCTGCCAAAACCGCTGCGAGTTGGAGCTTTTCCTCGTAAACATCCATGGTTCCTACGCATCAACACTGGCCCCTTATCGTGATACCGCAAGAAAAAATCCTCGAAAATCCATGGCGGTATAACGTCACACATGCTAGCGGCCGAGGCGAGCAATTCTACGCGGATACCAGGTCGACGATCTCACTGATTTCCCAGACGTGATCCGTCACGCCAGCCGCCATCGCCGGGGTCACCCGAAGCGTCTGATGGATGCGGGCGAAGTTGTAGTGCATGAAGTGAAGCGCGATCGCGGCGACGTGGTTCTCGATCTTCTTCGGGAAGGCGTTCGTCAGACGGGTGAACCGCCGCATGTTCATCCGCATGGTGAGGTTCGCCCGCTCCACGTAGCTCGTCGAGACATACGTCATGTTGGGGTTTCCGATCACGGCGTCCTTCTTGATGCCCGTGCAGACGGCCGGGCTGTAACGGGACTCGTCCTTCCGCTTATCGAGGCCGTAGTGCTTCACGAGCTGCGCGACGTCGATGTCGTTGTCGAAGGCGTTCTCTACCGCGTCCACGTAGAGCTTGAGGCCGTCTGACGTGAGCTGCACGCGGTGCGAGAGACGCCCTGCCAGGTCCTGCATGAAATGGTGGGCGCTATCGGGGCTGCGATCCCCGATGAGCCATGACGGGATGAGCTTGGTCTCGGCGTCGATCGCGGTCCAGGTCCACACATCGCCGATCCCAGGCTGACCGCGCTTCTCGGCCGGCACGTTCTTTTCCTTCGCTCCGACGAAGGACCAGATCTCGTCGCACTCGATGCGGCGGCAGGGCAGGTCTCGGAACTTCTGATCCTGGTAGGCCGAGCAAGCGGCGCCGAGATTCGCCAGCAGCTTAACGATCGTGTTCTTGGCGACGCCCGTCATGCGGACGGTCGAGCGGATCGACATCCCCTCAACGAGAGCGGCGACCACCTGGATCTGCTTCTCTTTCGGCAACCGATTTATACTGACCATTATGCTTAGCACTTACCGAAACGTCAAGCGGTATGTTGATAAGACTGCTTCTTGGGAAGCCGACGACCACCGGATCACGCCCATCCCGCGCCGCTCTAACGTATTCCTCTCGCCGGCATACGATGAGAATTTCAGCAAGATCTTCAACCACATAGCGCTCTATCTCACCCAGGGCGGACGAGAGCTTAACTGTCTGATTTGTCAGCATTGATCCCCTCCTTATGGAAGCTGACCATGCCCACCACAGCCTGCGCCACAGAAAATCTGAACAAATCCGTGGACGGACGTCCTGACTTACCGTACGGTAAGTCACGGTTAGCCAAAAGGAGGCGGTAATGAGCGACGAGACGAAGTGGTCGGCGGTATACATGGGTTGGACGACCTTTAAGAACTCTCTCGACTCCATCGCCGACGACCTGCCAAACGTCATCGACAAGAGCGTCTTCGCGGGCCAGTCGGGCAGCGTCCAGAGTCAGATGATCGCTGGCTTCAAATTTCTTGGATTGATCGGCGATAACGGCCAGCCGACAACGGATCTGAAAGAGATCGCCGTCGCCGACGAGGCGGCGCGGAAGCGTGGGATGCAACGGATCTTGAAGCAGCGTTACACCGAGTTGTTCGCGCTGGACCTGACCAAGACGACGGCGGCGCAGCTCTACGAGAAGATCGGTAGCGCGTATAACGTCGGCGGCGACACGCGCGAGAAGGCGGTGCGGTTCTTCCTGGCGGCCGTGAAGTACGCCGAGTTGCCATTGGGGCGCCTCTTGCTCCAGGCGAAGGCTGCCACCGGAGGAGCCTCGCGAAAGCGACGCAATACGGGACGCTCGACGGGGACCGGCGTCGAGGCGAATGACGATGGAGACGAAATCGAGATACCGACCACCAAGGGGACCGGAAAGACGGTACAGCTCAAGAGCGGCGGCACCCTAACGGTGTCGGCCACGGTCGACATGTTCGGGATCAGCGCTGAGGACCGCGCGTTCCTCTTCGGCCTAATCGACAAGCTGAATGAGTACGAGCGTGCGGGACAGACGGTGGGCGCGGCGCCATTTGGGCACAAGCTCTAGCCAGAGAAGGAGCGAGCCATGACCGCCAGGAGGAAGAAAGCCTCCGTCGTCTTACTCACCGACGACGGAGGCTCGAAGACAAAGGCGCAATCCCGGCGTTTCTGAGGCCCCAGGGTCGCGACCGTGGTGAGGTTTTCTACTTTAGCACTTACACGCGGACGGTCTATTTGGTTCGCGAGGACCACCGCGCGGCGGCTGCCTTCTTGGCTATGGCGCGGCGTTCCTTTGGCTCCAGGTTCGCGGCCCTCGCCTTGCCGCCTTTCGCGCCCCGCGTGCGGTACGCCAGGGTGGCAGCGCTGTCCGCTGTGGGCCTGGAGTCATTTTCTTTCTCGCCGATCGCGATCGATAGTATCGACTTCGCTAGTTCGTTCGTGTCTCGCGGTCGCCTCGGATTCGGCATCCCTCAGCGTTGCCACGCCCTCCGACGGGAGTCCAGTGGAACCCGTCAGGGGCTTTTTCCAAACTGACCCACTACCGAAATTCGCGGGGGGGCAGTCTTGAATCCGACGGCCCGCGGGTGCTCCCGGACCTACTGCGAGCTGGCGTCGAACGGCGGTCCGTTCGCGCAGAAGAACTGCGGCGCGGAACCGTCCACCGATTGCGTGTAGGACGGATAGCAGCCCTCGGCGGCACACTCCGCCGGGGTGGAATGACCGCAGAGGCATCCTCCGGCGCAATCGGTAGTGCCGCCGGACCCACCGGAACCGCCAGAACCAGCGGAACCGCCGGAGCCACCCGATCCAACGGAGCCAGAATCCGGCGATTTGGATCCGGAATCGCACGCGCCAAGGCAAGCCAGCACCAACGCCAAAGCGACCGCCTTCATGGGGGAAGGCTACCACCGGTCAGTTTGAATCCGGGGCCGGGATTCCGGAACTGGGGAGCCGACCGGGACCGACGGAGCAATAGCCCGGTGGAAGTGGGTTCGCCTATTTCTTCCTGTTCCTCCTCGGCAGGGGCAACAGCTCAAAATCCCGGGCCGTCATCTTCAGATTGAAGTGAGCGAAGATCGCATCGCGTCCGAGTAACGAGATGAGCACGTCTTTCCCGAACTGGAGACTCGGAACTGAAAACCTGGTATCTCCAATTTCGAATTCAATCCCTTGATGAATCCTTGGCCGATAGATGCCGACAGGCAAGAGCGGCGCAGAGCGTCCGCCTACAAATTGGTGCCATCGGAACTTCACAAGGCTCGGATTCTCATCGATCTCCCAGACGTTAAATTCGCGGGGTGACCAGCGTGATCGAGGCGGAGGACAGCACCCACATCCTCCCGAAGCGGTCTCGGGCCAGATCGAACATGTTGCCCGCCACCAGCGTGGGCGCCGCGGCCAAGTCGGACGCCCCGCGCGGCAACACGCGGAGTCCTTTGCTGGTCGCGACCCACAGCCGCCCCTGATCGTCGGTGCCGAGCCCACGGGTGGCGCCCACGGCGTTGCCGGCCGGGTGCCAGCTCTTGCCGTCCCAGCGCGCGAGGCCCTCGGAGGTCGCGGCCCAGATCGTCCCGTCGCCGGCGCGGCCGATGCTCCAGCAGAGATCGCTCGGCAGGCCGTCGGTCTCGCCCCAGCCGCGAAACTGCCCCTCCTGGAAGCGATGCACGCCGGACAGCGACGAGAACCAGGTCGCCCCGTCGGCGAAGAGGATGCCGGTGAGATCGGCGGGCAGCGGCAGAGCCTCGGGAGAGGCGGCCTCGCCCTCGCGATGCGGGCGGTGCTGCACGGCCACCCCGGTCTGCAGATCGATCTCCACCGCGCCGTATCCGACGTCGTCGCCGCCCGACGCGACCCGCAGCCCGATCCAGAGCGTGCCGCCCGGCGAGACGGCGGCGAACGAGATCTTGGGCGTCTCGTTCTTCGGCAGCTCGAGGGGGATCCGCTTGAAGGGCTGCCAGTCGTTTTTCTCGGCGGCGGGCCTCGCAGCTTGCCCGGCGGCTTGCCCCGCAGCTTGCCCGGCGGCGGGCCCCGCGTCTTGCCCCGCGGCGCGCTTGGCGATCACCAGTCCCTTGAAGCGCGGCTCGGCGAAGAGCGCGTAGAGAACCCCCTGCGGGTCGCTGGCAAGCCCCAGAACCTCGCCCTCCGGCACGGCGACCAGACTGGTCTTCTCGTAGTGATCGCCGTCGGTCCGCCAGGCCTGCGGTCCGTCGGTGACGATCAGGCAGCGGTCGCGCGTCTCGCAGGCGACCGAGAACCGATTGGCGTCGCCGACCAGCTCGGCGCCATCGAACGGGTGCGCCCGCCCCGGCTCGGCGCGCGCGACACCCAGCCGCGCGCTGCCGCAAAAGAGATCGTTGCCACCGACGGCCACCGCGGTCACCGACGCGGGCAGCGCCTCGCCCGTGGGAACCCCGGCCCAGCGCCCGCCCTTCTCCTCGGCGAGCGACGAAAACCGGATGCTGCCTGCCGGCACCGGCTCGCCCGGACCGAACGGCCGCAGGTTGTACGCCTGCTCGTGGCCGACAGGCCCCGCGACGAGCTGCGCCTCCTTCCCGCGCGCGACCAGCGCGACGGCATGGACCCCGGCGGGCGCGTGAAACTCGAAGGTGCCGGCCATCGTGAGCGCGTAGAGCCGCACCTCGCCGGCGGCGTTGCCGGCCACCATGCGCGTTCCCACCGCGGTGGTGGCCGTCCCGACGATCTCGTCGGCGACGATGGCCGCGCCGCCCTGCACGGGCACAACCTCCGCCGGTGTGCCCGTCGCGTGATAGAGCCCCTGCCCGCGCGTCCCGACCCAGACCCCGCGCCCGTCGTCGTCCAGCACCAGCGAGGTCACGGAGACGCCGATCAGTCCCTCGACGACCGACCAGCGGTGCCCGTCGAACCGGTAGAGCCCGCCCGGCCCGCCGGCCCACACCCCTTCGCTGCGGACCGGCAGGCGCGGGGCCAGCACCGTCACCGTGCCCGGCGATCCGGTCCCCTGGTAGTGGAGCTTCCCTTTCGGCGACGAGATCCAGCGCCCGACCTCCGTCGCGTTCGCGACCCACGCCGTCCCCTCGTCGTCGACGGCGATCGCCCGGAGCTCGCGCCCGCCCGCTTCGGTCCCGTCGGCGACCTCCTCGTAGTCTCCGCTGCTCAGGTCCCAGCGGCGCAAACCCGGCGCGCCGGCAGCCCACAGATACGGCGTCCGGAACGCGAGCGCCGTGATCGGGCCGGTCTCGGCGCGTTCGACGATCGTGAAATCACCGGCCGCCAGCGGCGGCGCGGCCGCGCCACTTCCGAGGCCCGCGTGACAGCCCGGGAGCGCGACCGCGCCGGTCACCGCGATGGCGATGGCGACGGCGGTGCCGCTGCAGACCCGCGCGGTCACACCCCAAGCGGCCGCCCATTTCATGATCGCTCGGTACTATGGCGCCCGTCACCCGTCAAGCCGGGGCGCTGCTAACATCTCGCCCGTGCTGGGCGTCGGTGCGCGTCTGATTCTGATCGCCGTCGCCGCCGCCAATCGGATCCCGCCGATCCCGCCGGCGGCGCCGGCGCCGCTCACCCCGCCGACCCGGGCGACCCCGTCGACCCCGCCGACCCCTTCGGCACCGGCCGCCACGCTGCCGATCGGCAGCGGCCGAACCACCACCGTCATCGCCAGCATCGACGTCGGTGCCCCGATCGAGCGGACCGTCCCGAGCGCCGCGTACCTGCGCGCGGCGACCGCGGACGCGGAGGAGCGCTGGGCCGACGCGCAGCCTTTCTATCGCCAGGCCATCGCCGATTGGACGGCGACCACCCGCACCCGTCCCTCGCGCGTGCTGGAGCTCGCCATCGCGAAAGCCGAACGCGAGCTTCGATCGTCCCAGCTGCTCGCCGGTGCCGCCGCGCAAAACGCCCGGATTCCCGTCGGGCGGAACCGGATGATGACCGCCGAACTCCAGCGAAACTGGGAGCGGCGCCAGGCGCTCGACGAAGGCCGCCTGCTGAGCGCGAAGCTCCTCGCGACCCGCGCGACCCTCGGTCGCGTTCCCGCGGCGCTCTATGCCCACGCGCGGAATCGCCTGGAAGAGGCGCGCGGCACCGAACCGCATCCACCGGATCGGGCCGCAACCGACGCACACGCGGACGTCGAGCTTCTGCTGTGCGCGACCTACGCCGCCGACGGCGCCACGGCCGATGCGCGCTTCGCCCGCGCCCACGTCACCGAAGCCGAGCGGGCCGATCCCGCCAACACCCTGGGCGTCGCCGCGTGCGCCGCCGGGTTGGGCGAGACCGAGGCCGCGCTGGCGGGGCTCGAGATGTTCGTCCTGCGGCCCGTCCCGGCACGGCCCGAACGGTTCCTCCACGAGATCTACCTATCGAACGACTGGGACCACCTGCGCGGCAACCCCCGCTTCGAGAGCCTGTTTCCGAGGTGACCCCCGTTGACCTGCGCGCGCGCGGCTGCTAGTTAACCGGGCGACACACGGGGATGTAGCTCAGCTGGGAGAGCGCCTCAATGGCATTGAGGAGGCCGACGGT
>CAYTTF010000253.1:0-7360 GCA_964440665.1 uncultured Myxococcales bacterium | reverse complement strand
TCGACCACCAGAACCTCAACGACGTCCCGGGCCTGGAGAACTCGACCTGCGAGAACATCGCCATTTATCTATGGCAGGCGCTGCGGCCGCAGATCGCCGTGCTCGACGCGGTGACGGTCTGGGAGACCTCCGACAGCAAGTGCACCTACCGCGGTGCCTGAAATGAAGCCCAAACACCTGCGCTTCGTGACGCTGAACCTGTGGGGCGAAAACGGACCCTGGGCGGCGCGCCTGGCGCAGGTCGGGGCCGAGCTCGACCGGTTGTCGGCCGACGTCGTCGCGTTGCAGGAGGTGCGAGAGGTGCCGGGACGGGTCCCGAACCAGGCGGCGGCCCTGGCGGGGCCGCGCGGGTGGCACCACGTGTTCTCGCCGTCGACCGCCTGGGGCGGTGGACACGAGGGATTGGCGCTGATGTCGCGGTTTCCGATCGGGGCGCACGACTGGCGTCCGTTGCCGCACAGCACGGAGACCGAGGGGCGCATCGTCCTCTCGGCGCGGATCGACAGCGAATTTGGGGCGATCTGGGCGCACACCACCCACCTTTCTTATCGAGAGAACGAAGGTCTCAAGCGCGAGGAGCAGGTGCAGGTGGTGGACGATGTGGTGACGGCGCACGGCCGCGGCGGCCTGCACAACGACAGCCCGCACGTCGTGATGGGCGATTTCAACACCGTGCCCGAGAGCGACGAGATCCGCTGGCTCACGGGGCTCTGCACCCTGGGCGGCCGCCGGGTCGCCTACCAGGACGCCTGGGCGGTGGCCCACCCCGCGGAGCCCGGGTGCACCTGGACCCGGGAGAACCCATACACCGAACGCATGTTCTGGCTGCGGCGCGATCGCCGCCTCGACTACATCTTCGTGACGCCGGTGCGCCGCGACCGGCGTGGCACGATCCTGGGCGCGCAGGTCGCCTTCAACAAGCCACAGGCACCCGCCTTCAACGAGCCTACCGTCTCACCGAGCGGCGAGCAGCTCTACGCCTCGGATCATTTCGGCGTCGTCGCCGACATACAATTCCTGTCCGAGCCGCCCGGCGACAGGGCAGGGTAGGCGCCGTCGTGTTCCGTCTCGCGCACGTCACCGATCCGCACTTCCGGGGCTTTCGTGGCGCCCACCCCGGACAGTTCTTCGGCAAGCGCGCGGTCGGTCTCGCCAACCTGGTGGTGAACCGCGTCCGCAAGCACAAGATGCAGCTGCTGGAAGACCTGCGCATCGATCTGCGCGCGCAGGCGCCGGACCATCTGGCGCTCACGGGCGATCTGTCGAACGTGGCGCTGGCGGGCGAATGGCGGGCGGCGCTGGCCTGGATCGACATGAGCGGCGTTCCGCCCGAGAGCGTGTCGGTGATCCCCGGAAACCACGATGCGTACGTCGAGGCGGTGGTGAAGGACCGCGCCTTCGAACAGCTCTTCGCGGCCTACCAGACCAACGACCTGGCGCGAGAGGGCGAGGGTGCCAAAGCCCGGGCCTACCCGTTCGTCCACCTGCGCGACGAGCTCGCGCTCGTCGGCGTCTCGAGCTCGGTCGCGACCGGCGATCTGGGCGCCTGGGGACAGATCGGCGAGGCGCAGCTCGGGCGCCTCGAGGCGATCCTGCTGGCGCCCGAGCTGACCGGCAAGACGCGCATCGTGCTGATTCACCACCCGCCGGTGATGCACAAGCCGGGCGAGCACCGAAATCTTCGCGATCGCGAGGCGTTCGCCGCGGTGCTGGCGCGCGCCGGCGCCGAGCTGGTGCTGCACGGCCACGACCACGAAGACCAGCGCGCCGAGCTGACCGGCCCTTCGGGAAAGCCGATCCCGGTCATCGGCGCCGGCTCCGCTTCCTACGCGGGCGGTCCCGAGCGCCGGGCGCGCTACAGCATCTACGAGATCGAAGGGGGCGCCATCATCTGGACCAGCCGCGTCCACGACGAGGCGACCGACACCTTTCACGAGATGCGCCGCGAACGGCTGGCTTGATCAGTCGCGTCCGCGGGGCGGCGGCACGATGACCAGGGTGGCGGCTTCTCGGGGCAGGGTGGTGTGGGGCATCAGGTCGGCGATGGTCAGGTCGGCGATCCGGCGGCGGCGGGTCTCGTCGAGCTCATTGATGAGATCGCGCAGCGTCGCCGAGGTGGCGCCGTGGGCGATCTCGATGTCGGTCGAACGAAACGCGGCCAGCACCTCTTCCAGACGGATGGTCGACGCCGCACGCCCCGGCACGTAGCCGTTGAGATCGCCGCGCACCTCGGCGATGAGGCCGCGCGCCTTGAGCCGCTTGACCACCCGCTCGACGTTGTAGGGCGACAGGCCGAACTCCGAGACCAGGCGCTCCGCCGGGTGACCGGCGCCGGCCTCCTCGTGCGTCGCCGCGACGGCCGCCAAGAGCTGCGCGGCCAGCAGGCCGTTGATCGGCTCGTCGTCGCGCTGCCGGCGCTCCTCCGCCTCCAGCAACCCCAGGTTCTGCAGAGCGTGCGCGATCTCGGCGCCGAGCAGAACCAACACCCACGACGCGTAGATCCAGACCAGCACCAGCGGCACCAGGCCGAGCGGCCCATACACGCTGCTGTAGCTCTTCAGCATGATCCGCTCCGCGAAGTGGACGAACGCGTACTTGGTCGCTTCCAGCAGCAGCGCCGTGGCCAGCGCGCCCGCGATCGCCGCGGCCCATTTCACGTTGGCGCGCGGCAGGAGCTTGTTCATGAACACCAGCCCCAGGATCTCGATGAGCAGCGGCGTCAGGAACCGCGTGACGCCGCCCGATTCGACGAGACGCCCCGACCAGTAAAGCGAGAACCCCGCCAGCGTCGGCAGCAGCGTGACCATCGCATAGAAGGTCAGGAACTTCCCGATCACCGTGCGCCGCTGCCCGACCCTCCAGATGTCGTTGAAGATCCGCTCGACGTAGCTGTAGAGCGAATAGCAGGTGACGATCGTGAAGATGAGGCCCCCGCCGCCCAGCGCGCCGATGCTGACCTTGCCGGAGAACTCGCGGATGCGCTCGGAGACGTCCGGCATCTTCGGGAAGACGTGCTCGGAAAAGAATTGCAAGAGGCGCGATTCGGCGTCGAGCGATCCGACCGCCCGCAAGATCGAAAACGCGATCGCCGTGACCGGCACCAGCGACAGCGCGGTCTGAAACGCCAGCGCGGCCGCCTGCTGTGGGCACTTGTCGCGCGCCCACTGCGCCAGAATCCGCAAGGAGAGCCGATAGAGGAACACCGCGGCGCGCGCCCGCCGCGACAGACGCGCCGTCGCGCCCGCCGTGTAGGGGTTCGTCTCGAGGAAAATCCGAAACTGGCGGAACGTCTCGCGCATCGGCCCTATCAGTAGAAGCCCTCGGTCGGCGGCTGGGCAAGCGGGAACGGCCCGGCGCGCACGGGTTTGTCAGCGCAGCGCGCCCAGGATGGCGGCGAAGGCGGCGGGTGTCCGGACCGTGTCGCGGTGGCGGGTGACGGGAATCTGAACGATCTCGGGATCGGCGCCGGTCCAGGCCGACGCGCCGGCGGTGTCGATGGTGCCGTCTCCGTCGGTGAGCGCCTCAGGCGGCAGGGCCGCTGTCCGCCCTTCGCCCGGAAGCTGGGCGCGCCCGTCGCGCACGGCGACCCGAACCTGCGTCGGCAGCCCGATGCCGCAGATGCAGATCAGGCGGCGCGGCGCCGGGGCGGTTTCGAGCACCCGCCAGAGCTCGCGGACGCCCGCCAGGCGCTTCCCGACCACGTCGATCCAGACGGGATCATCTGGGTTGTGGCGGAAGACCGACATCCGCAGTCTGCGCCAGGTGTCGACGTCATAGAGATCGTAGCCGGCGTCGTCGGGGAAAAACCGCGACGCCCCCGGACCCGGCATGGAGTCGAGCCCGCCCGGACAGGCCATGAACTGCTGGGGCGTGACGGTGCGCCCGAGCGGTGCAAACTGAAACCCGGCGTCGAAGCAGGCCAGCGTCTCGATGCACCCGGTGTGCGCCCCGCCCGAGGTCACCACGCGCGCGATGGGGAGCGCCGCGTCGGCGGCGTAGGCGGCGCGGATGATCGGTCCGCCGTTCGAGAGCCCGAGGACGTCGATCTCCTCGCCGCAGGCCGCGGCGATGCGGCGGACCTCGGCCGCCAGCGCCACGCCGTGGCCGACCACCGGCATGCGCCAGTCGTACCCGAAGTAGTGCAGCGTCTCGCCCACGCGATAGCCGGCCCCGGACAGGGCCCGTTCGAGGGACGCGAGGAGGTCGTACTTGATCCCGAAGAGCAGCGGTATGTAGCGGAGCACGCCCAGCGGCCGACCGCGGAGGCGGTCGAGCGTCGCGATGGGCGGGCCGCCGTAGAGCTGCCCGAACCTGCCCCACAGGAAGCCGATCTCGTCGTCGTAGATTTCGGTGCCGAAGAGCGGCGGGACGACCAGCAGGGGACGCAAGCGGGGGACTCCGGGGGGCAACGTACCCTAAGAATCGGCAGATGACGCGGCCGGCTGGAGGGGGACGGATTGGCCCGCGGTCAGCGACAGGGCAAATGCAACAAGTGACGATGGCGAGTGACAGTTCTGGTCCGAGCAACACCCGCCCGCCGCTTGGTTCCCCCGCCGATTCGTTGTATCCAGGATCGAAATGTCGGGCGGGGAATCCGGTGTGGAGACGGTGCCGGAGGCGCGCGGGCATCCTCAGCCGAAACGCTCGACGCCGACGCTGCTGATCACTTCGTTCGCGGCGCACGGCGCGCAGGCGGTTCGGGTCGATGGGTGTCCGACGCTCGGACGGGGTCGGCCGGTTGACCGTCACGACGCGGACTGGATCAAGCTCCCCGACAAGCTCCTCTCGCGCCGGCATCTCCGGATCGTCGGCCGCAAGGGCGGCTACAACGTCGAAGATCTGGGGAGCTTGAACGGAACGTATCTGGATGGGCGCCGCCTGACGAAGCCCGTCTCGTTGTCGGAAGGGTGCATCCTCCTCTTCGGCAACCACGGTGGCGTGTTCCGGCGCGTGTCGGAGGCGGAGTCGGCGGCGCTGGCCGAGGAGGCCGTGTCGCCGTTCGGTCCGGTCGCGACGCTGTCGCCGTCGCTTGCGTTGACGCTCGCGAACTTGCGGCGGCTGGCGCGAACGGACGAAGAGCTCCTGCTGGTCGGCGAGACGGGGGTTGGCAAGGAGGTCTATGCGCGAGCGATCCATCGCGCGTCGGAACGCCGGGGTTCGTTCATCGCGATCAATTGCGCCGCGCTGCCGGGCGAGCTGATCGAAAGCGACCTCTTCGGCTACGCGCCGGGCTCGCACTCGACGGCGACCAAGGCGAAGCCGGGGCTGATCGAGGCGGCCGAAGGGGGGACGCTGCTGCTCGACGAGATCGGCGACATGCCGCCCGAGCTTCAGGGAAAGATATTCCGCTTTCTCCAGGACCGGACGATCGCGCCGCTCGGCTCGACGACCCTCCGCCGGGTCGACGTGCGCGTCCTGGCGGCCACCCGCCGGCTCGGCGGCGGAAACAGTATGCATCCGCTGCGTTCGGATCTGGTGGCCCGGCTGGGCGCCGAAGCGATCCGGATTCCACCGCTGCGCGAGCGTCCGGAAGACGTCGGTCCGCTCGCAGCGCATTTTGCGGCGGGCGCGGTTCGGGCCATCGAGCCGGCCGCGTTCCGGGCGCTCTCCCTCTACAATTGGCCGCTCAACATCCGCGAGCTGGAAAAGGCGATCAAGCATGCCGTGGCGTTGGCGCCCGACGGCCGCATCTGTCTCGAACATCTGCCGACCACCATTCGTAGCGCCCACCAGCTGGGTCCGCGGATCGCGCTCCGACGACGGCCACGTCCGGCCCCGGCGCGCGGCGAGCTCGAGCACCTTTTGCGCCAGCACAACGGCAACGTCTCGGGCGTGGCGAGATCGCTCGATCGCAAGTGGGCCGTGGTCTGGCGCTGGATCGCGCGGCACGAGCTGCGGCCGGAACAGTTCCGGCCATAGAAGCGGGCGCGCCATGATTGACGAGCGCGACCCAGGGGCTGCCGGCGAGAGCCAGACCGATCTCGAGCCGCCGCCGTTGCCATCACCCGGCGGCGATGTGACGCAGCCTCTGCAGTCCGGGGCGGTGCTGGCCGGCCGCTACGAGATCCGCAAGATCATCGGCCGCGGCGGCATGGGCCTGGTCGTCGACGCGCTGGATCGAACGCTGGGAGAGGCGGTCGCGATCAAGATCCTCCGCGCCGAATACGCCGGCGAGCGCACCTGGTCGGAGCGGCTGGCGCGCGAGGTCAAGCTGGCCCGCCAGATCCATCACCCGAACGTCTGCCGCGTCTTCGATTTCGAGCAGGCCGACGGGCGGGTCTTCCTGATCATGGAGCTGACCTCTCACGGGTCGTTGCGCGACGAGGTCCGGTCGGGGGCGACCACCGGGCGACCGATCAGCGACCGGATCGCCGACGTGCGGGCGCTCGCCGCCGGCCTGGCCGCCATTCACGACGCCGGCATCATCCACCGCGACGTCACGCCCCAGAACGTGCTGCGCATGGGCGACGGGCGGGTGGTGCTCTCCGATTTCGGCCTGGCGACGGATTCGTGGGAGAGCACCACCAGCGTCCACGGCGGGACCATCGCGTACATGGCGCCCGAGCTGTTGCGCGGCGGGCGGGCCAGCGTCGCTTCGGATTTGTGGGCGCTGGGGGTGGTGAGCCACGAGATTGTCTTCGGCGAGCGACCGCACTGGCGGCCGGGCGCGACCGGGATGTCGAATCCGATCGCGGGGCGCCGGTTGACGCCCCCGGAGCGCGCCATTCTCGAGATCTGCCGTGACTGCACGGCCCAGGATCCAGAACGGAGGCCCCGCGAGGTCGCCGAGATCGCGGCTCGGCTCAGCGACGCCAGAATCAAGCGCGCAACCTGGCGCCGGTGGGGCCTGCGGGCGGCCGCTGCGGCGTGCGTTGGGATTGCGACGATGGGCGGCGTTGCCGGTCTCCGCCGGTTGCACGCGCGAGGTTCGCAGCAAGCTGCGGTCATCGACCCGCTCCTGATCGTTCCAACCGGCGAGCCCGAAGATTGGACCGACAAGTCCAAGGTCCTGGCGGAGGTGCCGGACAAGATCCGCTGCACGTCTCTGCTGCCCGATCACCGCACGATCCGCTTCGTCTGGGGTCGCCCTTCACACGCCGAAGACGTCGACACGCACACGGGCGAGAGGAAGCCCTCTCCGCTGGTCCCCGACGCTTACGCGGAAGGCTGCCCCGACGTATCGCCCGACGGGCGGCGAATGGTCTACACGGGGCATACGCCCGACAACCGGGCGTTCGCTTTTTTGTCGACACACGCCGACGGCAGCGGGGGAGTGCCAGTGGTGCCGATCGCGGAACCGTCGATGAACTCCGACCCGACGTGGCTGCCGGACGGGGAGAGCTTCTCGTATGAGGTCGAC
>CAYTTF010000252.1:1273-7418 GCA_964440665.1 uncultured Myxococcales bacterium | reverse complement strand
GCACCAGCTTGCCGCGATCGGTGATGAAGTACTTGAGCAGCGAGGCGTCCTTGTAATCGATCTTGATCGCCTCATCCGCGCAGAACTTGCACTGCTTGCGGCGCCCGACCGGACGCTTCTTGTCATCCCGGCCTTCCCGGCCTTCACGGCCGCCCTTGCCTTCGCTGGTGGATTCGCTCGCCATGGCTCAGCCCTCCCCACGGCCGCCGCGCGGCTCGTCTGCGCTGCCGAACACGGCCTCTTCGAAGTCGAAGGCCCCCTCGTCGTCCTCGAAGGGCGATCGCGCGTCGGCCTGGCCGGTCGCGATGGCCTCCTCGTCCGGTCCGGGCGTGGCCGCCTTGGTGAAGGATTCTTCGGTCATCTCGGAGACCCGCACGGCCGGGTCGACGTTCTCGGCCATCTTCACCGAGTAGTAGCGGATGACCGAGTCGGTCAGGCGGAGGTTGCGCTCCACCTCTTCGACGATCCCGGCGGTGCCGAGGTACGAGAAGAAGAGGTAGATCCCCTTGAGCTGCTTCTTCACTTCGTAGGCGAGCTTGCGCTTGCCCCAGTTGTCCACCTTGAGCAAAGTCCCGCCGCCGGTCTCGACGACGGTGCGGATCTTCTGGTTCACCTGCGCGATGACGTCGGTCGTGCTGTCGGGGCGCAGGATGTAGATGGTTTCGTATTCCCGTTTGCGGCCGGCCATGTCGCGGGCCGAAGGCGGCCGCCTGGGCGTGGTCGTCAGCGGGGGTGTCTGCTTGCCGACGGGCGTCGCCGGCTCCGTTCCTGTCGCTGTCATGGTTGTCTCCTCTTGGACGTTGAGTTCCGTGTCGCCACGGACAAGGAGGGAGGGCCGAACGTGACCATCACGCGCGGTTCCCGGGTTCTTTGTTGCTCTGAGCTTTTCCGTTGAAACGGTTCATCGCGGCGGGCAGTCCCTTGGCGAGGATCATCTCGATCGCGTCGGCGGCGGTCGCCACCAGCGCGGGGAGCTCTTTGTCCTCCGCGCGCGAGAAATTGGAAAGCAGATAGTCGGCCGGATCGCGCCCGGTGGCCGGTCTTCCGACCCCGACGCGCACGCGCGCGAACTCCGCCTGGCCGAGATCGGCCAGCAGCGACCGGACGCCGTTGTGGCCGCCGTGGCCGCCGCCGGCGCCTAGCTTGAGGCGGCCGAAAGGCAGGTCGAGCTCGTCGTGCACGACGATGGTGGCGGCCGCTGGAATCTTCCAGAAGCTCGCCACGCGCGCGACCACTTGACCACTGACGTTCATGAATTCCATGGGCTTGCAGAGCAGGGTGCGTTCGCCGGCCAGCGTGACCTCGCAGACCTCCGCGCCGAATTTCGCGCGCGGCAGGGGGCCGCGCGCGCGGGCTCGGAGCTCGTCCACGACCTTGAACCCCAGGTTGTGCCGGTGGTCCTGGTATTCGACACCAGGATTGCCAAGCCCAACCACGAGATGCATGTGCGGGGTCCGCTACGTGACAGGCGACTTGCTCCGTTACTTTCCTTTCTTGTCCTCTTTGCCGCCGCCCTCTTTCTTGGCGCCGGCCGCAGGGGCCGCCGCGCCGCCGGCCGCGGGGGCCGCCGCGCCGGCCGCAGCCGCGCCTTCGGCGGGCACCGCGCCTTCGACCGGTGCCGCCACTTCGGCTTCCACCTTCTCGGCTTTCGGCGCCACCACCGACGCAATGGCGTCGCGCGCGTCGAGGAGCACGCGCACCCCGGCGGAGAGCTTCAGGTCGCTCACGTGCAGAGCATCGCCGATCTCGAGGGCGCTCACGTCGACTTCGATCTTGGTCGGAATGGCAGCCGGCTTGGCCGCCACCGGAACGGTGTGCAAGCTCTGGTGAAGCTGGCCGCCGTTGGTGGTCCCGAGGGCCTTGCCGGTGAGCACCACGGGGACGGTCACGTGCACCTCGGCGTCGATGTCGACGCGCAAGAAGTCGACGTGGACCAGACGGCGCGACAGCGGGTTGATCTGCGCCTCGCGCACCATGGCGGTCACCTCCTCGGCCTGTCCGCCGCCACCGGCCTGCGCGATCGAGAGGGTGAGGACCGTGTTGCGGCGCTTGTCCTTGTCGAGCGAGGTGAGCAGCTCTTTTTCGTTGAAGGTCACGGCGATCGGATCGCGCTTGCGTCCGTAGACGACGCCCGGGACCTTGCCCGCCGCGCGGACCTTGCGCGAACCACCCTTGCCGGTGCCACCCCTGACCTCGACGTTGACCTTGGTGAAATCCATAATCTGCTTCCTTTGTTTGCGTTGCCGTTCGGTTCAAATGAAGAGCGAGCTGATCGAGTCGCCGTGATGAATTCGCTTGACCGCTTCGCCGAGGAGCTTGGCGACCGGTAGCACCTTGATCTTGAGACAGGCGCGGACTTCGGGCCGTACCGGAATCGTGTCGGTGATGATGAGCTGCTCGAGCGGGGAGGCGTTGATCCGCTCGATGGCGGGCGGCGACAAGACCCCGTGGCTCGCGCAGGCGTAGACGGCGCGCGCGCCCTGGGCCTTCACCGCCTGCGCCGCGGCGCATAGCGTCCCGGCGGTGTCGACCATGTCGTCGACAATGATCGCGTCGCGGCCGTCCACGTCCCCGATGATGTTCACCACCTCGGAGACATTGGGCGCGGGCCTACGCTTGTCAATGATAGCCAGACTGGTGCCGAGCCGTTTGGAATAGGCGCGCGCCCGTTCCACGCCGCCCGCGTCGGGCGAGACGATCACCGCGTCGTGGTTGAAGCGCAGCCGCAGATCGTCCATCAAGACCGGCATCGCGTACAGATGATCGACCGGGATGTTGAAGAACCCCTGGATCTGCCCGGCGTGCAGATCGATCGATAGCACCCGATCGACGCCGGCCGCGGTCAGCAGATCCGCGACCAGACGCGCCGAGATCGGCGTGCGCGGCTTGCTCTTGCGGTCCTGCCGCGCATAGCCGAAGTAGGGGATGACGGCGATGATGGCCCCGGCCGAGGCGCGCTTGAGCGCGTCGATCATGACCAGCAGCTCCATCAGGTTGTCGTTGGCGGGCGCGCAGGTCGGCTGGACGACGAAGCAATTCACGCCCCGCACGTTCTCGTTGATCTCGACGTAGACCTCGCCGTCCGCGAAGCGCGTGACCTCGGCGCGGCCGAGAGGCGTCTCGACGTAGCGGCAGATCGCCTGCGCCAGGTCGCGGTTGGCGTTTCCGCTGAATATGGTGAGGGCTTTGAGCACGACGAAACCCCAGGGGGGCCCCCCGGGGAGGGCGAATCCTGCCACCCGGGGCAGCCGCCGTCAACGACGGCCAACCCCGTGCCTAGAGAACCCGGCCCGCCCCTACGGGCAGGTCGCGACGGCGGTGCACGGGTTGGTGACGGTCACCGTGCCCGAGAAGTCGATCCCCGAGGTGGGGGGATTGTTGGTCCAGTGGACGTGCTGCCCATCCACGGTCTCGGTGCCCGCCAGGATATGGAGGCCGACGTTGCCGTTGCCGTAGCAGTAGAGCGAGTTGGCGGTGGCGTCGCAGGCGGCGCTGGGCGGGTTGATGGACCAGCGCAGGCCGCCGTTAGGAAGCGCGTTGAAGCCGAGCTCGTCGCCGCCGTTCGAGTGGACCTTGTTGCCGATGAAGCTCGTCAGCGTGCTCGAGGTGTTGAACAGGATGCCGCCCACGGGGTGGACGTTTGCCGTGTTGTTCCCGTTGACGTCGTTGTTCTGGATCGCCTCGGTGGTGGTGATGAGGCCGCCGGCCTGCTCGACCATGATGCCGACATCGCCGTTTGCCGTGATGGTGCTCCCCTTGATAGTGGCGGCCACCGCGGCGTTGTTCCCCTGCAGGTAGATGCCGAACTTGCCGTTGGTGCCGACGCCGACCGTGTCGATCGTGAGCGAGTTCGCGCCGCCGCCGGTGGCGGGCGCGCCTTGGACCAGGATGCCGTCGTTGAGGTTGGCGTTGATCGAGGTGACCGTCGCGGTCGAGCCGATGTTGACGGTCACGCCGGTGGTGTCGTTCACGAGCACGCCGTTGAGGGTGTTGTTGTGAATGTTCGCGCCCGCGACCACCGTCACCGCGCCGGTGACGTGGACGCCGTGCGTGCCGTTGCTGGCCAGCTCGGTTCCACCTCCAACGGTGAGCGTCCCGGCCGAGCCGAAGACGCCGGCCATCACGTTGCTCTTGAAGGTGCCGCCCGAGATCGTGACCGTGCCGCCCGACATGATGAGCCCGCGTCCCTTATTCGACGCGACGGTTGCGCCGGTGAAGGTCGCGTTACCCGCCGATACGGAGATACCGCTGTCCGTGTTCGAGCTTGCCGTCAGGGCCGAGGCGGTGAGCGTACCGGCCGTCATGCCGACGCCGAACGATGACGTCGTCACGGCCCCGTTGCCATTGGCCTCGACCGTGGTCAGCTGGTGCGAGCCGGCGCTGGTGAGCTGGATGCCGATCCCGCCGTTGCCGTCGACGGCCGTGTTGCTGGCCGTCAGAGAGCCCTTGCCGATGGAGATACCGGCGAAGTTCCCCAGGGTGCCATTGCCGCTGGCGGTGCTGCTGCCGCCAAGGCTCAGGGTGGGCGTGCCCGCGCTACTGGCCGGCAGGAGGATGCCGTACTGGCCATTGCCATCGGCATGCAATCCCGTCGCGGTCACCGAGCCGGCCGTCTGCTGCAACCCGATCAGGGCCGCACTGAGCGTTCCGCCGGTGATGGTGGAGGCCGCCGAGCTGCTCACGTTGAGGGCCACGCCGGATACGCTGTCGATCTGGACCGCGTCGAGCGTCGCCGCGCAGGTTCCGGTTACGTCGAGGCCGTCGACGGCCTTGGTGGCGCCGTCGAGGACCACGGTGTCGAGGGTCGCGCTACCGGCGGCGCAGCTGACCAGCGCCTGCGACACGGCCGTGCCGTTGAGGACGGTGAATCCTCTCAGCGCGGAGCCGTTGCTCATCGTCACCGCCGTGGTGCCGGCGTTGAAGTTGATGACGTAGTTGGCCGGGGTGAAGACCGCGTCGGCCGTCAGCACGCTGACGCTCGCGGGGATGGTGAGCGGGAACGTCTCCCCCGCGAACGTCACTGGGGTCACCGCGCTGATGGCGATCACGCGTCCGGGCTTTTGGAACGGAATCTTGGTCAGCCCATTGGTCAAAGAGGCGAAGCGGCAGGCCGCCGGCGTCTGGATGCCCGTCGGGAAGACGTTACCCACGCCCGCCACCACGTCGCTACCGGCAACCGGATCGACGTAGATGTCGGCCCCTTGGGGGTTTACGGGGCACTGGCAAGTCGGCGTGCCGCCGCCCTGGGTCCCGCAGGTGAACCCGGTGGCTGCGCAGTGGGTCGAGGCCTGCCAGATGCTGCAGCCGCTGGCCGTCTCGGTCACGCAGGTCAGAATGTCGGTGCCCGAGCAGGACGTCGCCGCGAGAGTGGCGCAGCCCGTTCCGGCGGCCGTTCCGATAGCTGGGCACACGCAAGCGCCGCCCGAGCAGAAGCTGGAGCCGAGGCAGGCGGTCGTGCTCTTGATGACGTTGCAAGCCGGGGTGTTGCTGTCCGCGCCGCAGGTCGCCACCGTCGAGGGATCCATGCAGAAGGAGTTGGCCCCACTGCAATTCGGGTCGTTGTCGCAGGTGCAAGCCGCGTTCGGGAGCGCTCCCTTGCAGGTGGTGTCGGTCGGGCAGGCCACCGGGGCCGACACCGAGAAGCAGCCCTGCGCGTCCTGGTGGCAGGTGATGACGTTGGTCGAGCCGCTGCAGAACGTTCCGGCGGCCGTGCAACCGGTCGGCGCTGCGGGACAGGCGCAAAGGCCGGAGCCCGCGCAGGTGGTGATCCCGGCGCAAATGCTGGTCGCGCCCCACTCGGTACAGCCGTTGGTCCCGAGCACGCAGGTCTGGGAACCGCCGCCCGCGCAGCGGTGGTTGCCCGCCGTGCAGGCGTTGGTACAGGTCGGGCCGGCGTCGCGGGCGTCGGTCGCCGCGTCGCTCCCGGCGTCGGCGACGTGGCCGGCTCCTCCACCGGCTCCCGCCGTGTTGCCGCCTCGACCTCCGCCGCCGGCTCCCGCGGCGCTTCCCCCGGTGCCTCCGCCGCCGGCTCCAGCGGCGCTTCCGCCGGTGCCGGCCGTGTTGCCGCCTCGACCTCCGCCGCCGGCTCCCGCGGCGCTTCCGCCGGTGCCGGCCGTGTTGCCGCCTCGACCTCCGCCGCCGGCTC
>CAYTTF010000252.1:0-1173 GCA_964440665.1 uncultured Myxococcales bacterium | reverse complement strand
GCGGCGCTTCCGCCGGTGCCGGCCGTGCTTCCGCCGGTGCCTCCGCCGCTGGTGCCCGCGGCGCTGCCGCCCGTACCTCCGCCGCCGGTGCCTCCGCCGCCGGTGCCCGCGGCGCTTCCGCCGGTGCCTCCGCCGCTGGTGCCCGCGGCGCTGCCGCCGGTGCCTCCGCCGCTGGTGCCCGCGGCGCTTCCGCCTTTGCCTCCGCTGCCGCCGCCTTTGCCGGCGCCTCCATCGGAGGTCGATGGGGTGCTATCACCGCAGCCGACGCCCACGACGAGGGCAATTCCAAAAAGCGCTACTGGGAGCGCAAACGCGAAAGAAAGACGGCTCTTGACCACGACGAACCTCCCCGGAAATTAGGCGGAAAACCTCCGGGATGTTTATGGTTCGTCACAAAGATGTCAATATGTTATCGAGACCTCGTCGACAAATAGTTAGAGCTCGATGCTGGCCAGGCAGAACTTCATGTTGCTCTCGTCGACGGTTTTGAGGCTCTTGCGGGCCTCCGGCGGGACCATCCCTTCGAGCTGGCTCATCCGGGAGCGTTCGATGAGGAAGAAGGCCCGGTGGCCACGGTGGCGCCCCATCCAGGCCTTGAGGTTCTCCGCGTTGCGATCGCCGAGGAAGATCGTTCGCTCGTCTGCCGGTCCCTCAAACACCTCGTTCTCGGTGTAGAAGTTCTCGCCCCGCCAGTACATCTGCCAGACCAGCAGGTGCTCGTCGGGGGAGCGCCGCATCTTGTAGTAGTTGGCGATGAGGCCCTTCTGGGTCCAGTAAGGCGTCACCTTCATCAGGTAACCGTCGAGCAGGAAGAAAGTGAACGCCACCGCGGCCAGGCACAGCCCCAGGGCCGCCCAGCGCTGAATCCGCCGCCAGGCGAGCGCGGCGGTGGCCAGCGCGAACAGCGCCGCGAACGCGATCAGCACCGGGCGGAAGTCGAGCCCCGGCGGCCAGGGGCGTCCCTGCGGCGTGTTGATGTAGTCGTATGAAAACAGCCAGATGAAGAGCTGCGCGTTCTTGGGGACGGCGGCCAGGTCGACGGTCACCAGCGCCAGCAGCGGGATGCCGACGACCGCCGCGGCGCCCGCGGCGCGCACGTCGCGCCGCTTCAGGAGATCGTCGAGGAAGCAGCCCACCACGATGGCCAGGCCGGGCAGCGACGGCAGGATGTAA
>CAYTTF010000251.1:0-7434 GCA_964440665.1 uncultured Myxococcales bacterium | reverse complement strand
TTTTCCCGGAGCCTGGGGCCTCGAGCTGCGCCACATCCACGGGCACGCGTCGGTCGTTCAGTCGACCGTCGATCCGGGAAAGCCGATTTTCGGGTTCGACGCCCGATCGGTGGTCGCCGAGGGGGGCGGCTGGCTGCGAATCCTCGACGACAACGTGTTGCCCTTCGACAGGGTGGTCATCAATCGAATCTCGACCACCCAGGACGCGCCCGACGACATCGTCCTCGACCTGGGCGAGGCCGACACCGGGCGCAGCCAACTGACCGGCAAGGGATCGTTCACGGGCATCTACGGCGCCACCAGCGTCGCCGGCATCCGGCTGCACGTCGCGTTCAGCGAGGCGGGCGACGCGCTCTCCGCGGTGGTCGCCGGCAAGAAGATCGAAGGGCTCACCATCTCGGGCAGCGGCGCGACGATCACGGCGAACCTGACAGAGCCGTTCGCGAAGATGAAGGTGGCGGCGGAGATCCGCGGGCTCGACGTTCGCTACGATACCTACCGCGCGCTCGGGCTGGGGCTCGACCTCGGCTTCGACGGCGGCGCCGGGAAAGTCGACGTCACCAATTTCGGGTTCGCTCCGCCCGGCGGCGGCAAGATGAGCCTCGACGCCCACCTCGACACCAACCGCCTGACCCTGCTGGCGGGCGTCGGGCTCCTAGGCTTTCACACCGAGAGCTATCTGCCGGCTGGGCTCCGCGCGATGGCGGGCGGGCGCCTCGATGGCCGCATCGACGCTCGGGCCGACCTGGGCAAGAAATCGGCGCAGCTCGGTCGCGTCGATCTGCGCTTTGCGCGCGCCGGCGCAGCCGCCGGCCTGCCGCGCGAGGTGCGCGTCCACGGCAGTGCCCTGCTCTCCCCCCAGCGCGTGAAGACCGACGGCCTCACCGTCTCGGTCGCCGGCGCCGACGCGACCGCCCGGGGATCGGTCGATCTGGATCGGCAGCTCATCGATCTGGGGCTCACCGTGATCGCCTCCGATCTTGGAAAGCTCACGGCCGCGATGGGGCTGCCGCGCTTCGCCAAGGACGCGCGCCTCGACGCGCATGCTGGCGGCAGCTTCGACGATCCGCAGGCCTCCGGCGAGGCGGTCGTTCACGGGCTCGGGGCCGGCGGCCGGTCGCTGCCCCAGCTCGACGCCCGCTTCGCGCTCGATCATGGCGTCGCCCGCCTCGACCGGCTGTCGGGCCCGGCGTTCGGCGGACGGATCGAGGCGCACGGCACCTTGCGCCTCTGGGAGAAACGGGCCAGCCGACCGCTGCGCTCCCCGGTGGTCGACGCCCGGCTGGAGGCGCGCGGCATCGATCTGGCGGCGCTCGCGCCCGATGCCGGCATCGCGGGGCGGGTCACCGTCTCCGCCGACGCGCGCGGTCCCCTCGACGCGCTGGAGGCGCATGTGGTGGTCCCGGCCGGCACGATGATCACGGCGCTGGGGGACAGCTACGCCGTCGGGCCGATCGATGTGGCGCTGGCGGGCCAGACGCTGGCGGTGCGCACGTTGCGGGTCGCGCGCCAGGCGGGCGGCTCCGTCGATGTCCACGGGCAGGTCGGCCTGCAACACCAGGACCTCGATCTCGACCTGACGGTGAAGAGGCTCCCCATCGCGGGTCTCCCGGGCGTCGCGGACTCCGGCGTCCCGATGAGCGGATTTGTGAGCGCGCGCCTGCACGTGGGCGGCCGTCCGGAACGGCCGGAGCTGGCCGGCGACCTCGATTTCAAGGACGTCGTCGTGCGCGGGGTACAGCTCGGCGCGGGCCACCTGGCGCTGGCCCCGGCGCGGGTCGGGCCGAGCCACGCGCCGGGCGTCACGGTACACGGCCAGCTCTTCGATCGATTCGACGTCGACGCCGACGTCGCGCTCCTGCCCAAGGGACCGAGCGTCCACGGCCGCGTCGGTTTCCACCGGCTCGAGATCCAGACCCTGGCGCCCGAGCTGGTCGCGCTCGGCGACGGTCGGGGGATCGTCAGCGGCCGCGTCGCCATCGATCTCGATCCCGGACAGCCGCTGGCGATCGACGTGCTCCTGCCCGAGCTGTGGCTCTCCATCGCGCGCGCCGTCGACGGACCGAACGGCGAGACCACCATGCAACGCGTTCGGATCGAGGCCGCGCGGCCCGTGCACGTTCACATGTCCGGCGACCACATCGCGCTCGACGAAGCGCACTTCGCCACCGACGGCGGCGATCTGCGCGTCGAAGGCCGGCTCGATGGACGGGCGATCTCCGGCGCGGTCGATGGCCACCTCGACCTCGAGCTGCTCGGCCCGTTCCTGGCGGCGAGCCCCATCCAGCGCCTCGGGGGCGATCTGCGGGCGTCGATAAAGGCCGGCGGCACCTTGGACCGCCCCGACGTGCGGGGCGAGGTGGTGATCGTCAACCCGATCCGGATCCGTCCGCGGGCGTTCGACCGCGACATCGTCGTCGGCTCCGGACGCTTCGCGCTCCACAGTGACGGCGGCATGGCGATCGAACACCTGGCCGTCACCGTCGAGGGTTCGACCATGAACCTCTCCGGACGCGCCTCCCTGGGGCCGGGATTCGTGCCCGAGAATATCCAGGCCGATGTCGACGGCGACATCAGCGCGCGCCTGCTGGCCTTCGTGGCGCCCGACGCGGTCTCGGACGCCCAGGGCAAGGCGCACGTTCGCGCGCAGCTGCGCGGGACGCTGCTCCACCCCGACATCCGGGGGCGGCTGGATCTCGGCGCCATCGATTTTCGGCTGCGGGACCTGGGCAGCGAGGTGCAGGTGCAAAGCGGGATCGTCGAGATCAGCAACGAGGGGATCATCCTCCACAACGTCCGGGTCCTGTTCGACGGGCAAGGGGTGCTCGTGCTCGGCGACTCGGGGGTGCGGGCGGGACGGGTCCAGTTCTCGAGCCTGCTCCCCTTCAAGCCGGGGCTCTTCGACCTCCCGCTGCACGGCGAGCGACTCAGCTATCGCAGCCCGGGCGTCTTCGAGGTCGACGATCTCGCGTTCGACGTCGACCTCAAGGGAAACATCGACGACGGCTTCAAGCTGGGGGGCGAGGTGCGCCTGGTCTCCGGCCGCTATCTTCAATCCTTCAACGTCAAGGATCTGGCCATCAGCCCGCGCGTCGACGAATCGACGGTGCGGCCCTTCTACGAGGGGAAACCGCTGCTCGAGAAGCTGCGCCTAGATCTCTCGGTGCGGACCGTCGGCGACGGGTTCGTGGTGCAGAACAACATCGCACCCGAGATCCACGTCGATATCGTCTTGCACGTGGGCGGCCTGCTCTCGGTGCCCCAGCTGGCCGGCGACGTTCGGCCCACCGACGGCCGCTTCAACATCCCGTTCATGCGGGGCGACTTCGATCTGGTACCCAACGTCAACCACGTGACCTTCATCGCCACCAAGTCGGTCGCCGACGGCGATACGCCCGACCTCGACATCCAGGCGCAGAACCTGGTCACCGACTCGGCCGGCGTCGACCACAACGTACACATGCGCATCAGCGGGCCGTTGCGCGAGGCGCAGATCGACCTCTCCAGCGACGATGGGCTCGATCGCAATCAGACCGCCTTTCTCCTGCTCACCGGGCGAACCTCGGCTTCCGATTCGGCGCACTTCGGCACCCAGAACGCGACGGTCGGGGCCAACCTGAGCACCGGCGCGGACATCGCCGGGCAGGCGACCCGCGATACCGTCGCCAACCTCATGGAGCCCTATTACGACAGCAGCTTCCAGCGCCTGACCGGATTCAACCTCAGGCTCACCGTCGGCTCCGACGGGGTCGAGGGACGCCTTCGCAAGCGGGTCAGCCGCTACTGGAGCGTCCAGAGCGACTATCTGCAAGGATTTCAGAATCAGAGCCACTGGAATACCCAGGCCAATGCCTGGATCTTCGACTACGTGAGCGCCGGATTCGGCTTCGAGCAGGTGCGGCTGTCCTCCGAGCAGGGGGTGCCCGAAACGCTGCCCCTCAATTACAACTTAGAGCTGCGCCTGGACTACGCGATAAGACGCAGGTGAAACGGACGGCCCGCACCCCGTGAGACGCGCCCGCTCGATGCTGTGGCTTGCCACCCTGTTGACGCTGGCGTCCACCGCCCGCGCCCAGCAGGCGCCGCGCATTCCCATCGTCGGCTACGAGATCGGCGGATCGCACGCCGATTCCGAGGCCGACCTGCAAGCGCTGGTGGTCTCGGTGGCCGCGATCGGCGATCCTTTCGTCGAGGCGGGGCCCAGCGACGACATCGGCCAGCCGCTCGGGACCGTCCCCCGCTTGGTGCTGGCGCTGGACGCGATCGGCTACCGCGCCGCCGTCACCACCCGTTCCGCGTCGGGCGGCGTCACGGTGGTGGTCACGCTGATGCCCTACGATCGGGTGCGCTACGTCTTCGTGACCGGCAACTGGCCGATCCAGCAGGACGAGATCCAGCGCCGCATCACCGTCCGTCCCGGTCGCCCCCTGCCGCCGCCGGGAACGGAGCGGAATGTGGTGCTCGAACGCGAGCGCGAGCACGTCATCGACTTTCTGCGCAGCCGCGGCTATTTCGATGCCACCGTCGGCCTTCGCGCCGAGCCCGGCCGCACCGCCGCGGGCGCCGTCGATCTGTTCGTCGCCGTGGAGCTGGGACCGGCCTATCCACTCGGGCCGATCACCTTCACCGGCAATCACGCGCTCTCCTCGCCCGAGATCGACCCGATGTTTCGCCACGCCGACTGGACCACGGCTTGGACCCACCCGGAACCCTTCACGCAAAAGCAGCTTCGCGAGGACATCGACGCCCTCGTCAAGCGCTACCGTGCCCTCGGCTATCTGGGCGTCCGCGTGACCAGCGACTTCAGCGTCCAGAAGAGCGTGAACCGCGCCGCCAAGGACGTCCGCGTCAACATCGCGATCAACGAACGAAAACGGATCGAGGTGGCCTTCGAAGGGAACGGCAGCCAATCCGACCATTCATTGCGCGACCAGCTGACCCTGATCACGCGCGGCTCCTTCGACGACTTCGAGGTGGGCGCGAGCGCCGACGCCATCCAGCACTACTATCAGGAGCAGGGTCGATTCTTCGCGCGGGTCGATTGGCGCCGCGAGCGTCTGTCCGCGGACGAGGAGAGGATCGTCTTCCTCATCGACGAGGGGCCGGTGCTCAAGGTGCGCGCCGTGGAGTTCGCCGGCAATCGGGCGCTGCCGGCGCGCGAGCTCGCGGCCGTGGTGTCGGTGCGCAAGTACCCTTTTCTCGGCATCGGCTCGGGCGGCTTTGTCAGTGGCAAGGAGATGGAGCAAGACGCGGAGCGGCTCACCGAGCACTACCACGGCCGGGGGTTTCTGGAGGCCAAGGTGCGCGTCGACGCCGGCACCTCGCCCGCCGCCCTGGGACAGCTCGGCGCGACGCTGGCCGCCGCAGAGACCGTCTCCCGCGACGCCAAGCAGCTCTTCGTGCGCTTCACCATCGAGGAGGGTCCCCGACTGATGTTGGTCGGCGAGGACTTCCGGACCGACGACGGCGGCGCCCTCCCCTACGACAAGCACTTCTTGCTCCAGAGCGTCTCGCTGCGACCGGGCGCCCCTTATGCGCTACCGGCGGTCCACGCCGACGCGAAACGGCTGGCGCGCCTGTTCGGCGATGCGGGTTTTCCCGTCGCCACCGTGGAACCCGACGTCAACCGCGCCGGCGACAACGTGAGCCTCACCTGGATCGTCAAGCTCGGTCCGCGCATGCTGGTCGGTCCGATCTTCGTGCGCGGCAACTTCGTCACCAGGCCGCGCACGATCCTCCAGCAGATCCGCCTGCGACCCGGCAACTACCTCTCGACCACCGCCGTCGAGCGGAGCCAGCGAGACATCGGGTTTCTACAGCTCTTCAACAACGCCTCGCCGATCTCGTTCCCCGGCAAGGAAGAGCGACGCGCCACCGTGCCGATGGTCGTCGAGGTGGAGGAGCGCTACGAACAATACAGCGTCGTTCACCTGGGCGCCGGCGCCTCGACCGATCAGAAGCCGCCCGATCAGACCTTCCCGCTCGGTGTCTACGTTCGCGGCGGCTACGAGAACCGCAACTGGTTCGGACGCGGCTGGAACCTCAACGGCCAGGTGACCTATGGAACCGCGATCCTGCGCGGCAGCGTCGGTTTTCTCGACCGGCGTTTCCTGGGAACGTTGTTCCGCCTGGACGCCTCGCTCGCCTACTTCCGGCAAGAGACGGTGCGCCTGGGGGACATCCATTCGGGGTGGGGATCGATCGGCTTTTCGCGCGAGATGTATCCCGGCGTCGACGCCGGCATTCACTACAACCTCCGCAACACCACCCACACCGAGCCGCTCGTGCGCCAGGCCGGCCCCGACGAGAACACGCCCGCCGTCACCCTCGGCACCACCATCGGCAGCATCTCGGCCAACATCGAGTGGCTGCGCATGGACAACCGCCTGCTGCCGACCCGGGGCTTTCGCCTCGACGCGATCGCGGAGCTTGCGGAGCCGGCCCTCTCCGTCCCGCTGCGCCCGCTGCCTTTCGCGATCGGCGACGATACCTTCCTCAAGATCGGCGTCCACTCGCTGTCGGTCATCCCGCTCGGCCGCTTTCTCTTCCTGCGCCATGGCTTCCGTTTCGATCAGGGGTTCCCGCTCGGCGGCGCGTCGTTGCTGCCCAAGGTCGAGCGTTATTTCGCCGGCGGCGACACCACCATTCGCGGCTATCAGCTCGACCGCGCCCGGGTCGAGACCGTCGAGTTTCCCCTGGTGCCGGTGGGCCCGCCGGGCTCGGGCGTCGGTCTGAACGCGGTGGAGTACCGCCCGATCGGTGGCAACCTGCGCATCCTGCAGAACATCGATCTGCAGTTCCCGATCATTCCCCCCTGGTACGGCTCGGTGTTCATGGACAACGGCGTGGTCGCCGATTCGCTCGCCGGCCTCGGCCTCTCCCAGTTTCGACACGGCGTCGGCGTCTCGCCGCTCATCCTTCGCCTCCCGATCGGCGACGTCAGCCTGGGCTGGGGCTGGCCACTCGACCCCGGTCCGGGCGACACGCGGATCGGCGTCCTGCACGTCAACGTCGGGCTGATGTTTTGAGCAGCCGCCTCTATCGCGCTGCGACCAGCGCGATCGTGTTGTGCTGCTTCTCGAAGCTGTCTTTGGCCGCGGCGGCGTCCTTGAACGAAGCGTAGTTGCCGTAGCGGACGCGGTAGGCCATCCCTTTGCCGGGGACGTCGCCGGAGACCACGAACGCGCCGGGATATTTCTGCGCGAAGGCCGCCGCTTCATCTGCAGAGGCGAAGGTGCTCAAGTGGAGGGTGAACCTCCCTCTGGCCTTGGCGGCATCGACCGCCGCGGCGGGCGGCTTGACGGCGGCGACCGGCTTCGGCGCCGCGGGCGCGGACGCTACGGTCTTGGCGGCCAGCGGTTTCGGCGTAGACGCGGGGGCAGGCATACTCTTGGCTGCGACCGGCCTCGGCACAGAAATCGGCGCCTGGGTGTG
>CAYTTF010000250.1:3909-7445 GCA_964440665.1 uncultured Myxococcales bacterium | reverse complement strand
TGAATGCAGATCGAGCCCTCGCCGACGGCGGACGCCACGCGCTTCACGCTGGTCGAGCGTGCGTCGCCGACACAGAACACGCCGGGGATGCTGGTCTCCATGAGATACGGGCGGCGGGGCAGGGGCCAATGGGCGCTTGCCAGATCTTCGGCAAGCAGGTCGGCACCGGTCTTCACGAAGCGCTTCTCATCCAGAACCACGCAACCATCCAGCCAACCCGTGTTCGGATCTGCGCCCGTCATCAGGAAGAGGTTGCGGATGTTGTGGGTTTCGGTTTCGCCGGAATCGACCTGCCGCCACCTGACCTTCTCGAGGCCGTCGTCCCCCTCGAGCTCCTCGATCTGCGTCCGGGTGCGCAGGACCACGTTCGGTGTGTTCTCGATGCGTTGAATGAGGTAGCGCGACATGCTCTCGGCGATGCCGGGGCCGCGCACGAGCACGTGCACGCGCGTGGCGAACCCCGAGAGGAACACAGCCGCCTGGCCCGCCGAGTTCGCGCCTCCGACGACCACGGCCTCCTCGCCGCTGCAGCCCTGGCTCTCGAGGTAGGTGGCGCTGTAGTAGACACCGGCGCCCTCGAAACGGGGGAGCGACGCCAGATCGAGCTTCCGGTATTTCGCCCCCGTCGCGACGACGATGGCGCGCGTTCGCAGCACCTGACCGTCGGAAAGATGGAGGCGATAGGGCCGGCTGTCGCAGTCGAGCCGGACGACCGTGCGGCCGATGGCGACCTCGGCGCCGAACTTCTCGGCCTGCGTGAGCGCGCGCCCGGATAGCGCTTGCCCGGAAATGCCGGTGGGAAAGCCGAGGTAGTTCTCGATGCGCGAGCTCGTGCCCGCCTGGCCGCCCGGCGCCGTGCTCTCGAGGACGAGAACGTCCAGCCCTTCCGAGGCGCCGTACACGGCGGCGGCGAGCCCCGCCGGCCCGGCACCGACGATGATCACGTCGTGCACGTCCTCGGTCTTGAGGTCACCGGTGAGGCCGATGGCCGACGACAGGGTCTCGATCGACGGGTTCTTGAGGACGTGACCGCCCTGGCAGATGAGCACCGGCACGTCGTCGACGCCGATCTGAAAGCGATCGAGCAGAGCCTGCACGCTCGGGTCGGTTTCGACGTCCTGGTAGACGAAGGGCTGTCCGTTGCGGCTGAGGAACTCTCGGATGGTCTGGGTCGCGCCGGAGTGGCGCGAACCGAGCAGCACCGTGTCCTGCGCCAGCTCGCCCATCAGCGCGAGGCGCCTGAGGATGAAGGCGCGCATCAGGATCTCGCTCAGCTCCGGGTCGCGCTGCACGAGCGTACGTAGAGCGTCTCGGTCGACGGCGATGACCGTTCCGTCGGCCGAGACGCGCGCGCGGACGAGACTGCGTCGCGCCGAGAGCATGTTGATCTCCCCGGTGAACCGGCCCGGGCCGTGGGCGGTGACGGGCTCCTCGCGATCACCGATGGGTCGCACGATATCGACCGCGCCAGACAGCACCACGAAGAACCGCGTATTCTGATCGCCGACGTCGAACAGCATCTCTCCCCCACGTACCTCGCGGCGCTCTCCGACGCTCGCGATCCTCTCAATCTGGGCGGGCGTGAGCTCGGGGAACATTTGCGCCGCTCGGTCCATGATCGTGACAGCCATGGGTCGTTTCTAGCGCATAGGGTCGGGGCTTCAAGCCGATCATTCCTTGTAACGTCCTCCGGGTCGTCGGCATCGAGTCGTCATGCGTAAGAGGAGCCGACCTGGGCCAAGTGGACAGAGTTCATGTCCCAGAAGGTCGAGCCCGCAATGGGTAAGCTGCTTGACGTTTCCGTATTCGACCCTAAGAAACCTGTGAAGGGCGCTTTCGGTTGCGCCAACTGCCACAAACTCGAAGCCGCGACGCCCTGACGGCTCGACCAACGCGAGGAGCATCATGCGCGCCGCCGTTCTCACAGCCTTCAACCAACCCTGGCAACTCCAAACCCTTCCCGATCCCCATCCCGCGCCGGGTCAGGTCGTCATTCGCATCCGCGCTAGCGGGATGTGCGGGACCGATCTGCACGCGCACCACGGCCACCTGGGCGCGAAGTTGCCGATCGTCCTCGGGCACGAGCCGGCGGGCGAGATCGTCGAGCTCGGCGCCGGGGTGCTGGACCTCAAGCTGGGCGATCGGGTCGGCGTGTTCTGGAACCAGAAGGGGTGCGGGCGCTGCGCCGCCTGTCAGTCGGGACGTCCAGAGCACTGTCCGACCGCGCAGAGCTGGATGAACCTCGGGGGAGGGGACTCGGAGCTGATGCTGGCCTGGGCCTCCGGCTGCGCGCTCATCCCCGATGGTCTCGCGTTCGAGCTGGCGGCGCCGATCTTTTGCGCGGGGTACACGGTGATGAGCGGCCTGCGGAATGGCGATCCGAAGCCGGGCGAGCGGGTGGCGGTCCTCGGGGTCGGCGGTCTCGGTCATCTGGCCCTGCAGTTCAGCAAAGCGGTGGGGCTCGAGACGCTGGCGATCACGGGCCAGGCCGGCAAGAAGGCGGAGCTGGTCGCGCTCGGGGCCGACGAGGTCTTGCTGGCGGGCGACGATCCCGGCGCGACGCTGCGGGACGCGGGGGGCGCGGATGTGATCCTCTCGACGACCAACTCGGCCAAGCAGATCGCGGCGGCCTTCAACGGCCTGCGGTCGGGGGGACGCTTCGTCAACCTGGGGGTGCCGGATGGGCCGCTCACGATCAGCTCGCAGACGTTGATGTGGGGACAGCGCCAGCTTCGCGGCAGCTCCCAGGACGAGCGCGCCGATCTCTACGAGGCGTTGCAGCTCACCGCCGCCGGAAAGGTCAAGCCGATCGTCGAGCTCTACCCCCTCGCCCAGGCGAACGAGGCGCGCGAGCGGCTAGAGGCCGGCAAGGTCCGTTACCGCGCGGTGCTGCAACACGCGGGTTGAGGGGCGCCTGGAAGAACGATACCTCGGGTGCAAAGCGATCGTGACCGTGCTGTAGCGGGCGGTGTGACCAAGGGCCGGGCAGACTCGAAAGCTAACCGGACGGGAGGCAAACCGAGACGGCGGCTGAAGAACAGCCCGTTCCTTCGCAATACGAGCCGGTGATTTGGCAACTCGTCCCTGGCGAGCATTCGGTTCCGGCATCGAGCGAGCAACTCTCGGCGCAAGTTCCTCCGGCAATGCAAACATGCCCCGAAGAACAGCCACCATCCTTGCAGCCGCTGCTGCAGGCACTTGCCAAACCGATGGCGAAGATCGCTGAGACCAGAACGACGTATCGCCTCATCGCTGCAGAAGTTAGCAGATCGCCCACCGCGACCGGGGAAGCGCGGTACACTCAAGGCACCATGTCCACCAAAGAGCTCATCGAGGCTGCGCTCAAGCTCGATCCCGTCGAGCGTGCGCAGCTCGCCGACACGATATGGCAGAGCCTCAGTGAATCGGAGATCGAGGCCATTGAAGATGCCGAGGACGTCGTCGAGGCCCGGGCGAGCCTAGCCCGTATGAAAGAAGACCGGGAACAGCCCATTCCGTGGGAAGACGTAAAAAAGCAGCTCGGTCTCGGCTAGTTG
>CAYTTF010000250.1:0-3809 GCA_964440665.1 uncultured Myxococcales bacterium | reverse complement strand
TCGGCTAGTTGCGACACCGCTGTGTATCGTGTTCTGACCACCCCCGACGCTGACAAACAGCTCGCCAAGCTCGATGGCTCCGTTCGCGCACGTATCGCCCAGAGGGTCGATCAGCTCGCGGAAAATCCTCGTCCTGCCGGATGCAAGAAACTGAAGGGCGACGACAACCTCTGGCGCGTCAGGGTCGGCGACTATCGGATTGTCTTTTCCATCCACGACGACGTGCTACTGGTCCTCGTTATCAGGATCGCCCATCGTCGCGAAGTCTATCGCTGAGACAGGTGAGCTCGTTGCCTTTGGCCGTAACAACGGCCCTTCGTCCTTTAGCCCCAATACCATCCCCCGGTTCAAGGTTGCCGACACCGCCGCCGATACGTCCGTCGGGGGGCAACACCGCGGCGAACGGTTCGCGCGCGGCGATCGGGGAGGATGATTGGCACCACAACCGAAGAGTGCGGAAGTCGCAGCGGTGGGTTCGTTGCCCGAAGTGATGGTGAAGGGCGAGAGCATCCAGCGCATCCTGGATGTTGGGGCGGGCGCCACACGAATTGATCTGCTCCTCGCGGCCACGCGCGAGCTCACGACCCTGCTCGGGGAGCGGGGGGTCTGCATTCTGATGGAGGGGACGCCGCGGATCGCGGTCGCGCCCTCCGACCCGATGGCGGAGGGCCGGTCCGTGGACCTCGAGCCGCACCCCGAGATCGGCGAGGCGATCCGGGTTCGCGATCTGGTCGTGGCGGACAATGGCGCCTCGATCGCGGTGCCCCTGTTCGTCGTCGGCGTCTGCCGGGGCGTCATTGTCGTGCAGTCGAACCACCCGCGCGAGGAAACCCGCCTGGACCTGGCGACCGCCCGGCTGGTCGCCCGTCTGACCGCGGCTCTGCTGCCGGGAACGGTGGAGCTCGAGGGCGCGATTCTGGCACCGCTGGCCCCCACCGCGAGCATGCCGATCGCGGTCGTTCCCCTGCAACCGGCCAGCACGCGCCGAAAAATCCTGGTCGTCGAGGACGACGTCGACCTGGCGGCCGCGCTCGGCGAGGCCCTCGAAGTCGAAGGGTACCTGGTCGAGCTGGCCCGCGACGGGGGGGAGGGGGTCGACCGCGCGCTGTCGAACCGGCCCGATCTCGTTCTGCTCGACGTGAATCTGCCCTCGCTTGACGGCTTCATGGCGGCCGCTCAGCTCCGGGATTCGCCCGTCACGCGCGAGGTTCCGATCATCTTCGTGTCGGCGCGACACGATCTGTCCGCGCGGGTGCGGATCCTCCATCTCGAGAACGTCGACTTCATTCCCAAGCCGTTCCCGCAGGACGATCTTCTGGCGCGCATCGAGCAAGCCCTGGTCGGGTCTCACGCGCGGCAGAGGCTGCAACGCCGCGCGGCCGTCGACGATCTGACCGGCCTGGGAAACCTCAGCATGTTCCGCGCGCGCCTCGCGGAGGAGCACAAGCGCGTCTCGCGTTACGGCAGCCCCCTGTCGCTGGCGATGATCGACGTGGACAAGCTCAAGTCGATCAACGATTTGCACGGCCACGTCGCCGGCAGCGACGTCTTGCGCGCGATCGGCGACGTCCTTCGGCGCCACGCGCGGGCCACCGATCTCGCGGTCCGCTACGGCGGAGATGAGTTCGTTGTGCTCCTGCCGCAGACGACTCTGGCGGAGGCGTCGGTATTCGCGGAGAGGGTGCGCAGCGAGGTCGCGGCGCGGGCCGTCCACGGCCTCCACCCGACGGTGAGCATCGGCGTTGCCTCCCTGAGTCGTCCGGACAGCGTCGAGACCGACGGCCAGTTGCTCAACAGGGCAGACGCCGCCGCCTACACCGCCAAGCGCCAGGGCGGCAATCGGATCTGCGCCGGGGCCCCCGAGAGCGACGTTTAGGGCGCGCTCGACGGGGTGCGCGGGGGCGGCGCCTCGTTGAACGGCCAGATGTGATTCTGGGTCAAGATGCCGACCAGCCCGAAGAGCCCCAGGACGCCAAAGATCACCAGCAGCCACGGCAACGACTTCGGCGGAACTTTGACTAGCGACAATTCTGCGCCCTATTCATGTGGTGACCACTATCGCACGCCAGGCCGGCTATAGTCGCCACCGTCGGTGGACTGCGCGATTCGCATACAGGGTCTGGTCAAGAGCTACGGCGACGTCGTCGCGGTTGCGGGGCTCGATCTCGAGGTGGGGCGCGGCGAGTGCTTCGGGCTTCTCGGACCGAATGGGGCGGGGAAGACGACGACCATCGAGATCCTGGAGGGTCTGCTGCCGCCGACGGCGGGGACGGTCGAGGTGCTGGGGTTGCGGTGGGATCGGCAGCCCGACGAGCTGCGGGCCCGGATCGGCGTCGCGCTGCAGGAGACCAAGCTCTTCGACCGGCTCAGCGTCGAGGAGACGCTCCGGCTGTTTCGCACCTTCTACGCGGGACGAGCCACGCTCTCGGTCGAGACATTGCTCGACGAGATGCAGCTCGGCGAGAAGCGGGCGACCTGGGTGATGAAGCTTTCCGGGGGACAGCGACAACGGTTGGCGGTGGCGCTGGGTCTCGTCGGCGATCCGGAGGTGCTGTTCCTGGACGAGCCGACGACCGGGCTCGACCCGCAGTCGCGCCGCGCGCTGTGGGACACCATCGCGGCGCTGCGCGCGCGCGGCAAGACCGTCGTTCTCACGACGCACTACATGGACGAGGCCGAGCGCCTGTGCGATCGGGTGGCCATCGTCGATCACGGCAAGGGGATCGCCCTCGGGACGCCCGCCGAGCTCATCGATCGAAGCGGCGGGCAACACCTGGTGGAGGTGAGCACCGACCCGGCGCTGCCGCCCGAGGCGTTTGCGGGCCTCGCCGGATTGCGCTCGGTGCGCGCACAGGGTGACGGCTTCACGCTCTCGATCGACGGGCCGCACGTTGCGTTGCCGGCGCTGTTCGCGCGGCTCGCCGAGCGCGGCGTTCGGGCGACCCGCCTGGTCTCGCGCACCGCCACCCTCGACGATGTCTTCCTTTCCTTGACCGGCCGGACTCTGCGGGAGGATTGAGCATGACCGGTGGACCGCTTTGGGCCCTGAGCGGCGCGCGCATCAAGCAGTTCCTGCGCGAGCCGGGCGCCCTGTTCTGGACCTTCGGGTTCCCCTTGCTCATCACCGTCGCGCTCGGCAGCGCCTTCCGCAACCAGGGCCCGAGCAAGAGCCACGTCGCCGTGATCGCGGGCCCGGGCGGCGCGGTGGCCGCGTCGACGCTGGCCGGCGACCAAGCGATCGAGGTGGCGATCCTCGATCCGGCCAGCGCGGCGCGGCGGCTCGTCACCGGCGACGTCGTCCTGATCGTGCTGGCGCCCGCGTCCCCGGGGTTGCCGTTCGTCTACCGATACGATCCTAGCCGTCCCGATGCGCTGGCCGCCCGCCGGCTGGTCGACGAGCGCTTGCAGCGTCAGGCCGGTCGGCGAGATCCGCTGCCCACCCGCGACGAAACGGCGGTGGCGAAGGGCGCCCGCTACGTCGATTGGTTGGTGCCGGGGCTGCTCGGAATGCAGCTGCTCAACGGCGCCATGTGGGGCGCCGCCTTCAATATCGTGAACGCGCGTCAGCGCAAGCTGCTCAAGCGGCTCGCCGCCACGCCCATGCGCCGGAGCGACTATCTGCTGTCGTTTCGGGTCTCCGGCCTGGTCGTCGTGCCCATCCAGGTGGTCGTGCTCTTCGCGTTCGCGCGCCTCGCCTTCGGCGTGACGATCCACGGCTCGGCCATCGCCGCGCTGGCGCTGGCGCTGCTCGGCTCCTGGTCCTTCGCCGGCCTGGGCCTGCTCTGCGCGTCGCGCGCGCAGAACAGCGA
>CAYTTF010000249.1:0-7457 GCA_964440665.1 uncultured Myxococcales bacterium | reverse complement strand
ACCACCACCACGTCGGGGGCCATCGCGTCCAGGTTCCGTGCCGTGTCGAGCAGCGTCTCCCCTTTCACCGTCGAGGACGCCGAGCCGGAGATGTTGACCGCGTCGGCCGAGAGCCGCTTGGCCGCAATCTCGAAGGAGGTGCGCGTGCGCGTCGACGGCTCGAGGAACAGGTTGATGACCGTCTTTCCCCGCAGCGTGGGTACCTTCTTGATCGGCCGCTCGTTGATCTCCAGAAACCTCTCCCCGAGATCGAGGATGGTGGTGAGCTCCGCGGCGGTGAGCGGCTCGATCCCTAGCAGATGCCGGTGCGGAAAGCCGCTCACGCCCGAAGCTCCCGCAGCACCACCCGGTCGGCTTCGCCACGTTCGGCCAGCATGACCCGCACCGACTCGCGCGCCGTCGTCTCCACGGTGACGCCCACGATGTCGGGTTGAATCGGCAGCTCGCGCCGGCCCCGATCGACCAGCGCCGCCAGCTTCACGGCGCGCGGCCGCCCGTAGTCGGCCAGCACGTCCATGGCCGCGCGCACCGTCCGCCCGGTGAAGAGCACGTCGTCGACCAGCACCACCGTGCGACCGTCGATCGGCTCCGGCAGATCGGTGGGGCCGATCTCCGGTTTGGGCAGCCCGCGAAATACGTCGTCGCGATAGAGCGAAATGTCGACCGCGCCCAGCAGCGGCCTGGCCTCGCCGGCCTCCGCCAGCAAGGTACACAACCGTTGCGCCAGGAAGGCGCCGCCCGTGCGCACGCCCACCAGATAGAGCGGCGCCCCCTCCTGGGGCACCCGCTCCGCGATCTCCAGCGCCATCCGCCGCAACGTGCGGGCGATCCCCGCCGCGTCGAGGAGCTCACGCCGCTCGGCGAGATCGCTGTCGGGAGGTGGCGTTCGTGGCGTCATAAGTAGTAGCGGAGAAAGAGGTCGGTCAAGGTGTCCCAGACACTGCCCGCCCCGATCATGCCGACGGACCAGAGGTGCGCGCCCGGCGTGCTCTCGTACTGTAGATCGGCGCCCGCAACCAGACCGACCGACAGCGCCGGGACCCCGACGAAGCCGAAGTGCAGCTCGGCCTCGAGCGCGGCCCGCATCTGGACCAGCGTGGTGGTGCCGCTGCCCGTTCCCCCGGGTCGGAACCAGACGACCGCCAGCTCCGGGCTGGCGCCGATCGCCAGGTGGCGCCAGTTGCCGAGCAGCAGCGTGAGGCCCACGATCGGCCCGGCGCCGAAATACGTGTCCAGCCCCTGCGCGCCGCTCGATCCACCTCCTGAGCCGAAGGCCAGGTAGCCGTTCCAGGCCAGATTGCGGGTCGTCCAGTAGCGCGCCCCGATCGCCCCCAGCGTCACCGTGCAAGTTGTGCTCATGTCGGCCGCGCAGCCCAGCCCGGGGCGCAGCGCGAGCGGCAGCGGGCCCGGATCCAATCGACGCACCTGGATGCCATAGTGCCCGACCACCGCGTCGTGATCGGAAGCGGCCGGGTGCTCGTCCGATGTCGGGATGGGCCCGGCCCCTTCGTCGCTTCGCGCGGGCGGCACCGCCGACGACGACGGCGGCGTCACCTGCGGGGTGGCCGCGGCCGGAGCGGCTGCCGCTTCGGATGGAGGGACAGCTACCGAGGCCGGCACGGGGTCGGGCGCTCCCGTCGCCGGCGCGGCCGCGGTCGCCGGGGACTGCTGCGCGCGTGCCTGGGTTGTCGTCCCGAAGGCCAGCACCGCGAACGTTCCCAGAAGCACCCGCCGCCGAGCTCCGACCGTCGCGGCGCTCACGGAGCTACGTTCCGCCCTGCTGGAGGCAGAGGCTGGGGGTCCCGCCGTTCACGATCGGTTCGCAGGCGTACCCGCCGGCGGCGCGGCTGCAGGTGTTGGTCGCCCCCGAGCTGCAGCCCTCGTAGCAGGCGTCAAGCGGCGCGTCTGGGCCGCCGCGCGAGGCGCAGACGCTGCTCGCGCCCGCACAGACGTCGACGCCCGACGTGACGGCCGGATCGCACCCGTAAGTTTGACAGTAGCCGCCCGGGAAGCGCGCGCCCATCGAGCAGACGCCGCCCAGCTGGCAGTCGGTGTCCTTCGTGCAGGCCGAGCCGGGCACCGCCGCGCGCCGATAGCAAAGGCCGTGGGTGGCGTCGCAGGCGTCGGATTGGTTTGGCGCGGGCAGCAGGGCACAATCCGAGTCGATGCCACACCCGCTGCTGCCGAGCGGCACGAACAGCGTCTGGCAGGCGCCCACCACCACGTCGTCGGTGGGATCCGACGCGGTGCCGTTGTTGTTCAGCACCAACCGCGCGCAGACCTGATCGGGCCCGCAGTCGCTGTTGACGGCGCACACGGCCGAGCAATAGGTGCGGTTTTGAGTTCCCTTCAGCTTGAAGGTGCGGTCGTAGCAGGCGCCACTGCGGCAGTCGGTGTTCCCCGAGCAGGCCTGGCCGGCCGATTTCGCGCCGCCCGGCTTGCAGAGGTTCAGGGTCGTGCGCGAGCCGTCCGCGACGCAGCCCTGGTTCGCGGCGCAGTCGCTCTCGCGCACGCACGGGGTGCCGGCGATCTTGGAGGCCGGCGTACACATGCCGACCTCGGCGTGCGAGCCGTTCGGCAAGTTGGCGGTCGCGACCTCCAGGCAGCGCGCGTCGTTCGGGCAGTCGGCGTCGTTGCGGCAGAGGGTGCTGCAGAAGGGATCGCTCGGAAAATCGGGGGAGGCTATGCAGAGCGAATCGTTTGCGCAGCGCAGGTTCTGCGCCGGCGTGGCCGAGCAGGCGGCGCCGAAAGCGAGGGGCGTCGCCGTCGTGGGCGTCTCGCAGGAGAGCTGGAACCCGTCGCCGGCGGGCAGCACCGGTCCGATCACGCAGATGCGCCCCGCGTTGCAGATGGAATCGGCGCCCGACTGCGGAAACGCGTTGGCCGGAATCGACGCGACCGAGAGCAGCTGGCCGCAGAAGTTGATCGGGCAGACTCCGCCGCCCATGGCGTCCGCCGCACAGTAGGCGTCGACCGGCGTCACGTGCGGCTTGTCCATCCCCACGTCCATGCCCGCGTCGCCGGGCCGTCCGCCGGCGACCGGGCTCGAACATCCGAACGACGTCGCGAAGAGCGCCAAGACCGAGGCCAGGAACGGGACGGTGCCCAGCACGGTGCCCAGCGCGGAACCAAGGCCAAGGCTAAGGGTCGTCTTCAAGGTCGCGCCGATTATGACAGGTTCCCATGTAATGATGAAGTTGTGCCGAGCGATCCGAGCTTCGTGTCCACCTCCGCGGTCCCCGCCTCCGCGACGGCCGTCTCCACCACCGCCGGCCCCGCCGCCCCCACCGCCGAGATCCTGGTGATCGGCAACGAGATCCTGTCCGGTAAGGTCGAGGACGAAAATGCGCGCTACTTGATCGGCGAGCTCCGGCAGCTCGGCGTGTCGCTCCGCCGCATCGAGATCGTCCCCGACATGGTCGACGAGATCGCGGCCAGCGTGCGCGCCAGCTCCGCGCGCACGGACCACCTCTTCACCTCGGGCGGCGTCGGACCGACCCACGACGACGTCACGCTGCAAGCCGTGGCCGCCGCGTTCGGGATGGAGATCGTGCGACATCCGGAGCTGGAACGGCTCCTGCGCGAAGGCTACGGCGCCCGGCTCCACGACCGGGATCTGCGCATGGCCGACTTGCCGGCCGGCGCGCGCCTCGAATACGGCCCCGGCGGACCCGGCGCGGTCTGGCCGGTGGTGGTGGTGCGCAACGTTTGGATCCTGCCGGGCGTGCCGTCGATCTTTCGGCGCAAGTTCGAGGCGGTCCGGGAACTGTTTCGGGCGCCGCCGATCCACGGGCGCGCCCTCTACTCTCGCGCGGGCGAAGGGGAGATCGCGGGCGCGCTCGACGAAACGGTGGCCGCGTTCCCCGGCGTCGAGGTCGGCTCCTACCCCCAGATGGATGCGGCGACCCACCGCGTGAAGATCACGCTCGACGGGCGCGACGCGGCCGCCGTCGACCGGGCGCTCGCGTTTCTGGCCGGCCGTCTGGGCGACGCGCTGGTCCGGACCGAGTAGCCGAGCTACCGGATGTGCCCGGCGTGGTAGAAAAACCCATGGCCGACGTCCCGCCCGGCGTCAAAGGAATGAACGATATCCTCCCGCCGGAGGTGTCCAAGTGGCAGTTCCTCGAGGAGAAGGCCCGCGCGGTGCTGGAGTCGTTCGCCTACCGCGAGCTGCGGACGCCGGTGCTGGAATACACTTCCCTTTTCGTCCGATCGGTCGGCGAGGTCACCGACGTGGTCGAAAAACAGATGTACACCTTCGACGACCGCGACGGCCGTTCGGTGAGCCTCCGGCCCGAAGGAACGGCGTCGGCGGTGCGCACGTATGTCGAGCGCGCGCAATGGAACAAGGAGCCGGTCACCCGCTGGTACTACCTGGGACCGATGTTCCGCCACGAGCGGGCCCAGCGCGGGCGCCTGCGGCAGTTCCACCAGGTGGGGGCGGAATGGTTTGGGGTCGACCAACCTTCAGCGGATGCCGAGATGATCGCGATGCTGGTCGCCATGCTGGAGGAGATCGGGCTGCCCAGGGACTCCCTGCAAGTCACGCTGAATTCGTTGGGTGAGCCCGGGGAGCGCACCGCCTACCGCGATGCCCTGGTGGCGTTCTATCGCGATCACCGCGACAAGCTGGACGAGGACTGCCTCCGTCGGCTGGAGACGAACCCGCTGCGGATTCTCGACTCCAAGAGCCCGGAGATCGTCGCGCTGAACCAGAATGCTCCGGTCCTACTCGAGACGCTCACCCCAGAGTCCATCGCTCGTTTCCACCGGGTCGAGGAGCGGCTCAAGGATCTGCGCGTCGGCTACACAGTGGATCAGCGCCTGGTGCGCGGGCTCGACTACTACACCGCGACGATCTTCGAGATCAAGACCGATGCCGGTGAGCTTGGCGCGCAGAACACCATCTGCGGCGGCGGGCGCTACGACGGACTGGTCGCGTCGCTCGGCGGGCCCAAGACACCCGCGATTGGGTTCGCGCTCGGGGTCGAGCGGACCCTGCTGGCGCTGGCCGAGCCGGGCGAGAGCTACGAACCTGCCATCGGCGTGTTCTTCGCGCCGATGGACCCGGAGGCGCTCGCTTACGCGCTTCCCATCGCCCACCGCCTGCGGGTGGCGGGAATTCGCGTCGAGATCGAGCACCGCACCGCTGGCCTCAAGAACCTCAAGAACCAGCTCAAGCGCGCCGACAAGCTGCGCGCGCGCCTGGCCGTCATCATCGGTGGAAACGAAATGGCCTCGGGCAAGCTCACCGTCAAGGATCTCGCGCACGGCACCCAATCCGAGATCCCCGCCGCCGACCTGGAATCCAAGGTCCGCCAGCTTCTCGATTGATCCCGCCTGGTCCGAGGATCGGAGGCGGGCTCTGCCCGCCGGAGACTTGTGGGCCAAGCAGATCCGGGCTCGGCTCTCGTCGTCCCGGGGGTGGGTCCGAGGGGCGCAACCCATCCCGCGCAGCGGAGGCGAAGCCGAAGCGAAAATGGGACCGGCGCCCCCAGTTGCCTGGGGGCGCCGTCCACCCCAACACGACCGAGGAACCACCCTGGGTCGCGTGGTCCCCGCCGGGTTTGTTAGCCCGGCAGGTACCATCTGTTTCACGGGGTCCGGCTCGCTGCCGCTCGCGGACCCCGGGCCCCCTCGCTTCGTGCGGCAAAGCCGCACGAAGCTCGCCTGTTCGAGCGAAGGGAGGCTTGAACTACGTTGCCGGGCTCGGGACTGGGGCCCGGGCGGGAGCGCCGGCCGATGCCTCTTCCGGCATGGAGTACCCGTGCGACGAACCCATCAGCTCTGGGTAAGCGCCGCCGCCGTGCTCGTGCAGATCGAGCCCTTCGAGCTCGCCCTCTTTCGAGACGCGGAGACCAATCGTGTACTTGGTCAAGTACATCAGCACCATCGAGGCGACGAAGGTAGCGCCGCCGATGCACGCGCTGCCGATCGCCTGGGCGATGAGCTGATTCGCGCCACCGCCATAAAACAGGCCGGTGACGATCGAGGCCGCCGAGTTGTCGGCTCCCGTCGGGGTCGGCGCGCCGAATTGACCGGTCGCGAAGAGCCCGAGCGAGAGCGTTCCCCAGATGCCAGCGGCGCCGTGGACGGCAACCGCGCCGACCGGATCGTCGATCCGGAGGTACTCCATCAGGTCGACCCAGAGGGCGCAGACCGGTCCGGCAATGGCGCCGATCATGATCGCGCCGAAGGGCGACACCCAATAGCAGGGGCAGGTGATGGCGACCAGGCCGGCGAGGAAGCCGTTGATGGTCATGCCGCAGTCCCACACCTTGTTTCGTGGGTACATCCACATCATGGCGGACAAACCACCGGCACAGGCGGCCAGGGTGGTGTTGGCGGCGACGCGACCGATGCCGGTGGCGTCCATCGCGGACAGGGTGCTGCCGGGGTTGAAGCCGTACCACCCGAACCAGAGGATGACGCCGCCGACTGCCGCGATCGTCATGTCGTGACCCGGCATGGCGCCGCCTCCGTCGCGCTTGAACTTACGACCGATGCGAGGTCCGAGGACGATCGCGCCAGCCAGAGAGACCATGCCGCCGATCGTGTGGACCACAGTCGATCCGGCGAAGTCGTGGAACGCGGTCGGGTGGATGGTGTTCAGCCAGCCGTCCGGACCCCAGGCCCAGTGGCCGAAGATCGGGTAGATGAACCCGCTGACGCCGAAGCTGTACATGAGGTCGCCCCAGAACCCGGTGCGGCCGATCATGGCCCCCGAGGTGATGGTCGAGCAGGTGTCGGCGAAGGCGTACTGGAACAGGAAGAACGCGAGAATCGCGACGCCGGTCCCGCCGTAGGTATCGGGAGCGCCGTGCAGGAAGAAGTACTGGTGGCCGATGAAGCCGTTCCCCGCGCCGAACATGAACGCGAAGCCCCAGGCCCAGAAGAGCAACCCGCACAGGCAGGTGTCGACGATGCCTTCGAGGAGCACGTTCACGGTCTCGCGGGTCCGGGCGAACCCGGCCTCGAGGAACATGAACCCGGCCTGCATGAAGAACACGAGGAATGCCGTCACTAGCACCCACATCGTGTTGATCGGGTTCACGTACGCCGGCGGCGGTGCCGCTTCGGCGTCGTCCGCGAGAGCGTGGTGCCCGAAGTAGGCCGGGATCCCGGCAATAATTAGAAATAGGAGCGCGAGCCCCAAGGCCTTTCCGCCAAGGATGGCGTAAAAGACCTGCCGCCGATCGCGGGCCTTCATTCCGTCGATAAACCGTCTGATCACGATGTCCCTCCTGGTTTTTTCGACGCCACCCAATCGGGGCGCCTGGGGATCATCATGACGTTAATGCATTTCGCAATTGTTTCTGGACGTGCTTTGTTTCGTAACTACAGTTACTTACCAGTATATCCGTCTGTAAGCCATTCTAACCAATAGCGTTTCGCAATAGCGACTAGGCAAAATGCAATATCGTGGAGCCTCGGCCCGACCCACGGTTTGTCTAGCC
>CAYTTF010000248.1:0-7479 GCA_964440665.1 uncultured Myxococcales bacterium | reverse complement strand
CGTGAACACCTTCCTCAAGGGCACGATCGACGAGCTGCGTGGATACAACCGCGTCCTGAGTGCCGGCGAGATCGCGCTGCTCTACAGCGCACGGCAGGCCTGTGTCGGCTCGCTGTGCGGCGGTTGTCCGACGGGAACGACCCTCTGCGGTGGGTCCTGCACCAACACACAGGCCGACTCGAGCAATTGCAACACCTGCGGGACCGTCTGCCCGGGCGCGCAGAAGTGCGTGTCGGGCGCCTGCATGTGATCACCCGGAGGTGCGCGCTGCCACGGGTGGCGGCCCGTCGTCCATCCGCTAGGATTGGCGGCGAGGAGACCGGCCCCATGCGACGACTGCTCGGAACCACGACCTCGCCGTATACGCGCAAGGCGCGCGTCCTGTTGAGAGCGATCGGGCAGCCCTATGAATTGGTCGACATCCGGACCGAGGAAGGGGCGGCGACCCTCAAGGAGGTGGCTCCGCTCGGGAAGATCCCGATCCTTCTCGACGACGAGGCGGGGACCGTCGTGCCGGATTCGTCGCTGATCGCGAGCTGGCTCTGGGCCAGGGAGGCTGCCGCCCTCCGGGTGGCCGGTTGGGACCTCGACCCGCAGGCTTTCGCCGATCAGGCGTTGCGGTCGGTGGTCGAGGGGGCGCTCGACGCGGCCATCAACCACCACTACCTGCGCCGCGACGGATTCGCCGAGACCGGATACATCGCCAAGCAGCGGCAGCGGGTCGATCGGGTGCTCACCTGGCTGGACGAGCGGATGGAGTTCCGCCGCCCGATCGGCGCCGCCGCGCTTTCCCTCGGTTGCGCGCTGGACTGGATCGTATTTCGCAACGTGGTCGAGCTCGAACGCTGGCCGTCGCTGACCGCGTTCCGCGGCAGCTGGAAGGCTTCCGGCGTGGGCGACGGCACCGAGCCGCGCGAATAGGCGGCGGCGAGCCGCTAATTCACGCCGAGCAGCTCGACGTCGAAGATCAGCTCGGCGTTGGGCGGAATCGCGTCGCCGGCGCCGCGCGCGCCGTAGCCGAGCTCCGCCGGGATGTGCAGCTGGCGCTTGCCGCCCACCTTCATCCCGGCCACCCCTTCGTCCCAGCCCTTGATCACCATGCCCGCGCCCAGCTTGAAGGCGAACGGGCTGCCGCGGTCCACCGAGCTGTCGAACTTCTTCCCCTCGGTGAGCCACCCCGTGTAATGGACCTGCACGGAATCGCCGGCCTTGGCGACGGCGCCCGACCCCTTCTTGAGCTCCCAGTACTTGAGCCCCGAGGGCGTGGTCACCGGTTTCCCCTTGGTTTTGCTCGGCGCACTGGTGTCGGCGTGCGCGACGTTGGCGGCGGCAAACAGGAACAGGACGACGGCGGTGGCGAATCTGCGAAGCGCGGGCATGGATCCTCCTTGGCGCAAAACATATCGCGGTCCGTCGACTGCGGTCCACGGGTAAGACCTCGAATAGCGGATCTCCCCCGGCGGCCGAAGCGGCGATGGGTGCATCACGGCGAGCTCGGCGAGTAGCTGGCGCGATTTACCTCTCGCGGTGTTAGCCTCTCCCCAATGGCGACCGGCGACGACGACTCGGGCTCGTTCCTCGACGACGGGCCAACCCACATCGACGAAGCGGCGCCTCTTCCCGATCCCGAACGCGAGACGACGACCTACAAGAGCCTGGAGTTCCTGGCCGGCCGCGAGTCTGGCTACAAGGAAGGCTTCAACACGGCGATCGCCGCCCTGCGGGTCGAGCTGGTCCGCGCGGGTTGCACCGAGGCGGAGATCAAATCCATCTTGTCGCGGGTCAGCTCCGTCACCGAGAAGCCGACGGAGAAGCGGTAGCCGCCAGGCCCCTCGGTGACGGTCATCACCACAGCCGCAGCAGGGCGGCCGTGAGGCCGATGCCCCCTTGTTCGTTGCGCCCGAAGGAGGAGATCGGGACGTCGCCGAAGACGGTTCCCTGGAGCCGCCAGAGGTCGGCAAAGGGCAGGACGCCAGATACCCCGGCCGTCGTGAGGCGCAAGACGGTCCCCGGCTGCCGCACCCCATCGAGCGAGGCGTCCCCGCGCTCCAGCACGTTCAGGTAGAGCGCGAGCGCCGCGCCGCCATCGAACACGTACCCGCCGAGCGCGAGGAACGTCCACTGGAGCGGAAACGACGTGGTCATGGTCATCGCAGCGCCACCCGGCGGCGTGACGGTGAGGTCGAAGCAGTAGGTCACCCAGGCATCGAGGGCGGCGTAAAAGGGACCGTGCGCCTTGGCGAGGTCGAGGCCGATCGTGGCGTTGAAGGTTCCGGTCCCCGTCGCATCCGTCGAGGATGGGTTCGTTCCGTCTCCGGTCGCCTTCCCGGTCGGCAGGAGCACGCCGCCGAGGAGGCCGATGCCCGGCCAGTTCGGCGCCTCGGACGGGTACACGAAATCGTAGCGGGCGCCGAGCGCCAGATCGCCGAGGCCGCTTCCCCATTGCCCGACGCCGGATTCCAGCCGACGGGTCTCGAGGTATGGCACCACCAGGCCGACCTGGCCGCGCCCGGTGAGGCGGAACGAAGCGGCCAGGTCCTGCTCCAGATCCTGTTCGGTCGACGCGGAGACATACCGGCCCGAGGATCCGAAAGAGCCGAGGACGCCGCGCGCCCGGACCTGCAGGCCGACCGCGACATCCTCGTTCGGTGCCAGCCGCGTCGGCGACACCAGCGAGCCGCCCCCACAACAGGCTTGCGCCGCCGCTGGCGCCGCGCGCGCCATGGTGGCCAGCGCGACCGCGACAACGAACGGCGCCCTAAGGGATGTCGACCGACGGTTGGGCCGAGTCATCAATCGATCCCGTGATCGTCGTCAGGAGCTGCCAGGTGCCCGACATGTAAAAGTCGAGTGGGGCGGCCACATATACGCCGGGAGAGGTTTCAGACACGGTCGGCGCGACGGACGCGCTGTGGCCGTGAGCCGGCATCCACGGCACGATGGTCAGCGTCAGGCCGGTCACCGGCGCGCCGGTCCCGTCGGTGAGCGTCATCTCGCTCGCGTCGTATCCGACCACCGGCGGCGACCACGACCATCGAATGTCGATGCTGAGCTGGCCACGCTTCGACGTCGTCGTTTCGGCCGGGGCCCCCGAAAAAAGCAGCGGCGCCGTCTGCAACGGCGCTTGTTCCCCGCCGCAGGCCGCCGAGAGCAGCGTCGCCAGCAGCGGAAGCGCCCGAACGAGGGCGCGAAGACGAAGGGGAAGAACGGGCACGGACGAACTGTGGACCCGCGGGCCACCCGAGGGAATGCGAAAAATATACGCACCGCCGAGCGGCGTGGCCGCCCGTCGCTACGGCTGCCGGAGGCGGCTCTCGATCGTGGCGACCACGCTGCGAATGGCGGCGTCGTCGTTGCAAAGACGTTCGATCTTCCGGACGGCGCTGATGACGGTCGAGTGGTCTTTGCCGCCGAAGCGGCTGCCGATCTCGGGGTAGCTCATATTGGTGAGCTTGCGGGTCAAGTACATGGCCACCATCCGCGGGTGCGCCACCACCCGGTGGCGCCTCGGTCCCTTGAGATCGTGCAACTTGACGTCGAAGTAGGCGGCGACGTCCCGCTGGATGATCTCGACGGTGAGTCCGGTGGGCGCCACCGCCACCAGCTTCGCCAGCACGGCGTGGACCAGCTCCATCGTGATCGGCTGACTCTGGAACGACGCGCGGGCCGCCAGGTGCGACAGCGCCCCCTCCAGCTCGCGCACGTTGGTGTTGACGTGCGCCGCGATGTAGAGGGCCGCCTCGTCCGAGAGGGCCACCTTGTCGGCCTCCGCCTTGCGTTTCAGGATCGCGACCCGGGTTCCGAGATCGGGCGTCTCCACCTCGGCGATGAGGCCCCAGGTGAAGCGGCTCCGCAGGCGATCCTCGACGCCGGGGAGCTCGGCGGGCAGCTTGTCCGACGCCAGGACGATCTGTTTATGGGCGTAGTGGAGGGCGTTGAAGGTGTGGAAGAACTCGTCCTGAGAGCTGTCCTTGTTCGACAGGAACTGGATGTCGTCCACCAGCAGCACGTCGGGCGCCGTCCGGTAGCGGGTCCGGAAGTCCTCCATCGAGTTGCCTGCCAAGTTGCCCGCGCGCTTCTGGTTCATCAGCGAGCCGATGAACTCGGTGACGAACTTCTCGCCGGTCGCGAAGGTGACCCGCCAATCGGGGTGCTGGCGGTGGATCTCGTGTCCGATCGCGTGCAGGAGGTGGGTCTTCCCCAGCCCGACGCCGCCGTGGATGAAGAGCGGGTTCCAGCGCGAGGCCGGCGCCTCGGCGACCATCCGCGCCGCCGTGTGGGCGAAGCTGTTGGTCGGTCCCACCACGAACTTGTCGAAGGTGTACCGGTCGACCAGATCGGGCGGCGGCACGGATATGCCCGGCGGGCGTTCCGGCACCGGCGGTCTCGCGGAGGCCGCGACCGTCTCTCCCTGCGCTCCGGCCTCCGGCTCCGGCCCGAGCTCGAACTCGACGGAGAACGTGCGCTGGGTGCGCGCCTCGAGATCCTTCATGATCGAGGGCAAGAAGTTGTCCTCGAACCACTCCTTGTTGTAGCGGTTCGGCGCCCGCAGCCGGATGTGCCCCCCATCCATCGCGACGCACTCGATCGGCCGCAGCCAGAGATCGCGGTGGGCGGGCTTGACGAGCGGTTCGATCGACCGGACCGCTTCGGTCCAGAGCTCAAACATCGCCGTCACTTGTCCACAGCGGGCTAGATGGGAAATCCTCGGTGATTCCAGGCTCTGACACGTGATTCCCTCTCTTTGTCCACAACGCGAGGCAATAGGACGCCCACCCGCCGATAGCGTGAAACCGATCCCCTATCGTCTTCGTTTCCTCGGACTCGGTGCGCCGGGTCCGGTGCGGTGCATGCTGTCTATCAAACCGCGACAAAACCCGGCAAGCGGTCAATCCGCGGATGCGCGCAAGATCCCTAAAATCAGCTGAATAATTTTTTCAGGGTTGTCACCGATCCGCTGCCGAAATGAGACAGAGAGCACGGGTCGGCGCCTAAGCTGGCGAACACGTGAACGTTTTCCCGGAACGGAAGAGACCATGACGAGGCCCCTGTAGATTTCTCGCTCTTTCTCGTACCGAGTGGCGCAAACCCGCATGCGATGGGCGTTGGCGCGTGCGGCGCGTTTCCGATTCGACATCTCTCGACGGGGACCGACAAACGACGATTCGGACTTACAGGAATTGCCCGTGCGGGAAGCGGCGCGCACGCACGGTCGCGCACCTGAGCTGGGCCGCGCGCGGGCGTCCAATTCGCGAAAGGCTTGACAGTACTTGCAACATCCGTAGTCTCACGCCGACCTTTCGGGGCGCCGCCTCGCAGGGTGCAAGCTTTCAACAGTCCGTGGAGGGATCGAAATGGCAAGCGGGAAGGTCAAGTGGTTCAACGATGCTAAGGGATTTGGTTTTATCGCGCGTGATGACGGACCGGATCTGTTCGTCCATCACACGGCGATCGTCGCCGACGGGTTTCGGTCGCTGACCGAGGGCCAGCCGGTCGAGTTCGACGTCACCGAGGGACCGAAGGGTCTTCAAGCTGTGAACGTGCGAATGGCGGGTTAGTCTGTCATAACCCGAGGGCGTGAGTTTTCGGGAGATCACCGGACCCGTCATCAGCGAGAGCGTCATCCACCGGGTGGAGCGGGTTCCGGATTGGCTTGCGGCGGGCGAGGGGCCCGGCTGGCGGGCGCTGTGCGGCGTCCACATCGGGGCGGCGCGGGCGGGTGGCGCCTTCGAGTTCGAGGTTCCTGTGGCCCTCGATCCGGAGGCCTGGCGTCTGGCCGCCAACTGTCCGGCATGCTTGGCCGCGACCGAGCGTCGCGACCTCGGAACGCTGCCGTAGATTTCCCGCGAGCCCTCAGGGCAGTCCCGGGGTCGGGACGGGCAGGGCGTAGACGGCGTGTAGGGTCGTGACGTAGAGCGTGCGCCGATCGGCGCCGCCGAAGCTGCAGTTCGATGGGCGGTATGGCAAGGGGATGCGGCCGAGCTGGTGCCCTGCCGAATCGAACACCACGATCGCCTTGACGGCGTCGTCGTTGTTGGTGACGTAGAGATCGCCGGCGTCGTCGACGCAGATTCCGTCGGGGACCTTGAAGCCGCCCGCGACCGTGGGGCCGTCGATGAGCAGCGCCGGGGCGCCGACCGCGCCGGCCGCGTCGACGGGGAGCTTCCAGACCTTGGCCTGGGTGTCACTCCCCACGTAGAGCGTCGCGCCGTCGGGCGACAGTGCGATACCGTTCGGTTTCTCGAGATCCAGGACCCGCGACAGCTCGCCGGCGGGCGAGACGCGGTAGACGCCCATCGGCGCGCGGCCGGGGCCGGGCCGTGCGCCCCAGTCGCTGTCGGTGAAGTAGAGGTTGCCGTCCTTGCGGACGACGAGATCGTTCGGCGCGTTCAGCGGCTGGCCGCTCGGCCCGGGCGGCCAGCGATCGGCGAGGACCGTCAGCTTGGCGGCGGCGCCGGCGCCCGGCTCGACGCGGACCACGCGCGCGTTGTAGCGCTCGCAGGCGATGAGACGCCCCGCCGGATCGACCGCGAGACCGTTGGTGCTGGTCGGCGCGGTCGACGGATAGGGGACGGTCGAGACCTGGCGCGAAGCCGGGTCGAAGCTATAGATCCGCGCGCCGCTCGCGTTCGCCTCGACGACATCCGAGAAGTAGAGAGAGCCGCCGGCCGCCATCCAGAGCGGGCCTTCGAGCGACACGAAGGGGACGTCGCTGGGAAGCGCCGCCGGTGTGCCCGCGCCGGGAAACAAGCCGGGCGCCGCGGCGCCGCCGGACGCGGGAGCGGTCGTCGGCGAGCCGCCGGTCGCGCAGGCGAGGGCAGGGGAGACCAGCAGCAGAAACGCGAAGAGCCGTCGAAGTCGCATGCGGCGGCATGAAATCACGGACGGGTTCCCAGCACCATATTCGAGGCGCTCTAGCCGACCGGAGCGTAGCCGACGCGTGACCGCGATCCCGCGACGAGTCGCCGGACCGCCTTGGCTGGCGGGGGGAAGACTGCTTGAATCTCCGCATGGTCAGCCAAGCCGCTCCCTTCCGGGTGACGCGCGCCTCCGACGACGCGAGCCGATTTCGGCGCGATGGGACGGGGCGCTTCGTGAACCTGGATGGGACGGGGCCGCATCTGCTGCGCGACGTCTACAAGTGGGCCGTCACCGACAAGCTGGCGGGGCGGCGCCGCAAGAGCCCACCCACCGCCGAGGTGCCGGCGGTCGTTCCCGACGACGTTTCGCTGCAGACGCCGCCCGGCCCCGGCGAGGGCGCGCGGCTGGTCTGGCTCGGGCACGCGAGCTGGCTGATCCAGCTTTGCGGCGTCTCGTTGCTGATCGATCCGGTTCTGGGCGAGTCGATCGTCGGTTTCACGAAACGAAATGGCAGAGCGCCACTCGGCGCCGCCCAATTGCCGACCATCACCGCGCAGCTGGTCAGCCACAACCACTACGACCACATGGACATGCCGTCGCTGCGCGCGGTCGGCGCGC
>CAYTTF010000247.1:0-7500 GCA_964440665.1 uncultured Myxococcales bacterium | reverse complement strand
AGGCGAAGCCGATCAGAAGTGTTTCGGGAACTCCCTGGAGCCTCTCGAACTCGGCTTCGACGTCCGAGATCGAGATGGCGCTCTGCACCTGTAATCCGATGCCCAGCGAGCTGGCCACGAGCCACATGTTTTCCATCAAACACCCGAGGCTCATCATACCGAGCACGTCCCCTTCGGAAGCCGGCGCGCGACGGCGTGGATCGTAGAGAACGACCAGGAGCGCGGCGCTCGCGCGAATCGGCTCGCCCAGGATCGAGTGGGGGTGCGCCTCATCGAAAGGGGGCGAGAGGCTCGGCGTCCTCCACGAGGGTGGAAACATCCTGCCGTCGAGGCCAACCTTCCGCCGGCGCAGATCCTCGTCGGAGAAGGAGAGTTGTTCGTAGTTCTCCCGGATGAAGATCTCGGACGTTTGGCTGCGGATGTTCGCAATCGCATCGAGGAGCTTCCGATCGTCGACGACGACGATCTCGAAGTTTTGCATGTTGTGCGCGGTCGGCGTCCACCGCGCGGCGTCGAGAATCGCCCGCAAGTGCTCGGCCGGCACGGGCCGCTCGCGATCGAACGGTACGCGGGCGGACCGTCTGTCTTGGATGATCTTCAGGATGTCCATCGTTCCCTCTATTCCTCGAAGGCTCGTAGCGCCGGCGGCAGCGATTCGACCACCGTGTTTCCGACTGCGGGCAATCCGACCAGAATCGCGCCGATGACCTCGGCGCGGGTCGCCCCGAGAGATCGGGCTTGCGCAGCGTGAAAAGGTATTCCGCTAGAGAGGCGTGCTGCGGCAAGCGCCGACAGATAGCAGAGCGATCGCGTCTTTCCATCGAGCTGGCTCGCCTGGCCCAACTTCTGGACTACCTCCATCCAAGCCTTCGACGTCTCCGGCGCCTCCGAAAGGAACGCCTGAAACGAGTCGCTGACATCTGTTCTGGCCATCATGTCCTCTCCTGTACGGTCACTATCAAGCGAAGGCCGGGTCTAGTTGGAGCTGCCGCATCCGAGCGAGGCTTCACGGTGACCTCCCTCGCACCTGAAGCTGGTCTGCAACGCTCCGGACACCGCGCGACCCTCGAATCGCGCCCAGAACGGCCTCCCGTTCAAGCATGCCCCCCACCTGGCCGCGGACGGTCACGATGCCGTCGCTGACGGCGATGTCGATCTGAGACGCCTCTCGCGCCGCATGCCGCTCAAGCGCGCTCTCCACGGCGCTGCGCAAGGCCGTAGGATCGGCTTTTTCGGCCGGATTGATCTCGATCCGATTCACCACTTCGCGGACGCCCGCCAAACGCTCGACGGCACGCTCGGCGTCGATGCGTTGAGCGCCGGTTCGGACCGTTCCCTCCAGAGTCACGACCCCGTGCGACACGGTGGATTGGATCTCTTTCTCGGGGACCGTGACATCCCACTCCAGCGCGCGCCGGACCGCCAACGCAACGTCGGTGTCGCTGCGTCCACCCTCGCCGGGTAGACGAACCACCAAGTCGTTGGCGACGTCGAGAACGCCCGCCACCCGATGCGCTGCCTCTCGGGCCGCACGAACCTTGGCCCAGCTGTCGACGTTCCCGGAAAGGGTGACCACGCCACGTTTTACCTGGACGCCAACCTCGGTCGGCGAAACGTGCGAATCCCAATCGAGCTCGCGTGCGACGTCCTGCTGGATTTCCGCGTCCGTTCTATTCCTCTGCTTGTCCATGGTTCCCTGAACGTGCAACAGATGTTCCAGCGACCGTATCGACGGCTGGATGGTCTGGATGAGTTCACCAGCCGCGAAGGACGTGCGCGGGCCCGCTCCGGCCCGCGCACTATTTTCGCGCAGGAACCCCTGGAGCGAGGGAGTGGCCGCAGCCCTTCCTTCGTCACGACTGGAACGCCGTTTGCTCCGAGGTCGGTGTCTGTGGCGCGTGGGCGGTCGCCAAGAAGATCCCGGTATCGGCGGGGGACAAGCCATAGGCTTGATCCTGTTCACCCTGGGAGGCGGTCGGGCGGGGTGACGTAGCCTCGTCGGCCCGCGCACCCGGTCCCCCGAACAGGACGACGACGAAGATGGCTGCCGAGCAGACCCTTTGAACACCCGCCGTCCCGTGGCGAACAGATCGCACGCTAACGGCCGCCTGAGGTCGACGGGGTCTGCGCACGCTTGGGATGCTGTATTTGGAATCTCCCGACCAGTCCGAGGCGTGGCTCGCACACAGCTGTCAGTGTCGCCACCACCTCCTGCGCGCTCACGTCGGGATTCTTGCATCCGATCTGGTGCCCGGCCAGATGAGCCAGATCGCCGAGCGAAACGATCCCGACCAAACAGAAATCGGAGTCGATCACCGGCAGCCGGCGAACGTGCCCCGCACGCATGATTTCCTGCGCCTCGATCAACGTCGCGTTCGGCGCGCACGAAAAGATCTCCTTCGACATCGCTCTCGTCACCGGAATCTCGTGGAGCGGTCGGCCCCGGGTCAGCGCCGGCATGCAGATGTCGCGATCGGTCACCATGCCGACCACACGCCCATTCTCGGCGACCACCGGAACGCAACCTAGGTCTCCGTCCCACATCCGCGACGCGGCCGTCGCGACACTGTCGTCCGATCCGCAGATCTCGACGTCCCTCTTCATAATGTCGGCGATCTTCATGTTGTGGCTTCCCCGCCGGGCGAAGCCCAGCTCCCCGGATCCAATGAGCAAAGCCCATTCCACAAACGGGGTGGCCTCCGACGCGCTGCCCGCCGAGTTCGGACGCAGATGTTGCGTCTTTCACCCACGAGCCACGCACGATTTGCCGAGGCGGGGACGTTGCGAGGCCCCGAAATCTCAGCCTGAGGGTCACGCTTGCTGGCGGCACGCTTGCATCAGCAAAGCTGCGTGAGGACAACCGCCGAGAGAAACCGACCGGGAACGAGGAATCGTCTACTCGGGATCGGGATCGTCGCTTTGCTCTTAGGGGTGACATGGCACCGAGCGACCGCCAGTCCGAGAACGGGCGCGGTCATCGAGATCTGGGTGCGCGGCAAGAACCAGTTGGGAGACAGAGGCGCCGCGCACGAGCGATCGCGGGGCGTGAACCTCGATCGGCTACGGCTCGTTACCGTCGACCGTTTCGACGTCCAATACGATCGGAAGGGACAGTACCGCGGCATCCCGTTGCGGAAGCTGTTGAACCGCTTCAGGTCCGAGACATCGGTCGACTTGGCGATCCTCCATTTTGTGAACGGGATGGCCATCCCCGTCCCGTTCCGGGACAGCGTCGCGATGAGCCGCCTCGATCCTTTCATCGCCACCGCGCTGAGGGCGGGGGCCCAGGCGCCGCCTGCGCCGGGGAGGTTTCCCGACGTCGTGAAGAAGGATTCACCCGTCGATCGGCGGCCGATTCGGTTCTCCGGCAACAAGATCGTGGTTGCGGACGGTTGGCACCCGGAAGTCTCCTCGACGGCTCAACCCGGATTCTCGCCCTGGGTTCACGCCGATACTTTGGTGGGCGTCGAGCTGGTCGCGGCCGAGGCCTATTATGCTCAATTCGACGTGGGCGGCGATGCCTCGGTGCGAGCGGGCCTGGCGCTCTTCCGTCAGAGCTGCCAATTCTGCCATGGCGCCCGCGAGGTGGGCGCGACCTTCGGGTGGGATTTCGTCGATTCGGCGCCTATGTCAGGCTACCAAGACTCCGCGGCGAACCTGTACCACAACATCGCCTTCAAGCCGACCAACGCCGCCGAGATCGGGCTCATGATGCCGCGCCTTGGATTCCTCAGCGAGGAAGCCGCCGGAGACATCCGCCACTGGGTTCAGGCGCTGGGGACCACTCCGATTCCGCCCTACCAACGACCCTGAGCGATCGGGGCAGGCTCCAGCCGGTGGCACCTCGGCGATCAGGTCGATTTGGCGTGTCTGACGTCCTGCCCACGGACCAGATAGATCACCATCTCCGCCACGTTGGTCGTGTGGTCGGCCATCCGCTCGATGTGCTTGGCGAAGGAGATCGTGGCGAGGCCCCGCGGCACCGAGCTCGGATCGCGACCCATGACCGACTGAACCTCGTCGAAGATCCGAACGGTCCAAGCATCGATCGCCGGATCGGCGGCCAGCACGGCCTCGGCCTTGACCGGATCGCCATTCACGAATGCGTCCAGCACGTCGCGGAGCATCGTCTGCGCGGCGGCGGCCATCTGGGGAAGCTCCTCCACCGCCCGTAGCGCCGGCTCCTCGCAGAGCGCGTCGACCCACTCGGCCATGTTCACGGCCAGATCTCCGATGCGTTCCAGGTCGGTGACCATCTTGAAGGCGGCGGCAATGAAGCGAAGATCCGATGCCGCCGGTTGCTGCAAGGCCAGCACGCGGATGCATTGCTCGTCGATTGCGAGCTCGCTCTGGTTGACGGCCCGATCGGCTTCGATCACCCGTTTGGCCCGTTCCCGGTCGCGCTCGACCAGAGCGGCGACCGCCTCGCCGACATGTCGATCGACCAGGCTCCCCATCGCCAGGATCTGATCCTTGAGCGAGCGGAGCTCCACGTCGAACTGCGCGTTGATGTGTTTTCGTGTGGTCATGGTTCTATCCATACCTTAGATCGGCAGGCCGGGATGCCGCGCCTGGTAGGCATCGGCCCATTTCTCGGCGAAGGGCTGCAGCGACGTGGAACCCGCCAGCGTGAGGCCTCTCCTGGCGGCACGGCCACTTACTCTCGTTGGACATTGCTCGCTCAGAGAGCAAAGAACGAACCAACGGGAGGACGCCTACGACTGGCTGAGAACCACACATCGGTTCCTTCACCCCGGAGCGTGATACGCAACTCTTGCGGGCCCTTCAGGAAGGACGCAACCTTTTCGCGCGTGCCGCTGCCGCACGAAGTCCCGCGCCATTGCGCCCGACGGCGTCGGTGCGGGATTCCGTCAGACCCGCCTCGACCGGATCGCTAGGGCCGGGTGTGTAGTACAGCCCGGGCGCGTTCGGCCTTGGCGGTGAGCTCCCGGGCCTCCGCGTGGGCGAGCTGCTCGCGCGACTGGAAGAGCGCGCGCAGGTCCACGGCACCCAGCCGATAGCGCTCGCCCGTGTGCGCGACCTCGTCGCGGGCCAGCCGGCAGAGCCGTTGTGCGAGCCGCACGCGCTCTTGGGCGGACAGGAGATCCCGGCGGGCGAGCTCTTGTTCGTCGCGGCCCGCTTTGAGCGCGGCAGTCGCTTGCGCGCGGAGCTGGTCGGCTTGAGCCCGGGCGGCGCGCGCCTGCGCCGCACCCAGGCCTCCGTCCCAGAGCGGGACGGTCAGCGTGAGGCCAAGCCGATAGACTGGAAACACCGAGCTCGCCTGCCCCCGCGCTCCGACTTCCCCCGAGGCCGCGATCAGGGGCGCGTGATCTCGCGCGAGGCTCTCCGCGAGAGCTTCTGCGGCGGCGGCCTGCTGCTCGAGCGCTTCCGAGCCGAGCGGCGCCTGGTTCGAGCCTTCGTCGGTGGGGCCTTCCAGAATCCCCAGATCCGGGACGGTGGACGTCGTCCAAGATCCTCCCACCAGCTGCTCGAGCACCAGGCGCGTGCGGTCCAGCTCGTCACGGGCCTCCGCGAGGTCGAGCTCGACCGCGACTTCTTCCTGGTCGGCGGCGTTTTCGTCCGCGCGGGGTCGCGTTCCGTCGGCGATTGATCCCTTCAGCATCTCGGTCTGCGCCAGCGTGTCTCGCTGGCGTTGCTCCGCGGCCGAAACCCGCGCGTAGGCGACGGTCCAGGCGAGGTACGCTTCACGCGCGGCGCGAACAGTCTCGGCCCGCACGGATTCCTCTTCGCTGCGGCTCGATCGCGCGCGATGCTGGGCGGCCCGGATCCGGCTGGAGGTCCTGCCGAAGTCGAAGAGGTTCGTTTGCAACGCCACGACGCCGCCATAGCGCGGCACCGTCGCAAACGCGCCCGAATCCCCGATACGGCGCGATCCCTGGACCAGGTAGTGCTGGCCGTCGGGGCCCGCGACGTCGACCAGCTGCCCGCCCGGCGCCAGGCTGGCGTCGGAGTTGAAACTGAGAACGGGGCTCCGGCCGCTGCGCGCGGCTTCCAGGTCGGCGTCTGCTCCGGCCGTCTTTGCCTTCGACGCCAACGTGGCACCGGCCGAGACGGCTCGGGCTTCGACCTCGGTGAGGGTCAGCACTTCGGCGCGCCCGGAGCGGGGTGCCGCCAAGCAGACGAGCAACGCCATCGGAAGGTGGCGCATCGTCGTCCGTCTATTCATGGCGCAGCGCCTCGATGGGATCCAGACGCGCGGCGCTCCGGGCGGGCAGGAAGCCGAACACCAACCCGACGCCCAGCGCGAACCCGACCGCGCCCGCGATGCCGGGACCCGAGATCACCCGTGGCCACTGCATCATCTTCGCCGTGACGCTCGCGATCACGAGTCCGAGCCCGACCCCCGCGAGCGCGCCGACCACGGTGAGGGCCAGCCCTTCCCACAGGAACTGCGTCAGGATCTGTTTCGGCGAGGCGCCGATCGCCGCGCGGATGCCGATCTCCCGGGTCCGCTCGGCCACCGAGACGAGCTGGATGTTCATGATCCCGATCCCGCCGACCAGCAGCGAGACCGCGGCGATCCCTCTCAGGAGCCCGCTCAGGATGGACGAGGTCCTTTCCACGGCGCGCACCACCTCCCGCGGGCTGGTGACCCGAAAGTCCGCCACCTCGTTCTCGTCGATGCGGTGGAGCCTGGCCAAGATGTCGGTGACCTCGCCTTTGGCGGCGTCGATCAGCGAGGGACGGACCGGCTGAAGCTCCAGACGCGAGTAGCCCGTTGCGGCGGCCCAGTACGCGTTGAAGGTCGTGACCGGCAGGATGATGGTGTCGTCGAGGTCGTCACCTCCAGCGGAAAAGCCCTTGGTGGCGAGAACACCGACGACCCGACAGGGGAGGACGCCGCCGACGGTCACGGTCTCCCCCAGGGGATCGCCGTCTCCGAATAGGATTCGGACCGGCGTGCCCCCGAGGACGCAGACCTTGCCTCTCTGGGCCACGTCGGTGGCGTCGAACATGCCGCCTGTGGCCAGCGGCCAGTCGTGCAGCTTCGCGAAAGCGGGCAACGTGCCCTGCAGGCGGGCCAGGTGGTGAAGGCCGTCGCGGGTAGCGTCCTGATCGATTCGCGCCACCGGAATGATCTCCGCGAGGGTGGTCGATTCGCGGCGCAACGCCTCCACATCGGCATCCGAGAGCGGCAGGACCGTCTTGTTGAGAGTCTGGCGCTCGCCCACCGAGGGGCTGACGACGAGGAGGTTGGTGCCGAGGGTCTCGAATTGAGACACCACGGAGCGCCGCGCCCCTTCACCAAAGCTGACCATCGCGATGAAGGCCGCCACCCCGATGGCCAGGCCGAGCACGGTGAGCGCACTCCGGCCCGGATAACGAACCAGGATCTGCGCGGCGGCCCGCATCTCCTCCAAGGGCGACGCTCTCACGCCGCCAACTCCCGGTCTTCGACGACACGCCCGTCGAGCAGATGGACCTGGCGATCGGCGACCTCGGCCACCCGCGGATCGTGGGTCACCAGCACGACGAGAT
>CAYTTF010000246.1:0-7507 GCA_964440665.1 uncultured Myxococcales bacterium | reverse complement strand
GCTTACATCACCGGGTTCCCGACACTGGCCGTGGTGGGCGCGAGGTTGGAGTTCTGATGAAACGGCCCGGCGGCAAGACACTCGCAATGGCATCCCAGTTGATGGCGTTGGCGGTCATCGGCACCGGCTGCAAGCCCGATCTCGGCGCTCCCATCTCGCTGGTGACGGGACCGCGGGTTCTGGCCATCCGAGGAACGCCGCCCGAAGTCGCCGAAAGCGCCCCCGTCGTCTACGACGCCCTGACGGTCGACATCGGGGGCACGGTGGCCACGCCTGCGATCAACTGGGCCCAGTGCCTGGTGCCGAACCCGCCCGCCAATGGCAACGACGTGAGCAGCGACTGTCTGACGATCCCGGACGACATCGAAGGGACGCCGACGTTCACCGCAAACCTTCCGGCCAACGCCTGCACGCTGTTTGGTCCCGAGACGCCGCCCCCCAAAAAGGGTCAACCGCCCACCCGACCCGCCGATGCCGACACGACGGGAGGCTACTACCAACCGATACGCGCCATCTGGGGCAGCGATTCGGGCGACCAGCTTTCGTTTGCCCTCGAGCGCATCCTGTGTCCGTTGGCCAACGCGCCGACCGATGACGCCGGAAAGTACGCCTCTGACTATGTTCCCAACAACAATCCCCAGCTCGCCGACCTGGTGCTCGATCCGGCGGGCGCCGCGACGCCGATCTTCACCGCCGGCCAAACCGTCGCGCCTTCGCCGGGCGCCGTGGCTGCGGGACAGACGGTGACCCTGCAGGCCGACTGGAGTCCGACGTCCGCCGAGACCTTCCTGGTCTGGGACGTGGTCTCACTGAGCCTGGTCATGCAACAGGAGTCGCTGCGCCTCTCCTGGTTCGCCACGGCAGGCGAATTCGCGCACGACGCGAGCGGGCGCAGCAACACCGAGACCGAGACCTTCACCCAGAACAGTTGGACGGCGCCCGAAACCCCGGGGCCCGTGCACCTCTGGACCGTACTCCGGGACAACCGCGGGGGCATCGACTTCGGCGAGGCCGAAATCGACGTGACGCCGTGACGCGGTGCCGGCAGCCCGGCTGGAATGCGCCGCCGCGTGGACCGAGTTTGCCGGGGGTTTTCTCGACTGTAACGGGTTCGTCACCCCGCTCGTCTACGCTGGCGCTCGTATGAATCCGGAAACGAACCTCGACCGGCGAATTCTGGTCGTCGAGGACGAGCCCGATCTGAGAGAGCTGCTCACCTACAACCTGACGGCGGCGGGGTTCACCGTGCAAGCGACGGAGAACGGCACCGACGGCCTCGAGGCGGTGCAACGCTTCGATCCCGACGTCGTGCTCCTGGACCTGATGCTCCCCGACATCCCCGGCACGGAGGTCTGCCGGCGCATTCGTGGCGACGTCAACGCGCGCCAGCCGGCGGTGATGATGTTGACCGCCAAGGGCGAGGAGATCGATCGGGTGGTCGGCTTCGAGCTCGGCGCCGACGACTACGTGGTCAAGCCCTTCAGCGTCCGAGAGCTGATCCTGCGGGTGGGCGCCATCTTGCGCGCGCGCCGTCCGGCGCCGCCCAGCTCGCCCAGCGCCCCCCAGCGCCGCCGCTACGTCGTCGGTCCGCTGGAGCTCGACGTCGACGGCTACCACGTGTTCGTGGGGGGCGCCGAGGTGCACGTCAGCACGCTGGAGATGCGCCTGCTGGTCTACCTGGTCGAGCACCGCGGTCGCGTTCGCTCGCGCGAGGATCTGCTGGAGGACGTCTGGGGCTACAAGCCGGGCGTTTCCACCCGCACCATCGACACGCACGTCAAACGCCTGCGCGACAAGCTGGGCGAGGCGGGCGCGCTGGTCGAGACCGTGCGCGGCACCGGCTACCGCCTCTCCGCGGATCACGCTGTCGTCGTCAAAGACGCGTGAGGGCGGGCGACCCCTGCAAACCCATCATGGAGGCGCTCAAGGCCTGGCTCACGGAGCAACGCGGGGCCTGCCCGCCGAAGAGTCCGCCCGGCTCCGCGATTGGCTACGCCCTCAACAACTGGACTCCGCTGACCCGCTTTCTCGACGACGAGAAGCTCCCGCCCGACAACAACGCCTCGGAGTCCACACTCCGCGTCGTCGCCCTCGGTCGCAAGAACTACCTTTTCGTCGGCAACGAAGATGCCGGCAACAACGTCGCCGGTCTCTACTCCCTCGTCGCGACGTGCGAAGCCAACGGCGTCAACCCGCTCGACTACCTCAGCGACGTGCTCCTACGCGTCCAGGATCACCCGGCCGCGGGGATTGACGACCTGCTCCCCCACCGCTGGCGTCCGCGCTCGGCCTGACCCCACTTCCTGCGCCGTACGGTTACGCCGGAACAGTTTGGGTGAATCTCTAGAAGGTGAAGCGCAGCGCCGCCCCGGGGGGCGCGAGCACCATTTGTGGGTGACTGACCTGATTGGCCCTCGGGTCGAGCGGCAGCCACAGAACTACGGCCACGGTCAGCGTCGCGAGGGCTGAGAGTCCGAGCAGGGTCCCGTACGCGGTGTCGGCGAGGCCCCCGTCGGGATTCAGGTCGTTCCTTTCCCCGCGGGCACGGACGAGAAGATACGTCGAGGCCACGGCGAACACGGCCGCGACGATGAGGACGACCCCACCGGCGCGCCGGTGGGCCCCCGTTGGCTGCGGGGGCGGAGCCGGCGCTGGGACCGGTGCGCGATCGGCGACGGCGGGGCTGCCGGCGCTCACGATGGCGAGGAGAATGACGGACGCGACGAGTCTCGAAATCACCGGCGAGCTTTGTGCAATCACGGGGCCAACCCTCGCGTCCACCAAGGACGCCGGTTCGACGGGGCAAGCCCCTTAGGGCTGTCAGGAAGCGGGCAGATGCTGTCGGCGCGCGGGCGGCTCGGTGAGGTGACCCGCGCTGTGAGCCGTGATGCCCACAGTGCGTCATCTGAGGATAGGACGTTTAAGCGGGCGTTTGTCTGATAAATGGGCCGCTCCGTCAACTCCGTCCCCCTGCTTTTCCCGGGCCCTGCGGGCCAGCCGGAGCCAGCGTCGGCGTCGCCGTCCGCGGCCAAACGCCACCCATACGTTGCCCCGTCGTCGCCACGTCGAAGCCGGGATGTAACGACCACGTCCTAGCCTGATCTCCGCAAGAAGGAGGTCATCATGGCAACGCCGTCGCATGTCGTCGCCCTCGGGCTGGCGGCCGCCGCGCTGGTCGGCCTGGCAATCGGGTGGGGTCAGCTGATCGCGCTCGCGCGCCATCTGTGCGGGCCGCGCGCCGTTCCCGTTCGCCGCCCGCCGATCTCGATCCTGAAGCCGCTCTGCGGCCTCGACGATCGCCTGGCGGCGAACCTGCGCACGTTCGCCGCGCTCCCCTACCCCGATTACGAGGTGCTGCTGGGCTTGCGACACACCGACGATCCGGCGTATCCCCTGGCACGGGCCGCGGCCCGCCGCTGGCCCGGACGATTCCGGGTGGTGTTGCAGGAAGGAGAGACCGGCCTCAATCCCAAGGTCAACCAGCTCATGACCTTGGCCCGCCACGCGCGCCACGATCTCCTGGTGATCAGCGACTCGAACACCCGCGTGCCGCCCGGCTATCTCGACGAGATCGCCGCCTCCCTCGAAGACCCGCGGGTCGGTCTGGTCACACACCCGCTGGTGGGCGGGGGCGAAGCGCGGTCCGCGGGACGCCTCGGCTCTGCCGCCGACAACTTGCATCTGTCGGGAGTCATCACGCCCTCGATCGTCACGGCCAAACTGGTGTTCGGCAAGGACTACGTCGTCGGCAAGTCGATGGCCATGCGCCGCGCCGACGTCGAGGCGCTGGGCGGGTTCGCGTCGGTCAAGGACGTCCTGGCCGAGGACTTCGTGCTCGGGCGCGCGGTCACCGAACGTCTGCATAAGCGGATCGTCCTCGGACGGACGGCCGTCACCTGCATCTCCGAACGGCGGTCGCTGGGTGGATTCGTCCGCCGCTATGCGCGCTGGAGCGTGATGCAGCACCAATGCGCCGGCCACCTGGCCTATTGCGGCCTCCTGCTTTTGAACCCCGTCCTGCTCGCCACCGCCGCGGTGCTGGCGGATCCGTCGCGATCGACCGCGGCGGTCTGCGCACTGGCCACGGCCAGCCGTGTGGCCAGCGACGCCGTCGCCGGACGGCTCCTGCGCGGTCGAGGCTTCCCGCTTCGCGCGCTGCTGATCGGGCCGCTCGGCGACCTGCTCTCCGGCGCCGCCTGGGCGCACGGCCTCTTCAGCCGATCGATCGAATGGCGGTCGAATCGTCTGACGGTGTTGCGGGGGAGTCGGCTGCGGGTTCGACCGCTGCGGAGCAGCCGTACGCGGCCAAAATCCGATACAGGCCCTGCTTCGGCAGCCGCGTGAAGCCCCCGAAGGCCGCCGCGGCGAGCGTCCCATCTGCCAGCCATTCGTCGATCCAGGCGCCGGCGAGGTGCGGATCGTGCTGTGTCAGCGCGGCGCCGTTTTCTATCGCCCAGCGCCGGTTGTAGCGCTCCTGCGCGCCGACCGAGGGGGCGAGGAGCAGCGGCAGCCCCAGGGCGGCGAAGAAGGTCAGCTCGCTCGGCTTGGTCCACAGGACGTCCGCCTCCGCGCAGAGCGCGTTGAAGACGCGGAAGTACCGATCGACGTCCGTCTCGACCACCAGGCGCACGCCCGGATGACCCCCGAGGCCGTGCTTCGAAAGCAGCCGATCGAACCTTTGCGCCACGTCGGCGCGGACGCCCGCCACCAGCGCCAGCCGCAGCGCTCCCCTTTCGATGGCGGGGCGCAGCGACGGCAGGAACTTCGCCGGCAGATCGGACTGGGCCCCCGCTCCGCCCACCGCGAACACCAGCAGCGGCGGTCGATCGTCGACGGCGCGCAGCACCTCCGCGCCGAGCGTCGCCGCGATCGCCGGACCCGCGGCGGCACGAAAGGCGCCCGTTCGATCGAGACGAGCCAGGCGCGCGGCCAGATTCGCTCGGGCGCTCGGCGCATCGGGGCCGCCGACCAGCTCGTGGGGCAGCGGGAACCCCGTCGTCTCGATCTTCCCCCCCGCGATGCCGTAGGCGGCCAGGCGGCGGGCGGCCCTTGGGCTCGGCGCGAAGTACCGGATGCGGCTCGCACCGGGGAGCCCCGGCACCCAGGCGCGGGCGAGATCCGTATCGGTGACCAAGCAACCGATATCTATCTTTTCGTGACGGTTCGCGACCAGGGCCGGCAGGAAGAAGGTCGTCAGAAGCGGCGCGCCCGATCGCTCGACCGACGCGATCAATCCAGCGCCCAGGCCGCGATCGACCATCCGTTCGAGGCCGCGGGTGGTCAGCGAGGGCCGCGAGAGATCGCGGAGCGGATGAAGGGGCGGGATCCGGGTGATCGCCTCCAGCAGCGCGCGAAACGGCGTCCCCACCACCGGCAACTGCGAGACGCGTGAGACGCGTTCGTAGAAACGCCGGGTTCGTTGCCAGAGGCGTTGCTCCGCTGGACTGGCGAGCGGTGCGCGATCGGCGTGGGCGATCGACGCCCCAAATCCGCGCGCGAGCGCATCCGCAGCCCGCAGATGCCCGAGGCCCATCTCGACCGCCGCGACCACGGGGAAGCGCGCCTGGGCGCTCACGACGCCTCTAGACGGCCAGCGGTGTGGGGAAACCGGTCTCACCGCCGAACGCCTCGGCGACGGTGTCCCAGGGTGCGGGAACATCCAGCCAGAGCGGCCCGCCCAGCAGCGCGCCGGCGCCGTCGTGGGCGAAGACCCGAACGCGTCCCAGCTCCGTCGAGGATCCGGCATTGAAGACGTGCATCGGCCGCGGCGGCCCGAACAGACGCGCCCCGCGCGGCACGTGGCGGTGGCCGTGCAGCACCAGGTCGCAACGCCCCCGGACGCGCCGGAGCAGATCGCGGCCACGCGCCAGCTCGGAGGTGAAACCAAAACCCAGCCACGACGACAAGCGCTCCATCGCGTGCTCCTCTGGCATCGGGAGCACGTGATGGTGCAGCGCGATCACGACCAGCAGGCCGGCCGGCGCCGCGTCCAGCGCGGCGTCGATGGCATCCAGGTCGGCTTCGTCGAGACTGCCGTGACCATTGATCCAAGATCGGTTGTGCGGGGCCGTCGAGTTGACCCGCACGACGTAGACGCCGGGGCGGGTCGCGGTCTGCACCCGCACACCGGGCATGAGATCCCCGGAGACGTCGTCACCGAGGCAGTCGTGGTTGCCGGGAATGGCGATGAGCCGACCCGCGTCCAGCAGCGCCGCGAACGTCGACTCGTAGAGCGCCAGCTCGCGGCGGAGGCCGCGGTGCGTGAGATCGCCGGTCGCGATGATGGTGTCGATGCCCGATTCGACCAGCGCCGCGCACAGTCGGACGGCGTTGGCGTCGGTCTCCGCGCCACTGCCGAAATGCAAGTCTGAGATGTGAGCGAGGCGCGCCGGAACGGCGGGTCTGCTTTTGTGCTTCATGCCCCTAGACACTAAGGGCGGTGGGTGACCGCACGGCTTCAAAGGCGTGCCGGCGCTGTAACATTGCCGGCACGACTTGGATTTTCAGCGAGTCGGGCCGCTGGACGGCCGCGATTCGCGTTCGGCCCCATCAGGGGATGCTGATGGACTGCACGTTGTCGTTGAGCCCACCACAGGTAGTGAAGCTGGCGGAGCAGAAGTTGAGGTTGGCGGTAATGACCAGCTTGCAGCCGGTACAATTCGCTCCCGACCAAGCGGTGACCTGGGGCGTGCCCGGCGCGAGGATCGCGTAGGAAGCTCCCCCTGGCGCTATCGGAGAGAAGCACCCCGTCCCCGTGAAGGTATTGAGCACGGTCGCGTTGGCGGCGCAGTCGAGGAGGATCTTCACGCTTCCCGGCGCCACCGAGCAGGTGGTGCCGGTGAAGCCGCCCGTGCACGCGCAAGTGAAGCTGTTCACCCCGTCGGTGCAAGTTCCGCCGTTGAGGCAGGGGTTCGGCGCGCAGTCGTTGATGTTCGTCGCGCACGTCGCTCCGCTGTAGCCCGCCGCACAGGCGCAGGTGAAGCTGTTCACCCCGTCGGTGCACGTTCCACCGTTGAGGCAGGGGTTCGGCGCGCAGTCGTTGATATTCGTCGCGCAGGTCGCTCCGCTGTAGCCCGCCGCGCACGCGCAGGTAAAGCTGTTGACCCCATCGGTGCAGGCTCCACCGTTGAGGCAAGGGTTCGGCGCGCAGTCGTTGATGTTCGTCGCGCACGTCGCCCCGCTATAGCCCGCCGCGCACGCGCAGGTGAAGCTGTTTACCCCATCGGTGCAGGTTCCACCGTTGAGGCAAGGGTTCGGCGCGCAGTCGTTGATGTTCGTCCCGCACGTCGCCCCGCTGTAGCCCGCCGCGCAGGCGCAGGTGAAGCTAGATACGAACACGGTCCTGGAGCCGCCGATGAGTGAGGGGGGGGGCGGGGAGGGGGGGGGGGGGGGCCCCCCCCCGCCGGCGCGAGAGCGGCCACGACTGGGGCCCCCGCGGCACCCCCCGCCCGCTGGCCTGGGGGGGGAGGGGCCGGGGGGGGGGGGGGGGGGCGGGCGGGGCGCGGCG
>CAYTTF010000245.1:0-7595 GCA_964440665.1 uncultured Myxococcales bacterium | reverse complement strand
GCGGGTGCCACTCGCCGTCGTGCCAGTCGTAGTGGTCCTCGTGCCGCTCCCAGCGTCCGGGCGCGTATTCGTACCCCCGTCGCTCGCGCACGTAGTGACCGCGCGTCCAGACGTAGTGGTGATGTCGCCACGCGTGGTGCCCACCGACCCAGACGTAGCCGCGGCGCGGACCGTAGTGCTCCTCGACCACGGCCGGCGGCGGATCGCGCGGACCATCGTGAATGATCACCACCGCCGCTCGAGCCACAGGTCCCGAAAAACCCAGCAGTGCCAAACCCAGAAGCCCACTCTTCCAGTTCGTCATACCGATCTTTTTAATCACGAGATTTGGATAGGGGAGGGGTCGGGACGCCTCCAAAATCGTCTCGGCGATCTGGGAGGTTCGACGGCCCATTCCGGTTGACCGATCTCCCATACCGGTTGACGCCGAGATATTTTTAGATATCTTCTGGATATGTCGAAGAAGACAGCACCGGAAAGCGCACTTTTCGTCCGGCTGCCCAGCGCGGCGGTCGACAAGCTCGATCGCGCCGCGGAGGCGCTGGGGATGCGCAAGAAGGACCTGGTCGCTGGCCTGGTCTCGAAGTACGTCGATCCCGACAGCCGCCGAGGGCTCACGGCGCTGGGGGCCCTGTCGACCCACAAGCTCCCGGCCGGTCTCGATGCCTCGGGCCCCACCGTCGGTTCGTACTCGTTTCAGCCGTACGATCGGTCGGAGTTGCGCGGGGAGCCGCCGACCGAGTTGCCGCCCGAGGTCCTCAACGCCGAGCAAGCCGGGCGATTTCTGCAGATCGACGAGGCGGTCGTGATCGAGATGGCCGAGGCCGGCAAGCTGCCGGGGCGAAAGCTGGGTGCGGTCTGGCGCTTCTCGCGCGCGGCGCTGGTGGCCTGGCTGTCCGGACCGGAAAAGCGATGACCAGATATTCGAGGGATATCACCCGGGCGCTGGTCCCGACGGTCGTCGAAGAGACGCAGCGGGGCGAGCGAGGATGGGATCTGTTCTCGCGGCTGCTCAAGGACCGCATCGTCCTGCTGGGGAGCCCCATCGACGACGACGTCGCCAACGTCGTCATCGCGCAGCTCCTGTTCCTCGAATCGGACGATCCCGACAAGGACGTCATGATGTACGTCAACTCGCCGGGCGGCGAGGTGTCCGCGGGCCTCGCGATCTACGACACCATGACCTGCCTGCGCTGCCCGGTGGCGACCTTCTGCGTGGGCCAGGCCGCGTCAATGGCCAGCCTGCTGCTCGCGAGCGGAGCCCAGGGCAAACGCAACGCCCTGCCCAACGCGCGCGTGATGATCCACCAGCCGCTCGCCGGCGTGCGGGGTCAGGTCAGCGACATCGAGATTCACGCGCGCGAGATCCTCAAAGCGCGCGACACCATCAACGCGCTCTACGCGCAGCACACCGGTCAGTCGGTGGAGCGGATCATGCGCGACACCGAGCGCGACAACTTCATGTCGGCGGGGGAAGCCAAGGCGTACGGGCTCATCGACGAGGTGCTGACGGGCGGGAGAGCGGGGTAGGGGGGCGGTCATGGCCACTTTTCCAGTTCGCCATACCGCTCAAAATGATCACGGGTGGCGGGCCCAGGGGGAGGGCCCCGCCGTGCCGGTCGACGGACGGGGTCCTGGAGCCAACAACGAAACTGTTTGACTGATCCGGGCCCCGAAGCGACCCTGGAATCATGCGGAGACTCTGGATCGTGGTGTTGGTATCGTGGGCTGGCTCGTCCTGCGGATCGAGCTCCAGCTCGAGTTGCACGGTCGGTGCGAGCGTGGCGTGCACCTGCACCGACGGGCGGGTCGGTGCTCAGATCTGTCAGTCCGACCACACGTTGGCCGCCTGCATGTGTAGCGCAGGGACCGGTGGCGCCGGCGGCGCGGGAACCGGAACCGGCGGAATCGGCGGCGCGGGAACCGGAATCGGCGGAACCGGCGGAACCGGAACCGGCGGTGCGGCCGGGACGGCGGGGCAAGATGCGGCCGTCGACCACGGCCCACCCCCGGTCCTGATGGACGGAACGTTCAGCGGCGCGGCCCCGAACCAAAAGCCGTCTTGCCAGGGCTTCGGCGGCTTGACCGGATGCCCGGTGTCGATCACCGTGGCCGGAACAGGATCCGTCCGCTCCGTCACCTCATTCGAGATCACGCCGGCCATCCCCGGCAGCTCGGGGACCATCACGCAGACCGGCGATGCGCTGGCCATCGATCTTCTGTCCGACTCGCTCGTCGCCTTTTGCCCGAGCACGCATTTCACCGGCACCGCCACCGTGGGCCCCGGCGGGACCTCGATGATGACCGTCACCCTCACCGGCCCGAATTGCGGCAACGCAGACACGGTTGGCGTCATGCTCGACTTGACGCTGCAATAGCGTTTTCGCCGACCCATGCCCGCCGGACGCAGCGGCACCGCTGATCTGCCTCTTCACGGTGGGCGTGTGCCGCCTTGGTTGGCGTCGCGGATGGCGCGGCTTGGGCGGGTGATCGTCGAGGCGATCGCGCACGAGTACGGCCGCACCGAGGTGCTGCGCCGTCTCTCGAACCCGTTCTGGTTCCAGTCGTTCGGCGCGGTGATGGGCATGGACTGGCACTCGTCTGGCATCACCACCAGCGTGATCGGCGCCCTCAAACGGGGTCTGCACCCCGTCGAGCGCGAGCTGGGCCTGCACGTCTGTGGCGGCCGCGGCCGTCACTCCCGCCGCACGCCCGACGAGCTGACTGCGCTGGGCGAGAGCGTGGGGCTGGACGCGCCGTCGCTGGTGCGCGCCAGCCGCCTCGTCGCGAAGGTAGACAGTGCCGCCGTGCAAGACGGCTTCGACCTGTACCTGCACGGCTTCATCGTCGTCGACGACGGCGCCTGGACCGTCGTGCAACAGGGGATGAACGGCGCGCGCCGCTCGGCCCGCCGCTACCACTGGATCTGGGACCGCGCCGGCGCGTTCGTCGAAGAGCCGCACGCCGCGATCGAGGGTCGCCCGGTCGGCGAGATCGTGAACTTGATCGACAAGCGTGCGGCGGGGGCGCGCGGCGAGATGATCGGGCTGGCGCGCGGCACGCCGCAGATGGCGATCGAGGGGTTGTCGCGGCTGCAGATGCCCGCGCACCACGACGTGCGCGCGGAAGACATCGATCTGCGGCGCCTGGGAAAGACGCTGGCGGCGGTGGCGGATCGCGGACCGGAAGACTTCGCCGAGCTGATGCTGGTGCCGGGGGTGGGCGCGCGGACGTTGTTCGCGCTGGCGCTGGTGGCGGAGGTGGTCCACGGGACGCCGAGTCGGTTCGCCGATCCGGCGCGCTTCTCGCTGGCGCACGGCGGAAAGGACGGGCACCCGTTCCCGGTGCCGCTCAAGGTCTACGACGAGACGATCGCGGTGCTGAAAGCGGCTCTCGGGAAGGCCAAGCTGGGCGAGAGCGAACGACTGGCGGCGATCCGCAGGCTCGACGATCAGGCCCGGGTCATCGAGGGCGCCGCCGTGACGACCGAGGCGTTCGAGCGCGGCGTGGAGCGCGAATGGGCGGCGAAAGAACAGCTGGGCGGCCGGACGGTCGCCGACGACCGCACGTCCCGCCAGCTGGGGCTGCGCTTCTGATCGGATTCGGCGAGGTGGCCGCCGTCAATCGGCTCCTCCGTCGACCGGCAGCGTCCGGATCGTGATGTGATTCGTTATCGACGAGGGCGGCGGCGCTCCCGCCTGCGTCGGTCCGACCGCCGTGGCCGTGATCGTCACGGAAGTCGTCGTGGCGGCGACCACCGCGGTCGTCTGCGCCGTGAAGTTCTGATCGATGATCGCAGTCTCCGGCGATAGGATGACGTAGCCATTCGGCGGCGCGACGCTGGTCGCGAAGGTCATGGTCGTGCCCGCCGTGGCGTTCCCGAGACCCGCCGAGCGGGCCACGGCGTGAACCGCGATCTGATTGGTTTGATGCGGTGCCAGAAAAGCGGGCTGGGCGGTCAGCTCGATCGTTTGCAGGGTGGCCGGCGCGAGATCCAGGTCGACCGAGCTCGTATATCCGGCCAGCTGAGCATCAATGTGCACGACGAGAACATTGCTCGGAGCGATCAAGTTCGGTCTGGTGCACCGATTTGCCGAGAGCGACGTGGTGTAGACGGTGGGCTTGGTCTTGTCGGGCGGATTTTGCCAGGTCCCGCCGGAGGCGAGCAGGGTCACGGTCAGCCCGGAGGCCAGTGGCGTGACCGCGGCGGGAATGCACGCCTCGACGGTGATCAGAGAAACCCCATCGGCGACGAGCTGGCATTCCCCGCCGTCGGGACATTGCACCAGCGTCAACACGTCCGACGTCTGAACATTCTCCGACTTTGCACAGCCGGCGAACGCAACGATCGCCCCCAACAAAGACGCCGCGACCGATTTCATAGGACCCTGATGCGCTCGGCGTCGGATGGATAGAAGGTACCCTTGTCGTCGACGACCGACGCGAGGAGAACCGCCTCCGTGGGCCCCTCGAGCACGATGCCATTGAATGGCACCACCGCGGTGCCGTCCGCTCGGATGGTGGTGGACTGAGACTTTGGCCCCCACAGCGGCGGTCGGCCGCGGGTCTGGACCAGCGTCACCGTGGCCTTCGCTCCCGCCGGGGCGCCCGAGATGAGCACGAGCGCATCGAACGGGATGCCGACGTGCTGAATGGTTTCTGTGTCCAGTTGAACCGTTGCCGCCATTTCGATCCTCCGTTAGAGCTTCGCCTGGGTCAGAAGATGAATGAGATCGATGTCGAGCGCGGCCCCGACAAATGGCGCGGCCACCAGGTGGTGCTCCGCGGAGGCCGGGTTTGCGTCGGCGATGTCGTACAAGACCGCGCCGGCCGTGATCCGGGTGTAGTTCGTCATGCGAAAGCCCAGCGCCACGATCGGATAGCGACTGAGCAACGGCGCCGCCACGGTGCGCCCGGCGATCGACGGCGATGACAGCGTCACGCCCACGGTGAGCGACAACCTCTGGCGCAGCCTGTCCAGCTTGGTCCCGGTCAGCTCAGACGGATCGATCGTGCGGTCTACCGGCGTCGAATAGAGGTTCAGTCCCAGGTAGGGGACCAACCAGATCTCCGTTTGCGCCCCCCCGGAAGGGCTCGAAAAGAACACCCCGGCGTCGACCGAGGCGTAGTTCGCCGCGGACGGGGTCGCCCCCTTGCCGGCCTGGCCCCGCGAGCTGATGTTCGCGACCGAGGTGACGATGGCCGCCCGCACGGCATCGGTGAAGATGGCCGGAACGGCGGTCTCGAACGCCTTTTCCTTCGCGTCCGAGTCGGCCTTTTCCTGAGCCACGGCTTTGAAGGCATTCGGGTAACCCGGCGCGTCCGTGCTCATCTTCCCGAGGTTCGTCAGATCGGCTTCGTGGACATCTCTGGCCGTCAGATACGCCGTGCATTTGCCGGCCACGTCCGCGGTGTCCGCCAGCGCGCACGCCGGCACCAGCCCGCTGCCGTCGCTGGTGCCCAGGGTCTTGGCCAGATAGTCGGCGAGCTTTTCGGGCGTGAAATCACAAGGCGCGGGCGGCAGCGTCACGTCGTGCACGATCATCGCCGTCACCCGCTTGGCGATGATGGTCATCTCCGTCGGCGAAAGTGGGAGGCGCGCCGCGATCGCGAAGCAGAAGGTCTGACCGACCTGCAGCGGCGGCACGGTCGCGCGCAGGTACCAAACGTCGCCCATCTTGGTCGTTCCCATTCCGAGGCGATAGGACTGGCGACCCTTCGCCGGCGGCGAGCTACATTCCTTCCCGCCGCGCCCGTCGCCGGGATCCTCGGCCGTGGGCCAAACGTTCAAGATTCCCGAGGCGCTCGGGTCGCCAATGGGCACGTCGAAGTAGAACTGCGTGCTGGCGGGAGGCGCCGCATCCAGCGCAATGTCGAAAGACCCGCCGAGCGCGCGGGTCGCACTGATTGGCCCGTCGGGTATCCCGTGGACGATCGGGGTGTTGTCGGCAAGCGCAACCGACGAGAGGAGACAGATACAACCCGACAGGATCAGCGGCGAGATCTTGGAGCGCATGGGAGTCCCTTGGTTTTTGCGGGACCCCCCTCCCGCCACGGACGCACAGTTCCAAGATCCGGGTAATAGGTCAAGGTACATTTTGCACGCACGCGGCGAAACCATCGACCGACCCCGCTAGCGGCGGCGATCGGAGGCGTTCAGTTGTTGAGCTCGCAGCTGAAATCGTACGAGAGGTTCGCCGGGTCCGGGGTCGGGTTGGCGGGGTCGGGGTCGAAGGTGAACGACAACCCACCGCCGGGGCAGGTGCTCGGGCTGGTGATCAGCGACCAGCAGGGTCCGGCGGCGGCGTTGCACGAGGGCAAGGTCGTGGTGGTCACGCCGCCGTCGCCGGTCAGGTGCTCAACGACGGTGCATTGGGCCTGGCCACCCACCAGCTTCAGCGGCGCGGTGATGCAAGTGGGCACCCCGGCGCTCGGATCGATCGTCCCCACCAGCAGGTTGTCGGACACGTGATCGCCGGTACCTCCGTCGACGGGTTTCGCCGTCGAGCTGCCGCATCCCCCGCAGAGGGCGGCGGCCAGGAGGCTGATCGAGAGGCTTCGCTTCGTCACGGTGAGGGCATCTTACCCGCAGACGATCGCGCGGCGCGCGATCACGGTGCGCGACCTGCTGACGTCCTCACGCCCGTTGTGACTGTTTTCACGAGGGTCCTTCTCTTAGTAAAGGCCGAGCACGCGGTGGCGGTAGTCGTCGGCGCAGAAGTCGGCGACGCCTCGCACCACGTCCCTCAGCCCGGCGCCATTGTTCGCCGCGAGCTCTCCCACGGACTCGCCCATGACCGGGCGGCTGGAACAGACGGCCTCCGCCAGGACCTTCTTGGTCCGCATGTCTCGCAGTCGCAGGGTCCCTTCGTAGGCCACGCCGGCGCCTCCCGCGGGCGCACTGATTAGGCCCCATTCGTTGGTCGTAATTTCCAGGACCAGATCCGGCGCCTTGGGCGGGCCGTCCGGCTGACCATGGCCGTCGTCCGCGACCTTGGCGGTCGGTTCGACGTCCAGCACCTCGAGCGAGAACCGTTTGGCCAGCGCCGCGACGAGGGTGGCTCGGATGAAGATGGCGGGATCCCTGGCCCCCATATGGCCGTGGAACCTGCTCTGGTCGATCGACGACTCGACCAGCGCGCCGATGATCCCGAACGCGAGTCCCACGGTGGCTGTATTCACGGTGAACTTCGGCGTCGAGGACTTCGGAGCGGTCATGGACCGCGGATTCGTCATGCGCAACGCTGGCCGATTGAGCGGCAGAAATCCCGGCGAGCAACCGGCGACCAGCAACGTGGCCAACGCCGCGCCAACCGATCCCGGGCACCGTATCGAACGCACGCTAGGGGCAGATTCCCGTCGCGAAGACCTGCGCCGAATTGTGATCTTCAGTCCGCTGCAAGCCTGGATTGGTCAGCGGCGTTCCCTCGACCTGGGGGCAGTTCGTAGCCAATGAAGTTGATCGCTCAGTTGCAGCCGGACGCCGCGATCTGCGTGCTGAACATGCTCGGCGAGCCGGGGCCGGTCGCGTTGACCGTCTGCTGGAACACCGTCATGACGAAGCTCCCGTTGATGTTCGTCAGCGAGACCTGCGA
>CAYTTF010000244.1:1675-7602 GCA_964440665.1 uncultured Myxococcales bacterium | reverse complement strand
CGGCGCCGCGACGGCGGCCGGCGGGGGCGGCGCCGCGGCGGCGGCCGGCGGGGGCGGCGCCGCGACGGCGGCGGCTGGTGGGACGTCCGGCGCCGTCTGGGCGCGCGCCTCGACGGCTGGCAGAACGGTCAGCGCAAACGCGAGCGCAATCGAGGATGAGTGGTTGTGCAATTGTCGATTCATTCGTGGATAGAGTGCAGGCTCCGTGCCACCCGCACGAACGGCGGTGCTAGAGCAGTCCGTGATCGACGAGCTTGTAGTACAGCGTCCGGCGGCTGATGTTCAGCAGGCGCGCGGCCAGAGACTTGTTGTTCCCGGATCTCTGCAGCGCGGTGACGATGGCTTCGCGCTCGGCATCCTGCCGACTGGCCTGAAGGGTCGACGGCGACCTTCCATCCTTGCCGACGGGCAGATCGTCCGTCGGGGCGCCGATCGGTGACTTCCGATCCAGCTCCCGCGCGACATCGGCCGCGGTCAAACGGTCACCGTCCGACATGACCACCAGCCGCTCGACGAAATTCTGCAGCTGGCGAACGTTGCCCGGCCAGGGTTGGTGCGCCAGCATCGCCAGCGCCTGGGGCGAGATCGGAAGCTCGCCCCGGCCATTGGCCGCTCCCGCCTCGCGGCAGAAGCGCACCGCCAATGGTTCGACGTCCTCGGGCCGCTCACGCAAGGGCGGTATCCAGATCGGCAAGACGTTGAGTCGGTAGAAGAGATCCTCGCGGAATGACCCTTTCTTGATCAACTCCTCGAGCGGCTGGTGCGTGGCGGCGATGAACCGGGCGGTCGATTTCAAGGTCTGCGTCCCGCCCAGTCGTTCGTACTCGCGCTCCTGCAACAATCGCAGGAGCTTCGCCTGGACGGCCGGCTGAACGTCGCCGATCTCGTCCAGGAACAACGTTCCGCCCTCCGCCAGATCCACCCGTCCCGGCTTGCGCGAGGCCGCCGCCGAGTGGGAGCCCTTCTCGTATCCGAACAGCTCGCTCTCGATGAGCGCATCCGGGAACGCCGCACACTGGACCCGCACGAACGGTCCGTCCCGGCGGGGTCCATTCTTGTGGATCGCCCGCGCGGCCACGTCCTTCCCCGTGCCGTTCTCCCCCCGGATGAGAACGGTGAAGGTGCCGGCCGCCGACCGGCGAATCATGTCCTGGACCTCGCGCATGTTGGGCGAAGCACTTTCGACGGCGCCGCCTTTGATCTCGGGGGCAGGTGGACGTTCATCGTGGCGAGAGGCCGCGATCTGCTTCCGGATCGTAAAGAGGATCTCTTCCCGATCGAACGGCTTGCCGACGAAGTCCGCCGCGCCCTTCTTCATCGCCTCGACGGCGACCTCGACGGTGCCGTGGGCGGTCATCAGAATGACCGGGATCTCCGGCCACCGCTCGACGATCTCGTCCAGCAGCTCCACCCCACTCATCACCGGCATCCGCAGATCGGTGACGACCACATCGACCGGCCTCTCGCGCAAGACTTCCAGCGCGCGCTTGGCGTCCAGAACGTGCTGGCAGGCGACGCCCGCCTGACCGAGCAACGCCTCGAGGACCCGCCCTACGGCCGGGTCGTCGTCGACCACCAGTACGGTTGCGCTCGCGGCAGGCATGGTCACTCCAGCGGGAGAAACAGACGCACGGTCGTGCCGGCGCCCTCCTTGCTGGTGAGCGAGACTTCGCCCCCGTGCGCCTCGGCCACCCGCCGCACGAACGGCAGGCCCAGCCCACTGCCGTGGGGTTTGGTGGTGAAGAAGTCGTCCAGTGCGCGCTCGCGGATCCGCGCGCTCATTCCGCTGCCCGCGTCCTCCACGGCCAGCATGATGCCCGGCGTTTGCCGCGCATTGGTCAGCGTGGTCCGGACCGTCACGCTCGCCGTGGTCGGCGACGCCTCGAAGGCGTTCTGGAGCAGGTTCTCCAGCGCGCGCGCCACCAGATCCCGATCCACCCGACACTCCGGCAGGTCGGAGGCCAGCTGCGCCCCCACCGCGATCTTCTCGGCGTTGCCGAACTTCTGCAGCATCACCAGGCTGCGGATCAGATCGTTGAGCTGCACCGGCTCGCGCATCGGTTGGATCTTGCCCAGCCGCTGGTACTTGTCGATGGCGATCTCCAGCCGATCGATCTGCGCGACCACCAGGTCGAGGAACTCGGTTCGATCGTCGATCGATCGACCCTGCAGCCGCTCCTCCAGCAGAAACTGGCCCGCGCCTTTCAGCGCCGCGAGCGGATTCTTGAGATCGTGTCCCATCTGCGCGGCCATCTTGCCCAGCGTGGCCAGCCGCACCGTCTGATCGCGCCGCTCGATGATCGCACCGACGATGATCCGGGCGGCCGCCAGCAGCGTGAGCGTGACGGTCAGCGTTCCGAGCACGAGCAGCGCCGTGTTGGTCCCTGCCAGATGAAACACGGTCAGGTAGGCGATGCCGCCGACGGCGCCCATCACCATCGCCGACAGCACCGTCGACGGCGAGAGCGCCCGATCGAACAGCCGGAAGCGAAGCGCGGCGGTCATCAAGATCGCCGTGAAGGAGATGATCCCGACGCTCCCGAGGCGCGGGATCGGGAACCCGAGATCGGCCCACAGCTCGGTCGACGCCAGCGGCGAGATGACGGTCACCGCGGCCAGCAGCAGCCAGGTCCGATTTCTCTCCTCGGCGGATGCGACGCGCCGGAGGTGCTGGACCAGGAAGCCCACCGCCATGGCCGACAGCGGAAACAGGCCTGCCAGCCAGACCCAGCTCCACAGATGCGACAGCGCGATCTGCCGGGCCCCGCTCGAAAACCAGCCGAAGGCCGCCATCGCGGCCAGGGAGCCGTAGTAGATGTAGATCAGGAGGAGCGCCCAACCGAGCTGGCGAGACCGCCCGAGGAATCGCATCAAGAAGTGGAAGGCCAACGCCGTGGCCAACGGCGAGGCCACCATGTCGAGAAGATGCCACGCGATGAGGCCGGAGCGGTGGTAGGCCAGCTGCGCGAAGTTCCAGGCGAAGAAATCGACGCTGACGAAGATCAGCGGCGTCGCCAGGGGGCCCCCCAGGGCACGCAGGGCAACCAGCGCCGCCACGGCGAGCTCACCCACGCAGGCGATCAGATTGATCCAGTCCTGGGTGCTCATCGCGTTCGCAGACTACACGCCATGCCGACGGACAAAGCAACCGTCGTGCCCGCGCCAGACTGGCGCCGTCCGGAGCGCGCGGCGTGGTGGGCGGACCGATCTGTGCAATTTCTTGCGCGCCGAAGACGTGCGTTGCACACGGCGCGTTCTGCGCGACAAATGGGGGCGACGTCAATGGGGAGAGTCGCCGGATTGCGGTCGGAATCGCTGGCACGACGATTGCGGATGGCCGGACCGGGTTCATTGCCAATAACAGGGAGAAAAGCCATGGTGGGGATGTCGAATCGGAATGTTGTTCGATTGGTGGCCGGGATGCTGGGTGCGTTCGCGGTCGGGTCGCTGTCGGGCGGGTGTAGCGATTCGGGCGGAGACTCGCCCGAAATCGTGGCGTCTGCGACGACCAGTCACGGGGTTCCCACCCAGGGACATCCCCGTTTCGGACAGCACAACGGATTCGGTTTCGGCGAATACGGCGTCCCCGGCGGCCATGGTTTTCGAGGACACGGCGGGAAGGTCTGCGGCGGCAGCGGCGGCAGCAAGGGCACCGGCGGTAGCGGCGGTGGCGGCGGCAGCAAGGGCACCGGCGGAGTGGGGGGCGCTGCAGGTCGCGGGGGGCCAGCCGGCATGAGCGGCGGTCTTGGCGGCGCAGGGGGCGCAAGCGGCGCGGGACCGATGGTCTGCAGTGGGACGCCACCGGCGAGCGCGCTCATCACCGACTTCTCGGACGCGGTCGTCGGGACCACGGGGATCACCTTCGGCACGGCACCGAACCTCGGAGGCGGGACGTTCACCTACGCGGCGCCCGGATTGACGGCGCCCGTCCTTTCGCTGGCGCCGACGGGCTCGACGGGGCAGGCGCTCCAGGTGGTCGCCAGCCCGGGTCTGACGACCGATCCGGCCAACGCCTGGTCGGGCTTCGGGCTCGGGTTCAACATGTGCGTCGACGCTTCGGCGTACACCGGCGTCCAGTTCACGATCACGGGCGATGTCGGAAACTGCGGGCTCACCTTCGCGACGCAGTTCAGCGAGGACAACAGCGCCACCGACGATCCAAACTTCGGATCGTGCACTTCAGCGGCCGGCTGCTTCCCGCCGTCGTCCACCCAGCCGATCCTGGCCGGCACGAACATCGTCAACTTCAGCCAGATGTTCGGCGGCAGCCCCCTCACGATCGTCGACGCCCACGCGCTCACCGGCGTGCAGTGGCAGTTCAACGCGCCGATCGACGGCGTCAGCGTCTGCTCCGCGAACTTCACGATCTCGAACGTGACCTTCGTGAACGACGGGAGCGGTGGAGTCGGCGGCGGCGGTGGCGGCAGTGGGGGTGGGAAGCCTCCGCTCACCTGCACGGGTTCGGCGCCGGCCACGCCGCTCATCACGGGCTCGACCGCAACGCCCGCGGGTGGAACGTTCACCTTCAATTCGCCCAGCCTGGCGCCACCCACGCTGACCCCCACGCTGGGGTGTGACGGCTCGGTCCAATCGCTCCAGGTGAGCGCCAAACCGGGAACGACCACGGATCCGTTCAACGCCTTCTTCGGGTTCGGCTTCTACTTCTCTTACCCGCCCTGCGTGAACGCGACCGCGTACAACGCCGTCGCGTTCACCATCGCCGGGGAGCTCGGCACCTGCGGGCTCAACGTCTTCGTCGTCACCAACGAGGACAGCACCATCGCGAACGGGGGAACCTGCCCGGATTCCGGATCGTGCGTGTCGCCCTATTCGGGCTCGCTCACCAAGGGCAGACACGTCGTCCGTTTCAAGGATCTGGCAGGCGGGATCCCGGATCCCACGCTGGACGCCACCGCGATCAACGGCGTCGGTTGGACGCTGAACGTCCCGACCGACGGGGTCACGGCGCCCTGCAAGGCGAGCTTCACCGTCAGCAACGTCTCGTTCGTCAAATTCTAGCGGGCCGGCGAACGCCAATGCGTCGACGGGGATCGACCAATCCCCGTTCGACGCGGCGGTTGACGCTTGACGAACCAGATATGCACGTGTATACATATGCATAGACATGCATCTGGATGCCTTCGAGACCCTGGCCGACCCCACGCGCCGCCTCATCGTCGAGTCCTTGCTGGGCGGTGAACGCCCGGTGAACGACATCGTCGACGCCGTCGACATCCACCAGTCCGGCGTCTCGCGGCACCTGCGCATCCTCCAGGAGACGGGGTTCGTGAAGGTTCGTCCCGAGGGGCCAAGACGTTTCTACTCGCTCTGCCCGGCGCCGTTCCGGGAGATCGACGCCTGGGTCGCCAGGTATCGAAGCCTCTGGGAGGCGCGCCTCGACCGGTTCGGCGTCGCGCTGGCCCGCAAGCGGCGGGCGCGCGCGGCGAAACACCAGGAGACGATCAGATGACCAGTCCGAATTCCCCCAAGGCAGCGACGAAGAAGACCATCGCCCTCGAAAGAACCTTCGAGGCCGGCATCGAAGAGGTGTGGGCGCTCTGGACGACCAAGGAAGGCCTCGAGTCGTGGTGGGGACCGGAGGGTTTCACCACCACGGTCCGCAAGATCGACGTGCGGGTCGGCGGCGAGCTGCTCTACGCGATGACGGCGACCGCGCCCGCGCAGGTCGACTTCATGAAGAAGGCGGGCATGCCGCTGACCACGGAGCAGCGGATCGGCTACACGGCCGTGGACCCGCACCGGCGGCTGGCTTACACCAGCCTGGCCGACTTCATCCCGGGTGTTGTGCCGTACGACGTCGCGACGCTTGTCGAGCTCCATCCGAATGCCCAAGGTGTACGGATGGTGGTGACCATCGATGCCATGCACGACGAGCCGTGGACGCGGATGGCGGTCGCGGGTTGGGA
>CAYTTF010000244.1:0-1575 GCA_964440665.1 uncultured Myxococcales bacterium | reverse complement strand
CTGCTGAATCAGATCGGCCTTCCCCTCGGTGGTCAGCATCAATACGGGGAGCGCCGCATTCTCGGGATCCGCCTTGAGCTTGGCGAGCATCTCGAGCCCGTTCATGTTCGGCATGTTGATGTCGCAGATCACCATCGCGATATCGTGTTGCGCGCTGAGCGCGCTGAGCCCCTGGACGCCGTCCTCCGCCTCCAGGATCGAGTAGCCCGCCTGGGCCAGCGCGTCCCCCACCTGCTGTCGAATGGCGCGCGAATCGTCGATGACTAGAACGGTCGCGGCCATCTCGGCGCTCAAAATAGCACCAGATCGCCTTCGACCGCGCATCCGATTGGGTCCGCCAGCTCCTTGAAGATCTTGCCGCTGTCGGGGGGCGTGACTTCCAGGCAGACCCCGACTGTTTGATTTCCAATGGTAAAGGCCAGGTTGCACGCCCCGGCGCGCGCGGGTGAGCGACCGCCGAGCTCGCGCCCCTTCACCGCGGTGGGCGCGCTGACTTCGAAGTCGACGCCCCGTTCGCAGAATCGTCGTTTGATGCGCCCCAGGAGCTGGTTGGCGACCTCGGCGGCCCAGTCGAACAGATCGGCGACCGACGGCGGAGACCCCGTCTGCGAAGGATACGACGAGCGGAAGAGCTCCGACGTCGACGAGATCATGAGCGTTCCGCGCGAGGGGCCCGAAAAACCGATGAAGGCGCAGATGTCGGGCGCCGGTCCGGTCGGCTCGTGCACCAGCTCTACCGGAGATCCCAAGGTCTGGAACATGTCCCGGCAAGCGTCGTTTGATACGCAACGCGATCTCCTCGCGGGCGCCGCTTCCGTCGAGGGCTTCGAGCCCTCTGCCTGCTGCTCATGGATGTCGATCACTTCAAGAACATCAACGATCGGCGGGGCCATCCCTCGGGCGACGCCGTCTTGACCGCGATCGGGCAGTTGCTGGGCAAGGAGCTGCGCAAGGCAGACTTCAGCGGGCGCTGGGGCGGCGAAGAGTTTGTGGTCGCGCTCACCGAGACGCCCGCCGCCTCCGGGCTGGGCGGGGCGGAGCGGATCCGTGCGGCGATCGCCGCCATGGCCGTGAGGGACACGGCGGGCGAGCTCATCCCGGTGACGGTGTCGATCGGCCTGGCCGAGCATCGCAATGGGGACAACGTCGACAGCCTGATCAAGCGCGCCGATCGGGCGATGTACGAGGCCAAGTCGTCGGGCCGCAACCGGGTGGTCAGAGAATCGAGCCTGCCGACCCCGGCCCCCGCCGGCGGCGACCGTCAAGCCGCCTGATCTCGCTAGACGCTCACGGCTTCCCCACCAGCGTGGTGACGCTCTGGGCGCCGAGCGTGAACGACGCGCGAGAGCCGGATACCGAGACGGCCGTCTTCGACGCCAAACTGTCGGTCGAGGAGGTCACCCAGGGCGTGAGGCTGCACGGCGCGGCACCAGAGACGAAGAACGAGATCGGTGTCGAGGTGGTGTTGTTGTTGATAGCGACGATCGCGACGGTGCCATCGGCGGGATTCTTGTAGGCGCTCAGCAGGACGCCAGACGGTGCCGTTCCCGTGGTTCCGACGCGCTGGAACCCCGG
>CAYTTF010000243.1:0-7633 GCA_964440665.1 uncultured Myxococcales bacterium | reverse complement strand
CGCCAATCGGCGGCGCGGCGGCCGTCGGTGCGCCAATCGGCGGCGCGGCGGCCGTCGGTGCGCCAATCGGCGGCGCGGCGGCCGTGGGTGCGCCGGCCGCGCCCGCCGACAAGGCCATCAAGGTGCTGCTCGGCCCGTGGCGAATTTTCGCGGGCGCACCGCTGGCCGGCTGGACCGGGGAGGGCTTCGACGATCGGGCCTGGGGTGGGCCGGCGTCCGGGCCGTTTGCACCGCGGCAGCCGCCGCTGCCCACGCCGCCGCCGCCGGCGACGTTCTTCGATCTGGCGCCGGGTGAGCCGCTGCTTTTGCGCGCGCGTTTCTCGGTCCCAGATGCCGCGCACGCGCGTGTGCTGGAGTTGCGCGTCGCTTACGCGGACGGCTTCATCGCTTACGTCAACGGCCACGAGGTGGCGCGGCGCGGGATGGAGGCGTCGGGGACCGCGGGGACGCTCCCCCACGGGCCCGAGATCGAGCATGTCCCGGTGCCCGTCCCCTCGGCCGCGCTGCCGTCGCTGCGCGCGGATGGAAATCTGCTGGCCGTCGCCGTGTTCGCCTATCCGGGCCGGAACACCGTGGTGCCGACCGCGCCGGCGGCCTGGGTCGATCTCGCCGCGGCGAGCGGCGTGCGCATCGTCCGCGGGCCCTACCTCTCGACGCCGGTCGACAGCAGGAAGGGCGCCGGGCTGCGGGTGAATTGGCAGACCGATCTCCCGGCAAGCGCAGCGGTCACGCTGCAACGGATCGACGCGGTCTCGCCGCCGGAGCCGCCGCGGCGAGTCTTGCTCGGCACGCGGGCGACGGAGCAGGCGGCGAAGATCGACGGCCTCACCCGCGGGGGCTCGTACCGCTACACCGTCGAGGTCGACGCGGGCGGCGGCGACAAGGCGACCGCGGGTCCCTGGCGACTCGAGACGCTCCCCGCGTCGCCTCACCCGCTGCGCTTCGCGGTCTACGGCGACATGCGCTACCCGGGTCACGTCGCGCACCGGGCGATCGTGGAGGCGCTGGCGCGCGAGGCGCCGGCGGTCGTGTTCAACACCGGCGATCTGACCGACGTGGGGAGCGACGAGGCCAACTGGCAGAAGTATTTCGAGATCACCGCGCCGATGGGGGCGATCGCGCCGGTGGTGCCGGCGCTCGGCAACCACGACGCCGATCACCGCGGCACCGGCGCGGCCAAGACCTGGAAGCTGTTCGGCGTGCCGGCCTCGGGACCGCCGGGCTGGACCTCGCTGGATCTGGGCGGCGTGCACTTCGTCATCCTGAGCACCAACGAGATGCGCGATCCGGCTCAGCGCGAATGGCTGGCCGACGATCTGGCGCGGGCGCGGCGCCACCACGCGCGCGCCATCTTCGCCTTCTGCCACGAAGGGCCTTGGGCGCACGGCCTGCACGGGGGCGAGAGCCAGATGGTGCGCGACTACGCGCCGCTGCTGGCCGCCGCGCACGTCGACGTGCTCTTCTCCGGTCACGATCACATCTACGAGCGCGGCACCGGCACCACGCCCGCCGGCAAGCTGACCTACGTCGTCACCGGCGGAGGCGGCGCGCCGCTATACAACCCGCGCTGCATGGCGAATTCCGGGCCACCGCCCGGCGACGTCCCGGGGCCGCTGCCGGCCTGTCCCGCCAGCGTGGCGGTCCTGACCAAGGCCTACCACTACATGATGGTGGAGGTGGCGCCCGACGGCATCACCCTTTGTCCCCGCCGTCCCGACGGCACGGCCGTCGAGGCCTGCGTGCGCCTGCCGGCGCACCGGTGAGAGCGGGGCGATGACCACTGGCAGCGCCAGCGAAGTCGGCGAGCGACCAAGCACCTCGGGGCGAGCGATCGCCCTTTTTTTCACGCTGCTCACCTTGCTGGCTTTGGCGGCGTTCGTGGCCCAGGTCCTCCATCTCGGGGCGCTCCGGCTGCAGCCCCGTTACGACGAGGTCCACTACCTGTCCGTCGCGCGCGACTACCACCGGATGGGTGGCGTGGCCGCGACGATCGGCTGCCACTTCGCGGGCCTCTGCCCCGAGGACAACCGCTACCCCATCTTCGAATTCTTGTTGCAGGGGCTCGCGCGCGACGCGCCGGCCTTCTACGCCGACGCCAAGCTCCTCACGCTCGGGACGGCGTTGCTGATCTTTGCGGCCGCCTTCGGGCTCGCCTGGCGTCGGTTTTCGCTCCGCCACGCCGTCGCGACAGTGGTGGCGCTGGCGCTCATGCCGACCCTGGGCGAAGTGTCGAGCGGTGTGCTGGCCGATCCGCTCTTCTCGGTGGTGGTCTTGCTGGCCGTCGCGGCGATCGGCGCTTGCCAGGACCAGCGCTGGCCGGCGTGGCTCGGCGCGGGCTGCACCATCGGGCTCGCCTATCTGACCAAAGGGAACGGCCACCTGTTGCTGGTCGCGCTCTTCTGCGTGGGCTTCGCGATCCACGGCCCGCGGCTGGCTCGACGTGCCGGCCCCTACGCCGCGTTGATCGGATTCACTCTGACCGCGTCGTTTCTGCTGGTGCGCAATGTGAAGATGTTCGGCGCGCCCTTCCACAATTTCAACGATCGCTCGCTCTGGCTCGACGGATGGGACGACACCTGGCGGCTGATGCGCACGCCGGAGTGGACGACCATCGGGTTGCGCTATTACCTGCGGCACCATTCCATCTGGATGCTGGTCTGGCGGTTCGTGCGTGGCCTCGGGCAGACGCTGGGCGTCCTGTTCTATACGGCCGGTCTGGGTGTCACCGCGGCGACGCCGATCCACCTCCTGCCGACCACGGCGGCGGTGATCGCCCGCGTGGCGACGGGGATCGGCGTGATCGCGCTGGCGGTAGGTGGTCTGGTCCTTCGCCGGCGGACGGGGCACAGAGCCGAGGTGTTGGCGGTGGTCTTCGCCTGCGGCTGTCTGATCGCCGCCTTCGCGCTCGGTGGCCAAGGGGTGGGCGGCGTCGCGACGCGTTTCATGCTGCCGCTGGTGGTCCTCCTGGTACCGTACGCGGTCCACGGGTTTCTGACCGGTGCGATTCCGTTTCTCGCGTCGCGGTGGGCGCGCGCCGGGGCGATCGGCGTCCCCCTCGCGGCCGGCCTGGGCGCCGCGGCGCTGGCGTGCAAGCTGCTCTGGTTCGCGCCCGCGTTCGCCCACGATCCCCGGGATGCGGTGGCCGTGCCGGCGAGCTGGGCCGAGATGTCCGCGTGGTTCGCCGCGCACCTGCAACCGGGCGAGCGCTACGCGTTTCCGTCGGGCAGCCTGTATTCCACCTTCGATCGACCCCGGCCCGATCCCGACGCCCGCTGGATCTTTACCTACCGCGTCCCGCCGGACGAGATGAGACGTGTCCTCGACGAGGCGCGGCCGCTGACGCTGGAGCCACGCTGGGATGGGGCGCCACTGCCGATCAGCAAGATCTTCGTCGACCGGGACGACAAGGCGCTCGCGTCGTACCGGGACAAGCTTTCGAGCGAATCAGACGCGCATGGCCCGCCGGCGTTCCTGGGCTGGCCCCGCTGCTTCGCCGACAGCGACCGACCGAGCCGCTTCCTGGTCTATTGCCGCTAGTGTCGTGCGGCCGGCGCCGGGACGTTTCTCCTGGATCGGGCGCCGCCGGGTGCGGTAGACGCTGACGACGAGGATGCGCGAAGCCGCCCGCCAGACCGCCCTGGTCGCGCCGGCCGTCGAGGGCGGCCGCCACGTCCTCGCCTGGGACGACGTTTCGTTCGAGATCGACGCGGGGACCGGCGGACGGGTCACGGCGCTGCGCCTCGGCGGGCGGAACCTGCTCACCGGCCCGGAGGTCGACGCCGGAAATTTCGGCTCGACCTTCTGGACCAGCCCGCAGACCGCCTGGGGGTGGCCGCCGGTTCCCGAGATCGATCACCTCCCTTATCGCGCGGCCATCGAAGGCCCGACGATCGTCATGCGAAGCGCGCCGAGCGCCACGCTGGGCGTCGAGATCGAAAAGCGCTTCGCCGCCGACGGAGTGCGCGGGGCGGCGCTGTTCGATTTTCGCATTCACAACCGCGGCGCGGCGCCGCTCCAGACCGCGCCCTGGCAGATCACCCGGGTACCTCCCGGTGGGCTCACTTTCTTCCCGACCGGCGACGGAAGCTTTCCGCCGTCGAACCTGGCCGTCCGCGAAGCGTTGGGCGTCACCTGGTACGCCTACGACGCCGCGACGGTGACCGACAACCAGAAGCTGTTCGCCGACGGTCGGGAAGGCTGGCTCGCGCACGTCGATGTCGACGCCGGTGCGCTGCTGCTGAAGACCTTCGCCGTCGCACCGCGCGCGGCGCAGGCGCCCGGCGAGGCGCAGATCGAGATCTACGCCTCGCCGATGCATACCTACGTCGAGGTCGAGGCGCAGGGGGCTTACCAGAGAGTCGCGCCGGGCGGGTCGCTGGGTTGGCAAGTGGTCTGGTTGGTCCGGCGGCTGCCCGCCGGTCTGCGCGCCGCCGCCGGAAGCGCGGAGCTCCTGGCGTACGTCCGCGGGCTGGTCGCGGCGGACGCGTCCGCAGCCGCGGGCTCGCGCTCGGTCTAACTTGGCGTTCGAGCGCCGCTTCGTTCGCGAGCTGCCCTTCGGCACCTGCGTGGGGATCGCGCTTCCGGCGATCGAGAGCGCTCGCGGCGACGACGACCCTTTCGATCTCCCGCCCATCCTTCACGCCGACGAGGCGGCGTTCGCGCGCGGGCTCTCCCCTTTCCGGCGCGCGGGCTGGGTCGGTGGCCGCGTGGCGCTGCGGGCCGCTCTGACCGCGATCGGCTTCGAGGCGCCCGCGCCGATCTTCGCGACCCCGCGCGGGGCGCCGTCGCTGCCGTCGGGCGTGATCGGATCGGTGAGCCACAAGAGCGATCTGGCGGTGGCGCTGGTCGCGCGGGCCAACGGCGCGCCCGCCGCGTCGCTGGGGATCGATGTCGAGGTGGTGCGCTCCCTCAAGCACGATATTGCCCGGCATGTTCTGACCGCGGACGAGCGGGCCGCCCTGCCACCCGAGGGGCCGGCGCGCGACGCCGAGGTGCTTTTGCTGTTCTCGGCCAAGGAGGCGATCTACAAGGCGCTCGATCCCTGGGTCGGACGTTTCGTCTCCTTCCAGGAGGCGACGGTCGCGCACGCGCCGGGCGGTGGGCTGGCGGCGAGACTGACGCTCGCACGGGGCGAAGGGCCCTTCGCCGTCGAGCTGCACGACGCCGGAGACGCCGACGTCATCCTGGTCGCCGCGCGCGTCACGCCGAGCGCGGCGTAGCGCGCGTCAGCCGGGCCGCTTCCGATCGCGCAGGGCGCGGAACTCCTCGAAGGTCGCGCAACGCAGGAAGCGGTTGGTGCGGATCTCGTGCGCGATGGTCGAGGTCTCGGTCTCGCCGTAGTTGTGTCCCGGGTAGACCCGCGTCTCTTCGGGCAGCCGGATGAGCCGCTGCAGGCTGCGCCACATCTCGGCGGTGTCGCCGCCGGGGAAATCGGTGCGTCCGCAACCCCCCACGAACATCACGTCGCCGGTCACCACGAAGCCGTCGGCCAGGTAGCAGGTGCCGCCCACCGTGTGGCCGCGCGTTTCCAGCGCCCGCACGCCGCGCTTGCCGATCGCGATCTCGCGGCCGTCGACGGCGTCGACCAGCGTTCTTCGGGCGCCGGCGACCTGCTTGGCCTCGCGCGGATTCACCACCACCGCCGCCCCGGTCTTCTCGACCAGCAGGTCGACCCCCTCGATGTGATCGTGGTGGGTGTGCGTGATGAGCGCGGTGGTCACCCGCAGGTCGAGCCGCTCCACCTCGCGCAGCAGGCGATCGACCTCCCAGGCCGGGTCGACGATGGCGGCCTCGCGCGTGTCGGGGCAGTACAGGATCTCGCAAAAGTTTTGCATGAGACCGACCTCGATCTGCACCACCTCGGGCGCGGGCGGAAGGCCGGCGGCGTCGTCTTTGTCTGGGCTCATGTTGTGACCTCCCTCGTCTTGCCTACTTTTTCTTGGCCGCGACCGTCACCGTCAGGGAGGCCGCGCCCACGTTGTCGGCGCTGTCCCAGGCGCGCACCGTGACGGCGTGCGGGCCCAGCGCCAGCGATGGGAGCTTGAGCGTGAAGGCCTCGACCAGATCGTCGCAGATGCCGTCGGCGACGGTCAGGATCTGCCAGTCGCCGCCGTCGATCGCGTATTCGAGACCGGTGAGCGGGCTCTGGTCGTCGCGCGCGCGCCCCGAGATGAATGGATACTTGGCGACCAGGCCGACCACCTCGGGCTTGCGGTTGTCGACCAGGATCGGCGCCGAGGTGAAGCTCGCCTCGAGCGCGCGCTCGCGCGCCTCGGACCGCTCGTCGCTGGCGACGACCCGGACCGTATACATGCCGTCCGGGAGCCCTTCGGTGTTCCAGTCGTACTCGCTCTTCGACAGCGGATCGGGCCCGCCCAGCGGTCGCCAGACGGCCTCGTTCTCCTGGCGAAAGGTGAGCCGATAGTCCAGCTCGTCGCCGTCGGGGTTCTCGACCTTCCAGCGCAGCTTGACGATCGGCGAGTGTGTGCGCGCGGTTGCCGAGCTCACCGAGGTGAAGGGCGAGGGGGAAATAGAGAGGGGAATTCCGCCCAGTCCACCCGCGGCGCCGAGGGCCGCTGGCGTGCCGGCATCGCCGACGGTGAGCTCGGTGATTCGCGCCCGCTGGTTCTGGGCGAGGTAGGCCAGCGTGACGGCGTCCAGGCGGGCGTCGGCCGCGCCGAACGTCACCCGATACTGCACGTAGCGCGCGGCCGGGCTCGCCACCAGCCCGACGCCCCCCTCCGCCGTCGCGCGCGTGTGATCGAGGCCGGCGAAGGCCGACCAGGTCGGATCCGGGCGCGCGGTGTTGCCCGAGCGGGTCTCGAGGCCGAGCGTGTGGGTGCCGTGCCAGCGCAGCAGGCCGAAGCGCGCGCGAAACTCGGCGTCGAGCACGCGGGACAGGTAGGTCGCCTGGCGGGAGGCGGCGGCCACCACCCGGTACAGGCCGCCGACGTCGCCGGTGCCGACCAGGAAGGTCTTCCCGGAGCGGACCAGCGTGAGCGCCTGCCGTTCCGGCAGATCGATCGCGAGGGCCGCCTTGCGGTCCGGGTCGACGCGGTAGACGCGACCCTCGGTCCCGCTGCCGACGAAGGCGCGCCCTTCGTCGTCGAAGGTCAGCGCGGTGAAATAGCCATCGCCGATCGAAAAGATCTGTTCCAGGTGGCCGTCGGGATCGATTCGATAGAGCGCCGCTTTCGCCTTGCGCTGGCCCGGGCGTGGCAGCGCGCCGGCCGACGCCGGCGATCCCGAGGGCGCCACGGTGATCTTGGTGCCGCGGGGTCCGGCCGGCGGCGCGGCCGGCGCGGGGATCGTCCGCTCGAAGTCGTTGACCGCGGCGTAGAGCGCGCCGCCCGAGCGGCCGAGCGCGCGGACTTCTTCGGCATCGAAGTCGGCCAGCGCTTCGGCCCGCCCGTCGAGACCGACGCGAAACAGAATCGCCTCCTCGGAGGTCCCGGCATAGAGGTGCGTCGCGTCCGCCTGGATCAGCGACACCACGTGCTTGTCGCCCGAATTCCAGACCTCGCGCGATTTGCCGCCCGGCCCGCTAGGTCCGCCCGGATCAATCGCGAAGATCTTGCCCGGTCCCCCAGTGCCCGCGTAGACGATCCCCGTCTTGCCGTCGACAACCAGCGCC
>CAYTTF010000242.1:0-7665 GCA_964440665.1 uncultured Myxococcales bacterium | reverse complement strand
GCGTCGGTCCACCAGCCGGGTAGCACGTCGAAGGTCAGATCGCCGCGCGCGATGTAGGCGTTGTTGACATCGGTGATCTCCAGCTCGCCACGACCGGACGGCGCGAGCTTGCCGATGATCTCGTAGACGCTCTGGTCGTAAAAATAGATCCCGGTCACCGCCAGGCGGCTGGGCGGATCCTTGGGCTTCTCGACGATCCGCACCACGCGGTTTCCCTCGGTGACGGCCACGCCGTAACGACCCGGATCGTCCACCTCCTGCACGAGAATCTTCGCGCCGCTCGGCTGCCGCCGGTACGCCGCCGCGAAATCGGCGATGGATTTTTCGAAAATGTTGTCGCCCAGGATCACCACCAGCCGGCCGCCGCGGCCGAAGCGCCGCGCCAGCCCGAGCGCCTGCGCGATGCCGCCGGCCTCGTCCTGCACGCGGTAGGTGAACTCGCAGCCGAAGTCCTTGCCGCTGCCGAGGAGACCGACCACCGCGCCCATGTGGTCGGTTCCGGTCACGATCAGGATCTCGCGAATGCCGGCCTCGACCAGCTTCTTGACCGGATGAAAGATCATCGGTTCGCGGCCGACCGGCAGCAGGTGCTTGTTGGTCACCTTGGTCAGCGGAAACAGCCGCGACCCAGTGCCACCAGCCAGAACCACGCCGCGAAGCTCTTCACCGTCGCTCATCGCGCCACCGTATGCCGAGTGGTATCATTCAAGCAATAGCCTGACTTGAGGAGGGTGGGGATGGCCTGGATCGCGCTCATCGGCCCGGAGCTGGAAGAGAACCTGAGCCTGCGATACCTCGCCGCCAGCCTGATCGAGGCGGGGTTTGACGGTCGCATCGTCGCATTCAACGGTGCGGATGACTTCCCGGCGGCCATCGCGGCGATCACGCAGACTGGGGAGCCACCGCTTCTGGTCGGCGTGTCGCTGGCATTTCAGTGGCGCGCACCCGACTTCTTGGCTCTGGTGGTCGGCCTGCGGGAGACCGGTTACCGGGGACACATCACGGTCGGCGGCCACTTCGCGACCTTCGCAGCCGAGGATCTGTTGCGAGATTTCCCGGAGCTCGATTCGGTCTGCCGCCAAGAGGCAGAACAGACCCTGGTCGCGCTCTGTCACAATCTGGCGGCCGGTCTGCCGTGGCAAGACATTCCCGGCGTCGTCTCGCGCAACGACGAGGGGCGCGCGCGGTTCGCGCCCATGCCGGAAGTCCCCGACCTGGCCCGGCTGCCGCGTCCCATCCGCGGTGAGCCGGCCCGCTGCTTCGACCATGGGATCGCGCCGCTCGTGTCTAGCCGCGGCTGCTACGCCAACTGCACCTTCTGCTGCATCGCCGCCTGGCACGAGCAAACGCTGCCTGGAAAACGCTATCGGCTCCGCGAGCCAGCCGACGTCGCCACCGAGATGGCGGCCATGCGCCGCGAGCAGGGGATCGACATCTTCGTATTCCATGACGACAACTTCTTCATCCCCAACCACGGCAAAAGCCTGGCGCGCCTGCACGCGCTGGCCGACGCGATCGAAGCGGAGGGGTTAAGCAACTTTGCGACGGTCGTGAAGGCCAGGCCCGGGGACGTTCACCCGGAGGTATTCCGGATCCTCGTCGAACGGCTCGGGTGCATCCGCTGCTACGTGGGCATCGAGACCGACGCCGACCAGGGGCTGATCACGCTGCGGCGCTGGGGCAAGTCCAGTCAGAACCACCGCGCCATCGACGTCGCGCGGTCTCTCGATCTGTTCGTCTGTTTCAACATCCTCATGTTCGATCCGGATACCACGCTGGCGAGCGTTCGCAAGAACCTGGACTTCATCGAATACGCGGCTGACTTTCCCTTCAACTTCGGTCGCGTCGAGCTCTATGCCGGCACGCCGCTCTTGGCGCGGATGCAGGCAGAGGGACGCTGCCGCGGGGACTATTTGCAGTGGGACTATGACCTCGGCGCCGGGGACATCCAGCGTTTCTACGACCTGGCCATGGCCTGTTTCCTGCCGCGTAACTTCGGTGAGGACGCGCTGGCAAATACAATCCAGGGGATGCGCTTCGATCTCGAAATCGTGCGGCGTTTCCACAGGGAGGTGCACGATCAGCGCTCATACGAGGCGGGCGGCGCTTTGAGCCGACGGCTCGCCCTCGACTCGGTGGAGACCTTGCGGATCCTGTTGGCGCACGTCGAAAGCGGGACGACCGGCGACGGCGAGATCGTCGCGCGCCTAAGTCGCCGCGCGCGGGCCGTCGAGGCCGAGGTGCGCAGCGAGATGCTGGGGATCGCTGGAAGACTCCAAACCCGGGTGGGGCGGGGCGTGCCGCTCACCTATCTCGGCGATCGGGTCGCCACGCCGCTGCAGAGAGCGGTTCCGCCTGAGGTACGACCGTGAGCGAGAAGAAGACGTTGTTGCCCGAGCTGCTTCCCACTCCCCAGCGACAGACCGGCCAGCCACCGAGAGCGCGGGTCGCCGAACGGGCCCGCCTGATGCTCGACGGGCTCGCCGGTTTGAAGATGACGGCGGGTGCCGTGGTCCTGGCCGCGCATTGCGGAGGCTACGGCGTCGTCGATCCGCTACCGCCGCCCCCTGGCCAGTGCACCAGCCTGCCGGATCCATTCACGGGCTTGAGCGTCTACGGACAAGCGGTGGCGAGCGACGGCGGCCTGCTATCGAACGCCGTTATCGAGCTCACCAGCTACAGCACCATCGGCTACCGGATCGACGCCGCCCGCGTCACAGCCGGCGGGTCGCTCCTCGGCGTCGAGGACATGAGCCACGAGGGCCTGGGCGGCGGCACTCAGTTGTCGATCACCGTAACTCCCGACGGGTCGGGCGCAGACATTCTGCTGGACGTCGACCTCGGCTGTGGCGGCACCACCACGACCAAGCACTACCGAGTTACCGCGGCCAACGGGACCTACCTGGTCATCGACCTGCAATGAACTGAAGATGCTCGCTACGGCATCACGAGCGTCCGTGGAAAGTAATGTACGGTCAAATGTCCGATAAGAAATATTACGTCAACTAAACGGAACGAACGACACCGGGCCACCCTGACCGCAAAATGCCCCCCGCGCCCGGGGCGCACCTCGACCTTGCCCGTCCGGTCCGGTGCTACGAGGACTTCAGACCGACGTACCGGAGGACGGCGTGGAAGAAGTCCGCGCTGGTGTTGTTCCCGGTGGTCTTCAGGATGTCCTCGATCGGCATGCCGATGTAGACCACCTTCGAGGTCCCGGCCGTGCCCACGTTCTTGCGGCCCACCACCACGGGCACCGCGGTCGCGGCGGCCAGCTGCTGATCGGGGTTCTCCACGGCGGTCACCAGCGCATCCGTGCCCGTCGCCGGGTTTATCGGGTCAGCCGAGTCCTCGATTGGCGTGTCGCTGACCACCTGGAACACCTCGCCCGCGAAGACGGTCCCCGCGATCCCCGTCGCGTTGTAGGTCGCGTGGTTGAGGTCGCCGTCGTCGGCGTCTCCCGCCGCCCCGACGTAGTTCTTGAGGAAGGTGTTGGTCTCGGGCGAAACCCAATCGGCGATCCCCGAGTCGTAGACCAGGTTCTCGGAGAACATCAGCAAAGTGTGCCCGCCCTGATCCAGCCAGCTCTCCAAGATCACCGCCTGCGCCGCCGAAAGCGTTTGAAACTCGCCGAAGCTGGCGCCGGTGGACCAGACGATGGTCGTGTAGTTGGTGAGGTCGGCGGTCGTCGGCGTGCTCGCCGTGCCCGGCTGGGCAGGCATCGGCACGATGAAGGTGTTGAACGGAATCGCCTCCCCCGTCAGTAACGACGCGAACAAGGTGTCCGACGGGGACTGCGGAAGGGTCGAGTCGGTGGGATCTGCGTTGTTGGCGCTGTTGTCGTTGTCGACCAGCAAGGTGGTCGCGGCCGTCGAGGTCACCGTGAGCGGCAGCGCCAAGGTGTAGGTCTCGGTGCCCGAGGTTCCGACGACGTCGAGCGTGTAGCTGCCGGCGGCGACCGTGCTGGCGACACCGATCGACAACGTCGTCGAGGCCGCGGTGGCGGGACTCGGCGTGAAGGTGGCGGTCACCCCGTTGGTGGCGATCGTGTTGGGAACGAGCAGCGAAAACGTGATGGGATTGCTGAAGGTCGTCGATCCCGCGTTCCGATCGATCGCGACGGCGACGTCCTGCGTCCCGCCCGGGGGCAGCTGCAGCGCCGTGGGATTGCTGGACAACGAATACATCGTCGTCTGGGTGGTGTTGCCGCCGCCCGCGCCGCCCAGGCCGCCCCCGCCGGTGCTGGCCCCGCTGCCGGACGCGCCGCCCTTCCCGGTGCTGTTACTGCCGCCGCCGCAGCCCATGGCTGCGAGCAACAACGCGGCGGTACCCCATGAGGTCAGTCTCGGTATTTTCACGCTTTCTTCCTCTTTCATGCTCGGGTTGATCGGCGGTACACATCCGCGCCGGCCTAGAATTTACACCTGCACCGGCGACCGTGTCACCTCCACGGGCGTCCATGTCATCCGACAGAATCGACGCTGTCATCGACGTGGCGTGGGCCATTTCGTCGGGAAACGTTTCCAGCCGGTCAACCCGTGCGCCGGTTGAATTTCCCCACAAAATTTTCCCACAAAGAGCTGGGTGCCTCGATTCGCCTCTGTGCTACCCTAAAGTGGTAGCCCGATGGACTTCGACGAGTTCGAACAGCTGGTTCTAAAGGTGCTGTTCGAGACCGATGTCCCGGTGACGGCGGCACACGTCGCCTACCTCGGGCGAACGTCGGTGAGGACCGCTGAAAAGCACCTCGCGCGCATGGTCGAGCACGGCACCCTCAACGTGCGCACCAGTCCCGCGGGCGTGGTCGAGTACATCTATCCCGGTCGAAAGCCGATCGCGACGCGCGTGGGCGGCGACATCTCACTCGGCCCGCCGCCGATCTCCAGCGGCGATTCGTTCTTCATGACGCTGCGGCCGAAGGCCAACCCAGTGACCGCCGTCATGTTGTCGATGCTGATCCCGGGCGCCGGACACATCTACTCGGGACGCGCGGGCGCAGGCGTCGCGTGGATGGCGACCACGCTGATGGGCTACGCCTGCTGCTTCCTGCCGGGCCTGTTTCTACACGGTCTCTGCCTGGTCAGCGCCGCCCAGACCCGCCGCGGCTAGAAGAAGCTCGACCGCAGGTCGGCGCGACCGAGCACGAACCAGATCGCGTGGGAGCGGGCCGGCTTCGCCGGCACGATCCCGTCGCGGGAGGCGCGGAACCCTTCCAGGGTTCCGAAGTCGCTAGTTCCGAAGTTACTAGATCGTCGCGGGCGGCTTCACCGGAATTTCGAGGCTGTCTTCCTTTTGCTTGCGGAGCTGGCGGAGCTCGTCGAGGGCCTGCTGCATCGACGGCGCGCGAGACTCCGCGCTGGTCTCCATCGCCGAGACGATGCTCCCCAAGACCCGCACGTCGTCGACGACGCGCTCGCGGACCGCCTGGTGCATCTCGCGGAACGAAGAATAGAACTCCTGTAGCTCATCGCCCTTGCGCAATCCAACGGGCGCGGCGCCCAGGCGGTTGTCGCGCACCCGCGCAAACAGACTGGAGATCTTGTAGAGCGGCCCCACCACCTTGTGGGTGATGAGGATGCCCACCGCGCTGATCGACAGCACCAGCACCAGCCCGAATCCGATAATCCCCCACAGGACGACGCGGTCGCTGTTGGCGAACTGGCTCTGCAGCTCCTGCGCGGTCGTCGGATCGGCCAGCCCGGTGAACAGGATGATCTTCGAGATCTCCCGGGTCGCCTGGTACATCTTGAAGCCGAGCCCGGCCGTCAAGAAGATCGCGACCACGACGATGGTCGCCGTGTAGCGAAGCTGTAGGCCCGCGTCGAGCAGATAGTTCCTGACCTTGCGCTTGTACGCCGGTCGCCCCGCTGCCGCTTCACCAATGGTCATATGAAAACCCTCCCAATCCTCTGAGCCTACGCATTCTATCTACCCACCTATCCGGCAAGCCAATAACCGCAACGTAACTATCCAACTATCCACTTTCCACTTTGGCACCTCGCGCTTACCCGCCTTGCGCCTTGAAAAAAACTCCGAGATCTTCGGCGAGCTGCCCTGCCGACGCATCGAGACAGTCGCGCCGCGCGCCGACTTTGTCGCTCGGGCGCGAGCCGGACTGAACGCTGGCACCCGCGTTGGTCCAACTGATGATGCTCTTGGTCGGCCAGCGCGCCACCATGACCTTCACGTCGCACGAGGTCTCCGAACCGCCGGTGGCCGATACCTCCTCGAGCCGGGTGATATTCCCGTCGATGAAGAACCCCAGCAGGCCAGTCTTGGGGAAGTCGTGCTGGTCGGCGGGGCTCAACGTCAGCGTCACCGCGGGCAACTTGCCGAGCTCGCGCGCGAGCGCGTCCTGGATGATCTTCGCTGCATCTGCGCCGGCCGACTTCACGCCGCCCGTGAAGGATCCGAAGCTCAAGTAGATCTTCGCCCGCTTCCGGGCCGCGCCGCCGCCCGACAGAGTCGCCAACGCCTTGGCGGCCTGGGAGCGCACGAACCCTTCGTTCTCCCGCTTGATGAGATCCCGCAGCGGCTCGCTGGCCGACCCGTCGCCCAGCTGCCCGAGAGCCGAAGCCGCGATGCCGCGCACCGTGCTGTTTTGATCGGCCAGCGCCTTGATGAGCGACGGAACCGCGGTGGGATCGCCCAGTTTCCCCAGCACCAACGCCGCCTGCACCCTCACCTTGTAGTTGGGATCCTCAACGACCGCCTTGCAGAGATCCTCGACTTTCACGCCGGGGGCTGCCTGGACCCGGCCGACCAGGAGCAGGAGCAGTGCCAGCGCCGGCCCAACCAGGCGCAACGCGATGATCGGGGTCCCCGGCGCCCTCTTCAAGTCGCCCGCGCCTTCGGGGCATCCCCCTGCCCGCCCTCCGCCCCGCGCTTCGGGCGCGGACCACTCCGTTGCCAGCCCAGCTCGAATACGAACGCGCAACCCTTGCCGCCCGCCGCGTCCTCCGCCCAGATCCGCCCGTCGTGAAGACCAATGACGGCCTGGGCCAGCGCCAGCCCGAGTCCATGGGTCGCCGACCCGGCGGCGCGCCGGCCGTATGGCTCGAAGGCGTGCACCTTCTCGCTCGCCTGCATCGACGGCCCCGGTGCCACGGTGCGAAAGCGCATCCCCAAATCGGTCTCGCTGATTTCGATCGCCAGCGTGCCATGGGTGGCAACCCGCTTGAGCGCGGCCATTCCTAGATTCAACATCGCCGCCGAGAGAAGCTCGCGATCACCATAGAGCGGCCGCTCCGTCGACGGGCGGGTGATCGAGAGCGTCTTTTCGGCCATCACGGCGTGGCGTCGCAGCTCCTCGGTCACTTCCGCGGCGGCCTCGCCCAGGAGAAAGCGGGTCTGGCGTGGCGTCAGCTGGCCAGTCTCGAATCGATCGTAGTCGAGCACCGTACGCACGGTGGCCCGGAGGTGCTCGAACACACTCTGCGCGTCCGATACACTATCGTCGAAGTCACGTCGGCGCGCGTCCGCCGGGGGCGGCCCGAACTTGGAAAGATAATCGACGTTGGCCGATAGCGCCGCCACCTGCCCGGTCAGATCGTGCAGAAAGTGCGACAGCCAGTAGCGCCGCTCGACGATCTCGACCTTCTGCGTCCGCTGGCGGCGCTCCACGCGTTTGTAGAGCGCCCGCGTCCGCAGCAGCGCCCAGAGCCG
>CAYTTF010000241.1:0-7733 GCA_964440665.1 uncultured Myxococcales bacterium | reverse complement strand
GCTTCTCCTCCAGCTCCAGCACCGATCCGCGCAGGATCCCCTCTTCGTTGTAGACCGGGATGACGATCGAAACGTGGGGCGCTTCGGGCGTCACGCCGCCCCCCGATCGATGATGGCGGCGACCTCACGCCCCGCCAGCACGCAGTCCTCCATCGCGTTGTAGGTCCACGCCCCGTAACGCCCGCGCGGAAAGATGCCGTTCGACTCGAGAAACGCGAAAATCGTCCGGGTGGCCTGGTAGTAGTGCTGGTCGAACACCACGTAGGCGTACTCGATCTGCTTCTCGTCGGCGAACACCACGTCCTCGGCTTTTCCGAGCGCGCCCGCCGCCACCAGCGCGGCGGTCGTGTCGCGGATCGAGGTCTCCGTGACGGGCCCGCGATCGGCCATCTCCACGCAGATCGACGAGCAGCCGTCGGGCGCCATGTTGGACATCGCGGTCGAGAACACGTTCACGCGGTAGAACGGATATCGCTTTTCGGGGACGTAGATCCAGTGCCAGTCGCTGCGCGGCTTCCCGCGCGCACCGATGTTCAGGTAGCGAAGCGTCGTGCAGCGCAGGCGGTCCGCCTCCGCCTCGATCTCCGGCGGCAGGTCGGGCATCCGCTTGAGCAGCTCGGGCAGCGGAATGGTGGCGACCAACGCGCGATAGCGGATCCGCTCGCCGCCGACCAACACCTCATGCTGGCGCCAGTCGACGGTGTCGGGGTTGGCGCGCGTGTGCACCTGCCCGCCCGCCATGCGCGTCTGCAGCGCGCGCGTGAAGGTCTCGATGCCGCCCGCCTTCGGATAGAGGAAGCTCTGGTTGTAGCCCATCTCGGGTGGCCCGGCGCCGACGGCGCCCGCGATCACCTGTTCCAGGTTCGGCAGCGGCACGAAGCGCGAGCACCAGGCGGCGGTGATCTCCCGCGGGTGCACGCCCCAGATCTTTTCGTTGTACGGGATCATGAAGTGCTTGGAGATCCCGGCGCCGAAATGGCGCAGGCAGTACTCCTCGAAGTTGCCAGGCTCCTCGGCCACGACACCGGAGGCGGCCGCGCCCGACGCCGCGCCCGACGCCGCAGACGCCGACGTCGCGCACGCCGCCGCGACCTTGGCCTCGATCACCCCCAGCAGACACTCCTTGATCACCTCCGGCGGCAGCCCGTGCAGGTTGGCCTGGAAGGGATAGCGGGTCAGCGCGCCGTGAGAAAAAATTCGCGCCCGGCGCGCGATGGGCACCATCTGCCCCGGCAGCAGCTCATCTACCAACTGCTTGACGGCCGGATCGCGCAAGTGCAGCCAGTGTCCGGTCTTGTCGAACCGGTACCCCTCGCGCTGGTCGGTGCGCGCGTGGCCGCCCAGCCGCTCGTCGCGCTCGAAGAGCACCCACGGCGCACGCAGGTGCACCGCCGTCGAGATGCCGGTGAGCCCGCCGCCGAGAATCACCACCCGCTCTCCCGGCCGGCGCGCGCCGATGTCCGCGTCGGTGGTCACGTTGGCCGTGGCTTAGCACGGTTCGTCCGAGATCTTGCCGGAATCTCGCCGAGATCGCGTACGATGGGCCGTCTGGTGACGATGGAGCGGCGGGGGCTCAACTCAAGGTTGCGACACCCCACCTGGGCTTGACGTGTCGCGCGCGCAGAAAACCGTCCGCGGAATCGCCTGGGCCGTCGCCGCCAACCTGGGCGCGCGCGGCGTGGGGCTCGTCGGCACCCTCCTGCTCGCCCGCTACCTCGATCCCGCCGACTACGGCGAGGTGATGGCGGCGTCCGTCGTCGCCTCGACCGCGCAGTCCTTCTCGAACCTGGGGCTCGGCCAGTATCTGCTGGTGAAGCCGCAGGCCGATGATCGGGTGATCTTTCACGTCACCTTTTACAGCGCGCTCCTCTGTAGCGGCGCGCTCCTCATCGGGCTGGCGCTCGGCCCCAGCATCGGCCCGATTTTCCGGGTCACGCAGATCATGCGCTATCTCCCGCTCCTGTCGGTGGTGGCGCTGCTCGACCGGATCTCCAGCGTCCCGGAGCGACTCCTCCACCGCGATCTCCGCTTCAAACTGGTCGGCCTCAACAACGCGTTCGGCGACTTCGCCTACACCGCGGTGTCGCTGGCGCTCGTCACGCGGACCGGCGGCATGTCGATCGTCTGGGGAAACGTGGCGCGCTCCAGCCTGCGGGCCGCGGTGATCTTCAAGGTGAACGGGCGGCGCGGCTGGCTCGATCCGGTGCCGATCCGCCGCGACATCACCCGCCAGATCTTCGGATTCGGGCTGCGGCTCGCGCTGGGAAACTGGGCCGGGTTCCTGGCGCGGCGCTGGGACAACATGCTGACCTCGCGCTACTTCGGACCGGCGGTGATGGGGGCCTACAACTACGCCTACAACCTGGCCAACGTTCCGGCGTTGCAGGTGGGCGAGCAGATCGGCGATGTCCTGCTCCCGTCGTTCGGTCACCTGGAAGGCCAGCAGAAGCGGAACGCGTTCTTGCGCTCGACGCGCATGATGGCGCTGCTGGACTTTCCGCTGGCGGTCGGGCTCGGCGCGATCGCCCCCACGCTGGTGATCGTGGTCTTCAATGCGCAGTGGCACACCGTCGGACCGATGCTGGTGATCCTGAGCAGCCTCTCGCTGGCCTACCCGCTCGGGTACACAGCGGGCTGCTACTTGCAGGCGGCCGAGCGGCCCATGCTGCTGTCGTACCTGGAGATCGGCAAGGCGCTGCTGCTGTTCGGGGGCATCATCCTGCTGGGACCGCTGGGACCGCTCTGGGTCTGCGTGGCGGTCGCCGCCGCCTACAGCCTCCACGCCTTGGCCTCTTTGTGGATGGTGCAGGTCGCGGACCGGGTGCCGTTCCTGTCGTCGCTCGGTGGCCTCGGTCCCCCCCTCGCCGCCTGCCTTCCTCTGGTGCTGGCGGTGCTGGCGGTGCGGTTTGGCCTTCACCGCCACGATCCGCTCGGCCTCGCATTCGAGGTACTCGCCGGAATCGTCGGGTATGTCGCGGGCGCGTTCCTGTTCGCGAGATCGCTCACGCGCGACTTTCTCGAGCTGGCGCACCGATTCTTGAGACGCGACCCGCGTCCCGACGACGGGCCCAACCCCACCCCGGCGGAGCCGGGACCATGATGGTGGCGCCCACCGCTGCGGCCGAGCGCGCGCGCGAGCTGGACTTCGAGCACCGCAAGCGCGAGCGAAGCGTCTGGCCGTTCGTCTTGTCGATGCGCTATCTCACCACGGCGCTTGGCCGGCTCGGCGCCGGGACCACGCCGGTCCGCGCCACGCCGGTCGCGCGTCCAGGCCCCGGCGCGGCGTCGATCACCTTCGTCGGCCACGCGACCACCATGATCGCGACGCCCGGCGTCCGCGTCCTCACCGACCCGCTGCTCGAGAACAGCTTCTACGGGATCCGCCGCGCCAAGGCCGCTGGGATCGCCCGGACCGACCTGGCCGACGTCGGTCTGGTGCTGATCACGCACGCACACCGAGACCACCTGTCGCGCGTGAGCCTGGCGCGGATCTCCCGCAGGGCGGCGCTGATCGTTCCACCCCACTGTACGCGCCTGGTGCGCGGCCTCGGCTTCACCGAGATCATCGAGCTCGACCCCGGGCGCAGCCAGACCATCGCCGATGTGGAGGTCACCGCGGTGCCCGTGCGCCACTCTGGAACGCGCGGCCTCGGGGACTACGTCCGGCGCGGCGCCTGCGGTTATGTCGTCCGGGGTCCCGGCATCTCGGCCTACGTCGCCGGCGACACCGGGTACTTCTCCGGGTTCGGCGAGATCGGACGCCGGTTCCGCCCCGACGTCGCGCTCCTGCCCATCGCCGGCTACGAGCCAGCCACCTTCCGCGAGGAGCATCTGTCGCCGCTCGACGCACTCTATGCGTTCGAAGACCTGGGCGCGCGCATCCTCATTCCGACCAGCTACGGGTCTTTCCCGCTGAGCTACGAGCGGCTCGACGCGCCGCTGGCCTGGATGCGGCGGCTGGCGCGGGAGCGGAACCTCGCCCATCCCGACGCCGAGCGCCGCGTCGCGGTCCTCGATCACGGCGAAACCGTTCACTTCAGGGTCCGCGCTTGACCGAGGGTCGGCCCATGGCCACACTGCGCCCAATGGAGGTCACGATGAAGAGGCTGAACGGATGGTCTGTGGCGGTGGTGTTGCTCTCGCTGGTCGGATGCAAGGGCGGTGGCTCGGGCGGCCCGGCGACCCCTCCGGAATTCTGCATCCAGTACGCCGAAGCCGTCTGTCAGATCGCGACACCTTGTGGTGTGACACCGGAGACCTGCACCAACTTTCAACAGAGCCTCTGCACGGCCAACTCCACCCAGGCGATGGCCGACACCAAGCGGACCTATAACGCGGGCAATGCTCAGGATTGCATCAACAAGGTAAAGGCGGCGTTCGGGAGCAGCGGCCCCATCACCCCGTCGACACTGGCGACCATCGATCGCGCCTGCAACTACGCATTTCAGGGCAAGGGCGTGCAGCTGACGGACACCTGCACCACGGCGTACGACTGCGCCGGTGCGACCGATGGAACCATCATCTGCGACCCGAGCCAGCACCTCTGCGCCAAGACGATCACCGTCGGCGGTGCTCAGCAGTGCAGCGCCGTTGGCGACGTCTGCGCGCAGGACTACTACTGCGCCACCAACGCTTCGAACGTTCAGATATGTACCGCAGCGGCCACCAGCGGTGAGGCCTGCAGCGCGACGGTCCCCTGCGCCCACGGCCTCCGCTGCGCCGGTGGCGCCTGCTCGTCGCTCATCCAGGCGGGCGTGGCCTGTTCGGCGGACAGCGACTGCGTGTCGACCGCTCCCTATTGCGATCCGTACACCACGCCGCCCAAATGCGATTCTGGGCTGCTATTCGCGGCGGGCTCCAATTCCTGTAACTGCTTGGCGATGGGCCCTGCCTGCAACGGCGGCAACCCCACGGGTAACGGAGGAGCGGGTGGCGGCGGTTCGACCGGCGCCGGCGGGTTGAGTGGGGTGGCGGGCACCAACGGCGCCGGTGGCACCAACGGCGCCGGTGGCATCACCGGAGCGGGCGGCCTCGGTGGCAGCCTCGGTCTCGGCGGCAGTCTCGGTCTCGGGGGCCTAGGTGGCAACCTCGGTCTCGGCGGACAAAGCGGCGCCGGCGGCAGCGCGACGAGCGACACCCCTGCGTAAATGATCGATCGCCTGCGTGCGGCCGCCGGTCGCATACCAACCTGGGCCTGGGCGCTGGCGTTTTCGCTGGCGCTCTGCCTGCCGCGGCTCGGGAGCTCTGGCTTCTGGGACCCGTCCGAGCTGAAGCTGGCCGAGCAGGCGCGGGAGATCTCCCGCACCGACCATATCTTCGACCCCACCGCCGACGGGCGGTACCCGAACCGGCCGCCGCTCGATCTCTCGCTGGCCGCTCTCGGCATCAAGATCTTCGGCGCCAGCGAGCTCGGCGCACGACTCTTCTTTGCGCTCACCGCCCTGGGCGCGCTGATGGCGGTCTACTGGGCCGGCGCCGGCCTGCTGCGCCGGCGGGCCGGGCTGCTGGCGACGCTGGTCCTCGGCACCACCCCGATCTTCGTGCTGGAGGCGCGGCAGCTCACCTCCGACGCGCCTCTCATCGCGGCGCTCGCGCTCACGCTGGGCGCGCTCGGGCGCTACGCCTGGCCGCCGGGCGGTCGGCGTCGTCGTCGCGATCTGGCGCTCGGCGTGGTCGGCCTTCTCGCCGGCGCGCTGGCGGGCGGCGCGCTCTCCGGCGTCGTGCTCCCGCTGCTCGCCTTGGTGGCGGCCCTGGTGATCGGCTACGGCCTGATCCCGATCACCGCCGCCGCCACCGACGACGGAACCGGCGCGCTGTCGGAGGACGGCATCGGCCCGGACGTCGCCGCCGACCGTCCACTCGGCACCAGCGTCTGGCAGCTCGGCGCGCGCGGGTTCTGGCCGTTCGCGGTCTTCGCCGTCGCCGCGCTGGTGCTGCTGGCGCTGGGGATGACCCACGTCGTGGCGGGCAAATATTCGTCGATGCTGGGCGGTGTCCCGAAGGGTGGCGCGCCGGCGCACAGCTTCGAAGCGCTGATCCGGCAGCTCGGTTTCGGCCTGTTCCCCTGGAGCGCGGTGGCCGTGTTCGCCCTCGCCCGCCCGCTGATCCGGCTCGACGGAGACACCACCGCCGGCTCGCGAACCAACCCCCGCCTCGCCTTCGTCGAGCTGTACCTGCTGCTTTTCGCCGGCCTGGGCTTCGCGCTCTCCAGCTACCGCGAGATCGCGCTCGGCGACGCCCGTTACGTCGCGCTGCCGGCCATCGCGCTGGCGGTGGGCGCCTTCCTGGACGAAGCCCTCGAAGGCCTGCGGCCCGAGCCGGTGGCCGGGTTGCTCATGGCGATGGGGACCATGATCGTGGCTCGGGATTTTTTCCTGGCGCCGGAAGACCTGGCCTCGGTCCACCTCTTCGAGAAGGTCCGGTGGCCGCCCACGATCGTGGTCGGAAACCTGGTGCTCGCCGTCGGGTTTCTGGCCGCGCTGGGCGTCTATGCCGGGCTGGCGGCCCGGGGGCGGGCGATAGGCCGGATCGCCTTGCCCGACCTGACGGGCGCGGGACGGATTCGTCGCGTCGCCACCCGCCTCTTCGTCGGCATCGGCCGCTACGGCCTGCAGGGCGCCGTCGCCTGCGCGATCTTCTTCGCGTTCTTTCTGTCCCAGCGAATCGTCCCGGCGCTGTCGACGCACCTGTCCTTCAAACCGGTGCTCGAGTCGTATGCGAAGTTCGCGCACGAGGGCGAGAAGATCGGCCGCTACCGGGTCGAGGGCCACGGTTCCAGCTTCTACGGTAAGGAGGTCCTCGTCGATCTGCCGACGCAAGACCGCGTGGTGGCGTTCCTCCGCGATCCGCAGCGCGTTTTCGCGCTGGTCGCCGCCGACGAGCTGGCCGCGCTGGATGCCGCGCTCAAACAGGCGGGCGTCCCCTACTACGCGGTCGACGCCTCGTCGTCCCGGTTCTTGTTGCTCTCCAACCGGCTCGCCCCCGGACAGCGCGACGACAATCCGCTCCTGAAGAACGTCTGGACGCCGGCGGGCGCAGCCGACCTCAACGCCCAGGCGGGCCAAGCGACCCCGGCGGCCCAAGCGGGCAACGAGAAGCCGCCTTGGTCGTGGCGCATCCCGATCTCCGCAACCTTTGGCGACGCCATCCAGCTGGTCGGGGCCGATTTTCCCGAGACGGTTCATCGGCCGGGTAAGATCCCCCTCGACCTGATTTTCAAGGTGAAGGCGCGCCCACCGGGCGGCTTCAAGATCTTCGTCCACTTCGACGGCCCGGCCGCGCCGCGCGTGATCGGTGACCACGATCCGGTGAACCACGCCTTCCCAACCAGCTTCTGGCTACCCGGCGAGTACGTGCGCGATCACTCGGAGACCGACGTTCCGCTCATGACGACGCCGGCCGGGACCTACGTGGTCTACATCGGGTTCTGGCCGGGCGGCGAAGGCAAGCGGCTCAAGATCACGGAGGGGCCAAACGACGGCGCGGATCGCGTTCGCCTCGGCACCCTCGAGATCAAGTAGACTCGGGCAACGGGGATGACATGACACGGCGAGGTAAAGATCGGCGTCGGCGCGAGGTGACCGTTCCCGCGGACCGGCGCATGACCGGCGCCGATCGGCGCGTCCACACCCGCGTCATGGTCGACCTCGAGGTCGACTACAAGAGCGCCGACAACTTCCTCTTCGCGTACATCACCGACATCAGCGCGATGGGGATCTTCATCCGCACCAACG
>CAYTTF010000240.1:0-7735 GCA_964440665.1 uncultured Myxococcales bacterium | reverse complement strand
ACGATCTCGCTGGGCGTCGCCTCCTTCCCGGACGATGGATCGGAACCGGCCATGGTGCTCGCCTCCGCAGACCGCGCGCTCTTCGCCGCCAAGAACGCGGGCCGCAACCGGGTCCGCGTCGCCGGGGGAACCTAGCACCGCGATGCGCGTGGCCGTCCTCGGTGGCGGCGCCTGAGGTGGCGTGCTGGCGGGGGTGTGATCCCGTCGCGAAGGACGCGCGTCAGGCGCGGCGCCGACAGAGGGCGACGGCGGCGGTCAGCGCGACCAGCGCCGACAGCGCGATGAGCGCGAGATCCATCGTCACCGACGAGTGGCCGGGGACCAGGCCCGCGGGGAGCGACGCGCCGTGGAATCCGCGGCGCACCGCGGAGACGGTGTAGGTCATCGGATCGAACGCCATCAGCGCCGCGATCCAGCGGCTGTCGCCGGAGGCGGGGAACATGGCGCCGGACAGAATCCACAGCGGGATCAGGACCACGCTCATGATCGCGTGGTAGCCCTGGGTCGAGTCGATCCACCAGGCCATGGCGAAGCCGATCGCGGTGAAGACCAGCGCCGACAGCGGGATCGCCAGCACCAGCAACGGCCAGTCCATCGCGGAGGCGCGAAAGCCGGCCAGCGGTGCCAGTGCCAGCAGGATGCCCGCCTGCAGCGACGCGATGGCGACGCCGCCCAGCGTCTTGCCGAGGACCAGCGACGCGCGCGACACGGGCGCGGCCAGCACCGCCTGCAGGAAACCGTGGTGGCGATCATCGATCACGGAGATGGTCGAGAAGATCGCGGTGAAGAGCAGCGTCAGGACCACGATGCCCGGATAGAAATATTCGAGATAGTCGACGCCGGCCCCGGCGCCCGATCCGCCGCCGCCGGGTCGGAAGCTGCCGCCCAGCCCGGCGCCCAGCACCACCCACAGGATCAGCGGCTGCGCGGCCGAGCCGACGATCCGGCTCGGCTGCCGAAAGAAACGTCGCAGATCGCGTCCGGCCAGCGCTCCGATCGCGCGGATCATGACGTCAGGCCTCGGCCCGTGAGCTTGGCGAACACGTCGGCCAGGGTGGGGCGGGAGGTAGAGAGGCTGGCCAGCTGCCCGGTGGCGAACAGCTCCGCGACCCGCGGAACGATCTCGTGACCGCGCGGCGATTCGAGGACCACCTCGCCGTCGACGACGCGGCCGGGCAGGCCCAGGCGATCGGCGATGGTGGCCCGGATCTCCTCGGGGCGATCGCCGCGCACGCGGATCACGTCGCCCGAGACCTGCGCACGCAGCTCATCGGGCGTCCCGATCGCGGCCAGGCGTCCGCCGTCGAGAATGGCGATGCGGTGGCAGCGCTCGGCCTCCTCGGGCTGGTGGGTGGTGACCACGACCGAAAGGCCGCGGGCCGCGCAGAGCGCGCCGATCTGATCCCAGATCCGGCGCAGCGCCTCGGGATCGACGCCGCGGCCCGGCTCGTCGAGCAGCAAGAGGCTCGGCTCGTGCAGGAGGACCCGCGCGATCTCGATCCGCCGGCGCATCCCACCCGAGTACTTCGACGCGGCCTCGTCGGCCCGATCGCCGAGCGTCATCAGCGATAGCGCGGCGTCGATCCGCGCCGTCGCAACCGCGCGCGGGATGCCGTAGAGCGCGGCGCCGAGACGCAGGTTCTCCCGACCGGTCAGCTTGAGGTCGAGGCTGGGATCCTGGAAGACCACGCCCAGACGCGCGCGATAGCTCGAATCGCCGCCGTCGGCGCTGCGGCCGTCGAGCGCCAGGGTCCCCGCCTGCTGGGGCAAGAGGCCCGCCAGGATCCGAAACGCGGTGGTTTTGCCGGCGCCGTTGGGTCCGAGCAGGCCGAAGATCTCGCCGGGCGCGACGGTAAAGCTGAGGCCGTCGAGCACCGTGCGGGCCCCGAAGCGGTGGCTGAGGCCTTCGGCGGAGAGCCGCGGTGCCGTTCCCGCCGACGCCGCCGCCGCGGCGGCCACGCTCACGCGAAGGTCCTGTCGATGACCAGCGCCACGAAAAGCAACGTCAGATAGACGATCGAATAGAAGAAGAGCGAGCGCGCCCAGGCGCCGGCGGCCGCGCGCCGAAAGCCGGCCACCGCCCAGCCCATGAAGACGGCGCCCAGCAGCGCCGCGCACACGAGGTACGGCAAACCGGCCACGCGGAGCGGCTCGAGGAGGACGGTCGCCAGCACCAAGGCTGCCGAGAAGGTCACGATGGTCACCCGGGTGGCGCGCGCCGAGATCGTCAGCGGCAAGACCTTGAAGCCGGCGCGGGCGTAGTCCGCCGCGCGATAGATCGCGATCGCCAGAAAGTGGGGGATCTGCCAGAGGAACAGGATCGCGAACAGCGCCAGTCCGCCCGCATCGAGACGACCGGTGACCGCCGTCCACCCCATGAGCGGCGGCAGCGCGCCCGGCACCGCGCCCACGAACAGCGCGATCGCGGAGTGTCGCTTGAGCGGCGTGTAGATCGCGACGTAGCTCCCGAGCGCGAAGAGGCCGAGGATTCCGGTCAGCAGGTTGCTGCCCAGAAAAACCAGCGGAACGGCGACACAGGCCAGCGACACGCCGAACGCGAGTGCCGTCTCGGGCGACAGAGACGCGCGTGGCAGCGGCCGATCGCGCGTCCGCTCCATCAACGGATCGACGTCCCGCTCCAGATACATGTTGAGGGTGTTCGACGCCGCGACCAGCAGCGCGGTGCCGATCAAGGTCATGATCGCCCGCCAGCGCGCGATCCGGCCGGGCGCCAGACACAGCGCACCGACGAAGGTGATCACCACCATTCCCGTGATGCGTGGCTTGGCGAGCTCGACGAGGTCGCGGAACCAGCTCGGCCTGGGAAAGCTCGGCTGCGCCGCGGGCCGGGCGGCGAGGACCGTCAGCGCGAGAACGCCGAGCAGCGCCGTCGCGACCGCGAGGTGGCTCTCGACGGTGGCGAGATTGAGGAAGGTCGTCACGGAGCGGAGACCGAGCCAGATCTGGACGCCCACCAGGATGGGCGCGACCCCCGCCAGCACCCGCAGCGACGGGCGCGCGGCGCGGCTGAGGGTGACGACCGCGGAGGCGATCACCAGCGCCGCCACCGCGACCGCGTTGAGGCGATGCAAGGCCTGAATGAGCACCGTCGGATGGGCGTCGGGCCACAGCGATCCGCGGCAGAGCGGCACGTCGGTGCAGGCCAGCGCCGCGCCCGAATGGCGGACCAGGCCGCCCAGCACCATCTGGAAGTAGACGCCCACCGCCGCGACCAGCGCGAACCGCGCCACTACGGGCGGTGCGGCCGCGGGGGCGACCGCGGGCGCAACCGCCGCGGGCCGCGCCCGCACGGCGATGTAGAGCACCGTCAGAAAGAACAGCAGAGAGGTCGCGGTGTGGGCGGTCGAGATCGGCGTCGGCAACCGCAGCAAGACGGTGATTCCCCCCAGCAAGGCCTGGGCGATCACCAGGGCGACCGCGAGCCAGCCGAACGGCCGCAGCGGGCGCAGCGCGGGCTCGCGGCTGCGCGCCAAGAGGCCCGCGAGCACCAGCGTCAACACCAACACCGTGCCGGCGGCGATCCGGTGGCTGTGCTCGACCAGCACGCCGCCCTCCATCTTGGGCATGAGGGTCCCGTAGCAGGTCGGCCAGTCGGGGCAGGCCAGGCTAGACCCGGTGCCGTGGACCAGGCCGCCGATCAGGATCAGCAGGTAGGTGGCGACGGCGGTCGCGACGGCGAAGCGATAGACCAGCATCAAACCAACATCAATGCGCGTCGTACTGGAAGCTCACCTCGGTCGGTTTGTCGGCCGCCACGGTGACTTCGGTGCTCTTGGTGCCGTAGCGCTCGTGCCAGGCCGTGAGGGTGTACTTGCCGGGCGGCACGTCCCCGATCTTGAAATGGCCGTCGGCGCCGCTGACCGCGAAGAACGGGTTGCCGGACACGACGACGTAGCCGGTCATCCAGGGGTGGACGTCGCACTTGAACTTGAGGACGTCTCCCGCGTCGCCGAGCTTGCGGGCGATCGGCGGCAAGCCGGGGATCTCCGCCTGGTTGAACAGCGTCGACGCGCCCTTGTAGCCGTGCACGTTGTGCAGCGTCTGATCGCCGTTGCGGATCGAGATCATCTGGCCGGCCACGATCGCCTGCACCCGAGGTCGGTACATGCAAGCGCTCTGGTCGATCGCGGCGATGGTCGCGGGCGGCTCGTAGTGACCAGCGGCGCCCTCTGTGATGCGCACGACGACGTTCTTGAGGCCGCCGCCCGGTCCGACCACGACCTCTTCGTCCTTCATCGGCGTCCGCGCGCAAAATGGATCGGCGTCGCGCTTGGTGAGCGGCATCTCGGGCGGCGTGCCGCTCAGCTTGACGGCGCCGGTGATGACCGCGTGCCCGGGGGGCGGAGCGATCGGGGTGCCGGTCGTGGCGCCGGGGGTCACGGGCGTGACGGCCGCAATCGGGCCGGCCGGCGCGGTCGGGCCGGCCGCGGCGCTCGCCTCGGGCGCGTTCTGCTTTTGGCAGCCCGCGCCGGCGAGCGTCGTCCATGCCAGCGCGAAGGCGCCGAAGGCCCGGGGGAGTTTGATCATGCCGTCGTGCTAACAGGCGCTCCGTCGCGCGTCAAGGGTCGCGGCGGCATCCTCGGGCGCCGCACGTCGGTCGGCCGGGCAGGGGCGCTATCTGACTTGATAGGTCATATAGATAAGACTAGAATGGTCATATGAAAATGGCGTCGGTCAGCGACCTGAAGGCGCATCTGTCACGCTACCTCCGTCTGGTTCGGCGTGGGAGCGAGGTCCAGATCCTGGATCGGGGCGTCCCGATCGCGCGCCTGGTCGGCCTTCACGGGGCGTCGGAATCGCCGGATCCGCGCGACAGAGACCGCCTCGATCGATTGGTCAAGGCGGGCGTCCTCAGACGCGGAAGCGGAAGCGTACGCGGCATTCTCGCGGAGCCCCCAATTGTCGCGGCCCGCGCCGATCTGCGGCGGGCGCTCGATGATGATCGGCAAGATCGGTTGTGAAGGTCGGCCGTGAGGTTCCGGCGGTGAGATCGCGCCCATGAGATTTTGGGACGCCTCGGCCGTCGTTCCCCTGGTCTTCGAGGAGCCGAGCACCGGCCTCGTGTCCGGCTGGCTCGACACCGACCCCGAGATGCTTCTGTGGGGCCTGACCCGGGTCGAGGTCGTCTCGGCGATCGAGCGACGCGCGCGCGAAGGGCTCCTCTCCATCGCCGCGCGCTCGGCGGCCTTGCGCCGGATCGATCGGATCGCGAGCGCGGCGCACGAGGTGACCGATCTGTTGGCCGTGAGAACGAAGAGCATCGCGCTGCTCGGCCGACACGCGCTGCGGGCGGCGGACGCCGCCCAGCTCGGCGCGGCGCTGGTGATCGCCGATCCAGAGCCCGCGTCGCTGACCATGGCGGTGCTGGACCCGCGGCTGGCCGAAGCGGCGTCGCGCGAAGGGTTCGAGGTGCTGACGGGGTGAAGGCGCTCCCACGAGCGTCAAGCGCCGTTCGCGACCCGGCCCGCCGCCGCGAGCAATTGATCGATCCCTTCGGCGGTGGCTGGAAAGTAGCCGCGGATGCGGAGCTGCCGGTCGACGAGGACCAGGTTCTCGCCGTGGAAGATCTGCCAGAAGTCGGCCGCGCCTTCGCCGGAGGTCTTCTCGCGTCCCATCCCGACCTTGAAGCCGTCCACCACCGCCGCCTGGATCGCGTCGGCGGGGCCGGTGAGGAACGACCAGGCGATCGGGTTCGCGCCGTAGCGGGCGCCGTAGGCCGCGAGCGCGGCGGGCGTGTCGCGCGCCGGATCTACGGAGATCGAGACCAGGTGAAAGTCGGGGCCGAGCTTCCGGGCGCGCCGCCCGACCTCGGCCATCTTCTGGCTGAGCAGCGGGCAGGCCTCCTGGCAGGCGGTGAAGATGAAATCGGCGACCCAGACCTTGCCGGTGAGCTCGCGCGTGCCGAACGGCTGACCGCGCTGATCGGTCAGCGTGAAGGCGGGCAGGGTGCCGAGGACCACCGGCGCCGCGCCGAGGTGGCGGGTGACCGAGCGAAAGATCGGCACCCCGAACAGCAGCGCCAGGAGCGCCGCCCAGACGATCGGGTTGCCGGCGAGGCGCGCCGCGGCCGGCGAGCGCCGGCGGCCCAAAGTCTCGGCTGACGTCCCGTCCATGCGCTGGTCATCCGTCCTGGGCGCGGCGCTGTCAAGGGAAGGCGCCGAGCCAGGGGCCACCGCCGGCGTCGCTCACCGGCCGGCGTCGGGAGATTCCGACATCTGCTGGTTGTCGGATGCGGCATGCGCGGGCGCCTCCGGGGCAACCGTGGAGTTGCACGCACACCCTGGGCCCCCCATGCATTTGGTCGTACAGCTTATGCAGACGCCGCCACAGGCGCAGCTGCCATTGCAGATCATGCAACAACCGGTCGAATCGTCGTGGCATCCGCTCGCCAGCAGCGAAACGGCGGCGAGGAGCAAGAACGCGCCGCTGGTGAAGAACCTCAAGGTGCGTAGCACGGTGGATTGGATCCTTGACGATTCGTTCAACTTCGTCTAGTGCAATGAGAAGGGCTCAATGCGGCGGCGTGCGGGGAATCACAGCTTTTCGACGGCGACGAAATCGATCGCCGTCGTCGTGACGGCCGCCGCGACGCTGGCTCAGTTCTTCGCGCTCTCGCACGAGGTCACGGTGCGGCACTTCCGCTGCGCCGAGCACGGCGAGCTGACGCACGTCGCGCCGACGGCGATCGATCTGTCGTCGGTCGAGCCCCGGCGTGCCGTCGATGTGATTCGGACGCAAGTCGCCGAAACCGCCGACGCGCACGAGCACTGCGCGACCGCGTTCACCGTCGAAGGCAGCGCGGCGGCACCGGTCGTCCGGGTCCCCGTTCGCTTCACGCCGCCGCCCAGCGTCTCCCGCGCGAAGCCGGTCGTCGCGGCAGGGCTCGGCCGCGCCTTCATTCTGGCCAGCGCCCCCAAGACCTCGCCCCCTTCGGCCTGATCCGCGATCTCTGACGCGGATGCGGCGCGCTTGCTGGCGCGTGCGCATCCGCACCTCGATCGCGCGCGATCCGTCGTTGACGTGATCGCGCGCTTGGGCGCTCCGACCTCTCCGGGTCGACGCGCGCTCTGCTGGATTCGCCGAAGGAGGGTCCGTTGTCTCGTTATCAGTCCGCTCGCGCATATTCGTCTCGTCTCGCCCGATGGGTGCTCTGCGCCTGGGCGCCCGTCATCGTCGCGGCGCCCGTCGCGCATGCCGATCCGCGGATGGTGCCGCCGATCGTGATCGACGAGAGCCGGCCGCCGTACCCCTCCGAGGCGGTTGCCAGTGGCCTGCGCGGCGATGTCGCCGTCACCGCCACGGTTTCGGCGAGCGGCGAGGTCAGCGCGGTCGAGCTGGCGAACGGCATCGCACCGGCGTTCGATCGCGCCGCGCTGGAGGCGGCGACGCACTGGCGCTTTCGTCCGGCGTTGCGTGACGGGGTGCCCATTCCCAGCCGGATTCAGCTTCTGTTTCACTTCGAACCGCCAGCCGCCGCACCGACGCCGTCCACCCAGCCGTCGGCGGTCCCGACGGCGCCGGGTACCACACAGGCGCCTGGCGCGGCGCCGCCGCCCGTGCTCGTGACGCCAATTCCCGCGCCCGCCCCGGTCGTGCCAGAGACGCCGCAGCTGCGCATGCCGGCGGCCCTGGACGTCAGCGTTCTCGGGCGCCGGCCGCCGGTCAGCCGGGGCGCGTCCGACTTCCAGATTCGCGTCGACGCGCTCGCCGAGGT
>CAYTTF010000239.1:0-7746 GCA_964440665.1 uncultured Myxococcales bacterium | reverse complement strand
ACTGACGATTCGGGCCTTCAAGAAGTCGGGGGTCACGAACGACATCGTCGTGGTTCGTTACGGCGCCGAAGCCCTCGACTACCTGTTCACGACGGGTAAATACGAGGGCCGCGACACAACCGCGCTGCCGGCCGTCGTATTGCTCGACTTGAAGCTGCCGCGCGTGGATGGTCTCGAGGTCCTGAGGAGAATCCGGGCCGACGATCGCACCAAGTGTCTTCCCGTCGTCATCCTGACGGCATCCAAGGAACATGAAGACATCGTTCGTGGCTACTCGCTGGGAGCGAATGCCTATGTGCGGAAGCCGGTTGATTTTGCCGAGTTCGCCGAGGCCGCGAAGACGCTCGGTCTCTTCTGGATTCTTCTGAACGAGCCACCGCCGGGACGCACGAGGCTGTCGTGAGCTCGGCGCTGCGCGTTCTCATGGTGGAGGATTCGCCGACGGACGCGAAGCTGCTCGTCCAAGAGCTGCGGCGGACCGGGCGGCAGGTCGAGTTCGAACAGGTGGAAACAGCGGTGGCGATGCGCGCCGCCCTGGAACGCGGGTCGTGGGACGTCGTCACCTCGGATTGGTCGATGCCCAAGTTCACCGCCCCGGCCGCCCTCGCGATCCTGACGGAAAGCGGTCTCGACCTGCCGTTCATCATCGTGTCGGGAACGATCGGCGAAGAGGCTGCCGTCGAGGCGATGCGCGCCGGAGCGCACGACTACGTTCTCAAGGACAAGCTCGGTCGCTTGACGCCGGCCATCGACCGTGAGGTTCGTGAAGCCAAGGAGCGCAGGGCACATCAACAGGCCGAAGCGGCCTTGCGGGACAGCGAGGCGCGTTTCAGCAAGCTCGCCGAGTCGGGCGTCATCGGCATCGTGGTCGCGGATGTACACGGCAATATCTCCGACGCGAACGAGGCCTATCTGCGGATGGTCGGGTACTCGCGGGAAGAGCTGCTGGGGGGCGCCGTGCGATGGGCAGACCTGACACCACCCGAGCTTCGTCACGGGGGCGAGCGGGCGGTGGAAAGGTTGCAGTCGTCCGGGATGGCAGCGCCCTGGGAGACGGAGACCTTTCGCAAGGACGGGGCCCGCGTTCCCATTTTGGTGGGGGTGGCGATGCTGGAATATCCCAAGACCATCGCGTTCATCGTCGACCTCACGGAACGTAAACGAGCGGAAGCTGGGCAGCGGCACGCCGAGGAGGCTCTGCGGCAAAGCGAGGACCAGCTCCGACAGGCACAGAAGATGGAGGCCGTCGGCCGGTTGGCGGGCGGCGTGGCGCACGACTTCAACAACGTGCTCTCGGTCATCCTCAGTTACTCGGACTTCATTCTTTCGGACCTGAAGCCGTCCGATCCGCTGCGTACCGACGTGGGGGAGATCTGCAAAGCGGCCACTCGGGCGGCCGGCCTCACCCGCCAGCTCCTGATGTTCAGCCGGCAGCAGGTCGTCGAGCCGCGGGTGATCGATCTGCACGAAGTCTTGGCGGGCATGGACAAGATGCTTCAACGCATTTTGGGCGAGGACGTGGAGCTGGTATCTCTGCCTCCGAAATCGGTCGGACGGGTCAAGGTCGATCCGAGTCACATCGAGCAGGTCATTCTGAACCTCGTTGTGAACGCGCGTGATGCAATGCCAAAGGGAGGCCATCTCACCATCGAAACGGGGAACGTTGTCCTGGATGGGCCGTACGCCCAGAGCCATCTGCCCACCAAACCCGGCCCGTACGTGATGTTGGCTGTGAGCGACACGGGCACCGGGATGGACCGCGAAACACAAAAGCGCATCTTCGAGCCTTTCTTCACCACCAAAGAGCTGGGGAAGGGAACCGGCCTGGGATTGTCGACGGTGTTCGGGATCGTGCAGCAGAGCGGTGGAAACATCTGGGTCTACAGCGAGCCGGGCAAGGGAACGACGTTCAAGGTCTATTTGCCGAGGGTGGACGACGAGGTGGACGTGCTGATGCCGGCGGTTGCTCCGGCAACGTTGCGCGGGACCGAAACCATCCTGCTGGTCGAGGACGAGGAGCAGGTCCGCGCGATCGCCCTGAATATTCTGCGCCGCCAGGGCTACCAGGTCATGCCGGCTCAGAACGCGGGCGAGGCGCTCCTCATCTGCGAGCGGCATCCGGGCGGGATCGATCTGCTGCTCACGGACGTCGTGATGCCTCAGATGAGCGGTCCAGAGCTGGCCAAACGGCTAGCCGCAGCCCGGCCAGAGATGAAGGTCCTCTGCATGTCGGGATACACCGACGACAGCATCGTTCGCCACGGTGTGCTGGAGACGGGCGTGGCGTTCGTCCAGAAACCGATCACGCCCGCCTTGCTGACCAGGAAGGTTCGAGAGGTTCTCGATGGGCAAGACGTCTCGACGAGAATTCAATTGCCGCCCGAGAGGGGGAGCAGATGAGCCAAGAGTCGCAGGTCGAATCGAACTGGACATGGCGCTCGTCCGCGACCTCGACCGCGAGCCCAGAAAACAGACCTGGTTCGGACGATGATCTCGATGTGCAATGAACTCGGCATCACCGTCACCAGCGAGGGGATCGAGACGCCCGCGGAGCGAGACGAGCTGGCGCGCGGCGGTTGCGATTTGATGCAAGGATATCTCTTCGCGAAGCCAGGCGACGCCTTTCCTGAGTCGTCGTTCTAACAGGTCAGCTCACGACGGTCATTTGGGCCGAAGCCCTCCCATCGGTAAACAACCCATCCATCTCGCAATCCAGCACGCGACCCCAATGTTCGTCTGGGGACTCGACCTGGGACGGCAAGGTCACCTGGACCACCGTTCCGGCCCCCTCGCACGAGTTGATCACAAGGTCCCCGCCGAGAGCTCGGGTGCGCTGCTCCAGGTGGACCAGACGCGCTCTCTCCGCTCGCTCGGCGTTCAGGTCACCTACCACAAAGCCCTCTCCGTCGTCCTCAACGCTGATTCGAAGTTGACCGTTCACGCGTTCCAGATGGACCGAGACGACCCGGACGCCGCCGTGGCCGAGGACACGGGCCACCGCCTCCTGGACGATCCAAAAGCTCGCGACTTCGGTCTCCGGTGCGGCGTGCCCGTCGAACCTCGACGCGTCCAGCTCCATCTTCACACCGGAAGCCGCCGATTGCGCGTCGAGGTACGCCCGGAGGGCCGGGACCAGACCGACCTCGTCCAGCGAAGGCAGGCGCTGATCCATCGACAGCCGCCGCACTCTGCCGATGAGGCCGTCGACGACTTCCAGCGCCTGGGGGTCGTCGGCGGGGTCCAGGCCGGAAGGGATCCCCGCCAGCCGGATCTTGAGCGCGTCGAGCCTCTCGGCGAGCTCGTCGGTGGAGCTGTGCAGCGCGAGCGCCTTCGTGGTGCGGTCCGCCGCGAACAGCACACGCGCGGCGAAATCGGCCAACGAACCGGCGAAGCTCTGTTGGGCCTCGCTCCAGGTGATGGCCTCCCCGATGTGCTCGTTGCACACCACCCCTACCACGCGATTCTGCAGACGGATCGGCGCATCGAGCATGGAGGCAATCTGCAGGGGAGCGAGGTACGTGGGACCAAGCTCGCGAGTCCGGGGGTCCGTCCGAGCGCGATGCGCGGCGATCGACCGCTCCGACTCGAGAGCGGCGAAGTAGGCAGGCGCTGCCGAGGCCGCCAGCGTCATGCCACGGCAGTGGCGGCCCTGCGGGCGTTCGAAAAGGTCCTGGCAGCGAAGCTCGGTTCGGGCTCCATCGAAGAGCCAGATGCTGCAACGCTCAACGCCTAGCCCTCGGGCGCCGGCTTCGGCGATGCTGTGGAAAGCCGCTCGAGCATTTCCAGCGTCCACCTCTTCGTTCTTTCCGAGGGCGGTCAGCTCGAGGGCGGCCCGCTGCCAGTCCCCCTCGGTGCGCTGCCGTTCACTCTCGAGGCCGGCCCGTCGTCGCTGTTCAAGGGTGAGCAGGGCGAGCGCTGCAGATATCTCAGTATAGTTCCTCTCGATGTAGCGGACCGCATACCAGACGGCGGTCAGGAGGGTGGCGGCCACCAGATCGAAGCCGATCGCCATTCGGACCCAGTTGCGGGGAATTCGCGGATCCGAGTCGATAGGCTGCGGGACGAAATGGCCGCGCTGGGCCGCCACGGCGAGCGCGCTGAGGAGCACCGCGGTGAGCACCACGAGCAGGGTGGACGGACCACGGCCCAGCAGGATGACCGCCAGGACGATGGCCGAGAGCAACACGGCCGCGCTGCTGAGCGCGAACCCAGAGCGAAGGATCGTCGGGAGCCCGGAGCCGTAGATCGCGGCGATGGCTAGGCCGGCGCGCAGCCGAAACGGCAATTGGGGCAGGAACCGCAGGACCAGCATCAGCAGGGAGGCCGACATGACCAGATAGGTCGAAATGTCGAACCGCGGTGGCGACCGGAACGCGATCACCATGGCCGTCAGGAGCACGCCGGCAATGGCTGCGACCTTGACGATGTCATTCAGAAGATCGGCTCGCCAGGTGAGGTGCACCTGCATGTCATCCTGGGACGTGCGCAATCGGTGATGCGCGTCTTGGCTGGCAGAGGTGTTCGCCGACCCGTGGCCTTCGCCCGTCGTCTTGGTCGACACGGGTTGAAGCTCGCTCGCTTTTGGCGCTCCACCAGCGGTCCGGGAGCCTTGGACCAATCTGCGAAGCACCGGCTTGTCGTCTGCCACGAGGATCCTGGCCGCGTTGTCATTGGGCATACGGTCCAGCTTTGCCAAAACGGTGCCAGCCATCAAAGCTGGTGCAAACCCCAGGTATTGATGGCTATCGGCTCTTCCGGCGCTCCTCTGGCGTCGGTCTTCCGACGTGCCAGCCAGCTGGGCCGTCGGGATTGCGACGGTCCCATGAACCGACAGCGCTACCCCATCGATATCTCGCAATTTCAATTCAGCGCCGGCGGGCGCAGGGTTCGGTTGTGCCGGGTTCTGACGATCGCCCAGCGGAGTGGTTGCCCGCCGTGCGACGAGGCCGGCCTCCGCGCCCGCGCCCGGGATGGCCCCCGCGCGAGCGTTTGACGTCGTGCAAACGGCGCGGCTATCGTCCGGCGTGTGGCGGACGCCGGTGTTCCAGTGGTTCGGATAGCGCCGCCGTCCGCGGTCGTCCTCGAGCCGATTGGCCGGGAGCAGGCGCCGGTCCTGCTCAATTTGTTCGAACTGTACGCCTACGACTTCAGCGATGTCGTGCCGCTAGAGCTCAAGCCGAACGGTCGCTTCGACGTCTCGCCGGGTGACCGGTGGTGGGACCGTGACGACCATTTTCCGTTCTTCATCCGCTGGAACGGGAAGCTGGTCGGGTTCGCCCTGGTCCGCAGAGGCTCGCGCGTCACGGACGCCGACGGGCCCATGGACGTCGCGGAGTTCTTCGTGGTCCGCGCCGCGCGCGGAAATAAGGTAGGGGCGGCCGCCGCCAACGCGCTTTTTGCCGCCTTCCCCGACCGATGGGAAATCCGGGTGCGGCGGTCCAATGTCTCGGCGATGAAGTTCTGGTCGCGGACGCTCGAGATCTGGCTCGGTCGGCCCGTCACCAGCGACCCCTTCATCGCCGAAGGGGTCGACTGGGACGTGTTGCGGATCGATTCCTCTCGGGGACGATGACACTCAGCTTTCCGACGGCCTTGTTCGTGGCCACCGGTGCGAGCGTGCGCTACTACTTGGCCTTGGCGGCCGCAGGCGCCGCAGGCGCTGCCGGCGTCGGCTTCATCTCCTTGGCCTCCTTGGCGGCTTCCTTTCGGCTCCAGGGCGGGACGATCTTGTTGGCGCGGGCATACGCCACGGATTGTCCCAGGTGCTCATTGATGTGACCGACCAGCGCAATCAATCCCCCACGGACCGTGACTTCGTTTCCGAAGAGACTGAATTTCCTGTCGAGATCCGCGTCGGGGACCGCCTTGACCGCCATCCGGACGTGGTCGAACGACTTCTCGAGGATCGTCTTGATCTCGTCCTTCTTGGTGGTCTTCTTGTCCCATTTGTCGGGATTCATTTCAAAACCGGCGTCCGCAGGTGGCTCCTTGCCCGTCGCGAACTTGATGACGGCGTAGTTCGCGAACGCGATGTGCAGGTACGCTTCGCTGATCGATCGGACGCCCGGGCCCGGGCGCCAGCCGAACTTGTTCTGGGGAACCGCGTCCTCCAGCGCTATGACCTTCTTCGCAGCGTCATCGAACTGGGCGAGCATGTCGGTCTGAAAGGCGCCCTTCGGGGCCGCCTCCGGCGAGGCCGCATGGGCCGCGGCGGTCAGGCTGGTGAGGGCAATGGAAAGGGCCAGGGTCAGGGTCGGTCTCGGGTGCGTTTTCATGTCGTGCGGCTCCGGTTTGGGTGAGGGACGCTTCTTGGAGTCGGCACTCTAACCCACCTGGACGCGATCATCGATTGCGCGCGTCTGTCGGGCCGGAATGGGCCGGCAGCCGTGGTCAGCTCACGGGTATTCCGGCGGAGGCGCGGAACAGATTCGACCTTGATAGTTCTCTTGCGGCAAGCAAAGAAACAGGAACGCTTGGCAACCGGTGTTCGCCCCCTGACAGGGATCGCTCGGGTACGCGCAGAAGAACACCTGACGCAGATCACACATGCCGTTGTGAGTCGCCGCGTTACCGTAAGAACATTGTCCGCCTGGGTGCAAGGTGCAATCCGCATCGGTCCGACATCCCCCATAGATGCACGTCGCTACGTATATTCCGGGGAATGCGCCCGATGGCACGCACGCCGACACCGTGGCGCCGGCGGGCATGCCGGTGCGGCAGTCCGCGTCCGCGGCGCACCCGTCGTAGCTGCAGGCGTTTCCGAACGGCGCGGCGCCGCCGCACGGATTGCCGGGACGCCGAAGGCAACGCCCCCCCAAGCCGTGCGTACAGACCGCGTCGCTGGCGCAGCAAGTGGGATCGCCTGACTGGCAGTCCAGCAGGGGCGGTGGCATGGCTTTCACGCACCTCGTGACGCCATCGAGGCCTTGAAAACAGGCGCCGCCGGGACAGTCACCCGCCCCTACGCAGTTTCCGCCGGACGTTCCGGCGGTGCCGTCGCTCCCAGCCGTGCCACCATTTCCTGCGGTGCCGCCACTTCCGGCCGTGCCCATGGACCCCCCTTTTCCACCGCTGCCAGTTCCGCCAGCTCCGCCGCCCCCCAGTCCCGCGGTTCCTGACCAGCCGCTGTTGCCGGCGGCGCCCGCGGATCCGTTGCCTGTGCCGCCCGCCGCCGCCGCGCCGCCGCCGCCGGTCGCAGCGCCGCCCGAACCGGCGCTGCCGCCAGCCCCGCCAGATGCCGCGGACCCAGCGGCACCGCCCATCGCGCCGCCCGCCCCGCGATCCGTGCCGCCGTCGCTCGCGCTTTGTCCGGAGCCACCACAACTGGCGACCAGGAGGGTCAAGGAGATCGCGGCCATCGAGATTCGCGTGTAACTCATGTTGTCTCGCGCAGACTGCAAACAGCGCGCCGTCTTGCCCCAAGTGTTCGACCTCTGTCTTGGCCCGCAGTTCTCAGAATGACGACACAGTCGGGCAACCGCCTCAGTTTTCTGACACAGAGTCCGACTCCAGCGGCCTTCGCGGTATGGTCGGTTCATGATCTTGGTACTCGGCGCTCAGAATGGCACGGCGGCTTCCCCATGGCGGCCGCGTCCTCGAATCGACGCTCGACCATCCGTGACGAAAACCATCAGACCCGCTCGATGACCACGCCGTTGGCGTGAGCTGCGAGCGCCTCGAGGTCGTCGGGGTCGGAGGTGAGCACCGTCCCGTCTGGCTCGGCGAACGCGACCACGAGCGCGTCAA
>CAYTTF010000238.1:0-7777 GCA_964440665.1 uncultured Myxococcales bacterium | reverse complement strand
CGGCTGGTGAAGGTCGGCACGACCCAGCCCCAGCGCCGACTGTTCTTCAACCTGCGCAAGGAACGCGAGAAGCTGGAGAAGCAGGGCTTCCAGGTGGACGCCAAGCATCTCGCCGCCGCGCTCGACGTCACCGAGCAAGAGGTGATCGAGATGGAGCGGCGGCTCAACGCCTCCGAGATTTCGCTGGACGCGCCGGTTCGTTCTGACGATCAGAGCGATCGAACCCGTGGCGACCTGGTGCCCGCCACCGCCGCCTCGCGTCCCGACCTTCAGGTCGAGGCCAGCGAGTTCGGAATGCTCCTGAAGGAGAAGCTCCACACCTTCGGCACCACGCTCCGCGATCGAGATCTCGAGATCTTTCGCGCCCGCCTGGTCAACGACGAGCCCGCGACGCTGGTCGAGCTCGCGGAGACGTTCGGCGTCACGCGCGAGCGCGTTCGCCAGATCGAATGTCGTCTCAAGGGCCGGCTCCGGTCGTACCTCGAAAGCGAGCTCGGTGAGGGCGTCCAGCCCCAAGACCTGATGGAGTAGAGCCCCACCGCGCGCTCCGAACCCGCGTGACATATTAGACGCGCGTCGAGATGGGCGAGCGGCAGATGAAGCTAGACCAAGACCCGGTGTGCGGAATGATGGTCCACCCGGATGCGCCGTTGCGGACGACGTTCGAGGGCCAGCGGTACCTGTTCTGTTGCCGCGGCTGCCTGGAGCGGTTCGAAGAAGAGCCGCGCCGTTTCCTGGTCGACAGCTCTTCGTCCCGGGCGGCCCAAGGGCAGGCGCCTGACACGTCGCTTTCGGGTGGCTGGACCTGCCCGATGCACCCCCAGATCGTCGCCGACAAGCCGGGCGCCTGCCCGATCTGCGGGATGGCGCTGGAACCGAAGACGGTCGCGCTGGAGGAGACCGAGAACCCCGAGCTGCGTTCGATGCGGCGGCGGTTTTGGGTGGGCTCCGCCCTCTCGGCGCCGCTCATGGTGATCGCCATGGCCGATCTCATCCCCGGCGCCGCGCGATCCTGGGTCGAGCTGGTGCTGGCGACGCCGGTGGTGCTCTGGGGGGGCTGGCCTTTCTTCGAGCGCGCCGTCGGCTCCGTGCGGCGGCGGAGCCTCAACATGTTCACGCTGATCGGGCTCGGCGTCGCCGTCGCGTACGGCTACAGCCTGATCGCGGCGATCCTGCCTCGAATCTTTCCGTCGTCCTTCCGCGACGCGGGCGGCCAGGTGAGCGTCTATTTCGAGGCCGCGGCGGCGATCGTCACTCTCGCGCTGCTCGGTCAACTGCTGGAGCTCCGCGCGCGCAGCCAGGCCGGCGCGGCCATCCGCGCGCTCCTGGATCTCGCACCCAAGCTTGCGCGGCGCCTGCGGCCCGACGGGCAGGAGGAGGACGTCGCCCTCTCGGAGCTCCGGCCCGGCGATCGGCTGCGCGTGAGACCGGGCGAGAAGGTGCCCGTCGACGGCACGGTGCTGGACGGACGAAGCGCCATCGACGAATCGATGCTCACCGGCGAATCCATCCCGCTTCCGAAGCAGCCCGGCGCACCGATCATCGGGGGGACCCTGAACGGCACGGGCAGTTTCGTCATGCGCGCCGAGCGGGCCGCCGGCGACACCCTGCTGGCCCAGATCGTGCGAATGGTCGGGCAGGCGCAGCGGAGCCGGCCTCCGATCCAGCGCCTCGCCGACCGGGTCGCGGGCATCTTCGTGCCGGCCGTCATCGGGAGCTCGGGCCTGACCTTCGGCCTCTGGGCCCTGCTCGGCCCCGAGCCGCGGCTGGCCCACGCGCTGGTGAGCGCCATCGCGGTGCTGATCATCGCCTGCCCGTGTGCGCTCGGGCTGGCGACGCCAATGTCGATCCTGGTCGCGACCGGAAAGGCGGCGACGTTGGGGATCCTGTTCAAAAACGCGGAGGCGATCGAGATCCTCCACCAGGTGGAGACGCTGGCGGTGGACAAGACCGGAACGCTCACCGAAGGTAAACCCAAGTTGGTGTCGGTCGTGCCGTTCGAAGGGTTCGATGCGCGGCATCTGGTTCACCTAGCGGCGACGGTCGAGCGCGGCAGCGAGCATCCGCTGGCCGGGGCCATCGTCGAGGGCGCTCTCGAGCGCGGCCTCGAGCTCGGATCGACCGAGGCGTTCACCTCGGTGACCGGCGAGGGCGTCAAAGGGAAGGTGGGCGATCGATCGGTGGCGGTCGGCAGCGGCAAGCTCTTGGACGACCTGGGCGTGCCGCTCGGTCAGGCGTCGGAGCGGGCGGAGTCGCTCCGCGCGGAGGGACAGACGGTCGTGTTCGTCCTGGTCGACGAGCGACTGGCCGGTCTGCTGGGCGTGGCGGATCCGATCAAGGCGACGACACCCGAAGCGCTGCGGGCGCTTCGCGCCGACGGTCTGCGGGTCGTCATCATGACCGGGGACCACCGCACCACCGCGGAGTCCGTGGCCCAAAAACTCGGGATCGAAGAGGTCATGGCTGAGCTGCTCCCGGCCGAGAAGGCGCAGGCCATCGAGCGGATGCAGGAAAGCGGACGCGCGGTCGCGATGGCCGGCGACGGCATCAACGACGCGCCGGCGCTGGCGCAGGCCGACGTCGGGATCGCGATGGGCACGGGAACCGACGTCGCCCTCGAGAGCGCCGGCCTCACGCTGGTCAAGGGCGACCTGCGTGGGATCGTGCGGGCGCGGCGGCTAAGCCGCGCCACCATGACCAACATTCGACAGAATCTGTTCTTCGCGTTCATCTACAACGGAATTGGCGTTCCGATCGCGGCGGGCATTCTCTACCCGTTCTTCGGGGTGCTGTTGTCTCCCACCATCGCGGCGGCCGCCGCGGCGGCGAGCTCGTTGTCGGTGATCGGGAACGCGCTGCGATTGCGGCGATTCCAGGGTTGAGCTCGGCGCGGTTGTCGCACCTCCCGCCTGGGCCCGATCGCACGGAAAACCGAGGGTCAGTCGGGTTTCTGGGGCCGACCCATTGCAGATCCCGACGGGCGTGAATAGGTCATTTGTTCTGACGAACGACGACATCTTGCTGGTCGATGACGATCCGGGATCGATCCAGCTCATGGGTCGCATCCTTTCGACCGTCGCCGGCAGCCTGCGTTTTGCCACCAGCGGCGAGGACGCTCTGCGTTTGGCACGGGCGTCGGCGCCGGACCTGGTGCTGCTCGACACCGAGATGCCGGGCATGAGCGGATTTACGACCTGCGGGGCTCTGAAGGCCGACCCGGCCCTCGCCGAGGTGCCGATCATCTTCGTCACCAGCCACAGCGAGCCCGATCTCGAAGTTTCCGGGTTCGAGCTGGGCGCGGCGGACTTCATCGCCAAGCCCGTGAGCGCGCCGCTGTTGCTGGCCCGGGTCAAGACCCAGCTGCGGGTCAAGCACTTGGCCGACGAGCTGCGCCGACTCGCCACGATCGACGTCATGACCGGGGTGGCCAATCGGCGGCGGTTCGACGAGGCGCTGGAGGCGGAATGGCACCGCAGCATCCGGTCGGGTGATTCGCTGTCGCTGCTCATGATCGATGTCGATCACTTCAAGCTCTACAACGACCGCTATGGCCACCCGGCGGGCGATGCCTGCCTGCGCGCGGTGGCCCAGGCGCTGCTGATCACCAGCTCGCGCCCGGCGGATCTGGTCGCGCGCTACGGCGGCGAGGAGTTTACGATCCTGCTGCCACAGACAGGGTGTGGCGGGGCCGAGCACGTGGCCCATTGCGTCCTCGGCGCCATCGAGGCGCTGGCCATCGCGCACCAGGACTCTGGGGCGGCACCTAACGTCACGGTGAGCGTCGGCATCGGCTGCAGCGACGAAGACGGCGCACGCCAAGCGCCACCCGTGGGCGAGGCCCGTTTCGTCGAGGACGGGCGCGCACACCTCTGCCCCGTTGACCTGGTGAGAGCCGCCGACGAGGCCCTGTATGCGGCCAAGAACGCCGGCCGCGCTCAGGCCAGGCTGCTGGACATCGCGGACGTCGACGCCCCACACCTTGCCCGCGACATCGCGCCGAGGGGTTAGACGTGCCCGCCGCCGTCCGCGATCCCAATCTGCCCGGCGCCGCCCGCGATCCAAACCCACCCGTCCCGGCCGACGGAACGATCGAATACATCTCGGAGCTCCATCGCCAGGAGGCGTTGCTCAAGACCGGGGCCTTGCAGAGCGCGATCTTCAACAGCGCCAACTTCTCCAGCATCGCGACCGACGCCAAGGGCGTCATCCAGATCTTCAACGTCGGCGCCCAGCGCATGCTGGGCTACGCGGCCGCCGAGGTGATGAACAAGATCACGCCGGCCGACATCTCCGATCCGCAGGAAGTGATCGCGCGCGCCAAGGCGCTCAGCATCGAGCTCGAGACCTCGATCGCGCCGGGCTTCGAGGCCCTGGTGTTCAAGGCCTCGCGCGGCATCGAAGACATCTACGAGCTGACCTACATCCGCAAGGACGGCAGCCGTTTTCCGGCGGTCGTGTCGGTCACCGCGCTCCGCGATGCCCAGGACGGCATCATAGGTTATCTATTGATCGGCACCGACAACACGGCCCGCAAGCGGGCGGAGGAAGCCCTGCTCAAGGCCGGCGCCCTGCAGAGCGCGATCTTCAACAGCGCCAACTTCTCCAGCATCGCAACCGACGCCAAGGGCGTCATCCAGATCTTCAACGTCGGCGCCGAGCGCATGCTGGGCTATGCGGCCGCCGAGGTGATGAACAAGATCACGCCGGCTGACATCTCCGATCCACAGGAAGTGATCGCGCGCGCCAAGGCGCTCAGCATCGAGCTCGAGACCTCGATCGCGCCGGGCTTCGAGGCCCTGGTCTTCAAGGCCTCCCGCGGCATCGAGGACGTGTACGAGCTGACCTATATCCGCAAAGACGGCAGCCGCTTCCCGGCGGTCGTGTCGGTGACGGCCTTGCGCGACGCCCAGGACGGCATCATCGGTTATCTGTTGATCGGCACCGACAACACCGCCCGCAAACGGGCGGAAGAAGCGCTGCTACAGGCGGGCGCCCTGCAGAGCGCGATCTTCAACAGCGCCAACTTCTCCAGCATCGCGACCGACGCCAAGGGCGTCATCCAGATCTTCAACGTCGGCGCCGAGCGCATGCTGGGCTACGCGGCCACCGACGTGATGAACAAGATCACACCGGCCGACATCTCCGATCCGCAGGAGGTGATCGCGCGCGCCAAGGCGCTCAGCATCGAGCTCGAGACCTCGATCGCGCCGGGCTTCGAGGCCCTGGTGTTCAAGGCCTCGCGCGGCATCGAGGACATCTACGAGCTGACCTACATCCGCAAGGACGGCAGCCGTTTTCCGGCGGTCGTGTCGGTCACCGCGCTCCGCGATGCCCAGGACGGCATCATAGGTTATCTATTGATCGGCACCGACAACACCGCCCGCAAGCAGATCGAGGCGGAGCAAATGCAGCTCGGTCAGCGCCTGCGCGAGAATCAGTTTTATACGCGCTCGCTGTTCGAATCGAACATCGACGCGCTCATGACCACCGACGCGCCGGGCATCATCACCGACGTCAACAAGCAGATGGAAGCGCTCACCGGTTGCACGCGGGACGAGCTGATCGGCGCGCCCTTCAAGAACTACTTCACCGATCCGGAGCGGGCCGAGGCAGGCATCCGACTGGTGCTGAGCAAGAAGAAGATCACCAACTACGAGCTGACCGCGCGCGATCGGGACGGCAAGGAGACCGTCGTCTCCTACAACGCGACCACCTTCTATGATCGGGACCGGCGGCTGCAGGGGGTGTTCGCGGCCGCGCGCGACATGACGGAGCGCAAGCAATACGAGGAGTCGCTGCGCGAGCTGACCCACAAGGCGGAGCAGGCCAGCCGGGTCAAGAGCGAGTTCCTCGCCAACATGAGCCACGAGATCCGGACGCCGATGAACGCGGTCATCGGGCTGTCGTACTTGCTGGGGCGAACCGGGCTGGATGCGGAGCAGGCGACCTATCTGAACAAGATCAAATTGGCGAGCAAGTCGCTGACCGCCGTGATCAACGACGTCCTCGATCTCTCGAAGATCGAGGCGGGCGAGCTGATGGTCGAGCACGCCGCCTTCAGCCCGCGGGCCCTGTTGCGGGAACTGGCCGACGTGATGGCCGTCCAGGCGGACGCCAAGGGCATCGGCTTCGAGATCGATGTCCCCAACGACCTGCCCGTCGCGCTGGAGGGGGATGCCACGCGCCTCAACCAGATCCTGACCAACCTTCTTTCCAACGCCATCAAGTTCACCGAGCGCGGCCACGTGAAGCTGAAGGTCCGCAAGCTCAATACCGGATCGAAGGGCGCAACCCTGTGCTTCGTCGTACAGGATACCGGCATCGGTATGGCGCCCGAAGTGCTCTCGAAGCTGTTCGCACCTTTTTCGCAGGCCGACACCTCGATCACCCGCCGCTTCGGCGGCACCGGCCTCGGCCTGTCGATCGTCAAGCGTTTGACCAACCTGATGGGCGGCGAGGTGAGCCTCGAGAGCACCAAAGGCGTGGGCAGCGAGTTCAAGGTGGTGCTGGAATTTGGGTTGGCCTCGCCGCTGGCGCCGGCCGGTCACGAGGTCTCTCCGGCGACGCCGGGCGAGCCCGCTCTCCTGGGCGTGCGCGTCCTGGTCGTCGACGACAGCGACATCAACCTGGAGGTCACCAAACGTATTCTCGAGCTGGAGGGTGCCGAGGTCCGGCTCACCGGCAACGGACAGGAAGCGTTCGAGCGCCTCCAGGCCGAGCCACACGCCTTCGACGTGGTGCTGATGGATGTACAGATGCCGGTGCTCGACGGCCACGATGCGACCCGACGAATTCGCCTCGAGCTGGGACTGACGGATCTGCCGATCATTGCGCTGACCGCCGGGGCGCTGAGCAGCGAGCGCCAGCGGGCCGCGGAAGCCGGCATGGACTACTTCATCCTCAAGCCGTTCAGCGCCGAGGCCCTCGTGCGCTGCATCCTCCGCCACGTCAAGCGGTCGAGCGGCGTGGTTGCGCTGGCGCCGAGCGGGGCGGCTGACGACTCGGTTCCAAACACGCGGTCCTGGCCGGAGATCGAGGGTATTGATTCTAGCGACGCGCGGGCGCGCCTGAGCGATGACCTGGGCCTCTTCGGATCGATGCTCGGCCGCCTTCTCCATGAATTCTCCGACGTCGGCGTACCGGCGGTGACCTCAGACCCGGTCTCGCTGGCCGCCCAGCGCGGACGTATGCACAAGCTCAGGGGCTGTGCGGGCATGCTGGGAGCCAGGTCGATCCAAGATCTCGCCCGCGAAGGCGAGGCGGCCTGTGCGGCGGGTGAGGTGGAGCGGGCCGGACATGTCGCGACGACCCTGGCAAGGCAACTGGAGCAGCTGCGTGTGAGCGCGGCGCCGCTGCTCGCCGCCACGCCGGCCGCGGTCCAGAGCTCCGCGCAAGAGACGGGCGACGGTGAGCTCAATCCGCAGCTCGTGATTGATCTGATCGGCCTGCTCCGGCAGCAGAACCTCTCTGCCGTGAATCGTTTCAACGCCATGACGCCCCAGCTCGAGCGCCGCCTGGGTCAGGGGCCGTATGCCTTGATGCGCGACCACGTGGAGCACCTCCGATTCACCGAGGCGGTCAACCTCCTCGAGCGCACGGCGGGCCAAACAACAATGGCAATGGCTCAGATAGCGCGCACTCAGCGGCCGGAGTCGTAGTTCAGGTTGGGACCCAACCAGCGCTCCACCTCAGCCGTGGTCATCCCCTTGCGCGTCCCGTAGTCCGCCACCTGATCGCGGTCGATCTTCCCGACGTTGAAATAGCGGGATTCGGGGTG
>CAYTTF010000237.1:0-7794 GCA_964440665.1 uncultured Myxococcales bacterium | reverse complement strand
GCGCGCGCCCGAGCCGAACGCCACCGTCACGTCCTCGCCCACGCCCGCGTCGAGCACGTCCACCGCGACCACCAGCCGGCCGGTGGGACGCCCCTCCGCGTCGCGCGCGGCGACGACCAGCAGCTTGCGCCCCTCGAGCCCGCGCGCCTTCCGCGTCGCCCAGACCTGGCCGACCACCGTCCCGCGAATCATCCGAGCGCCTCGGTCAGCTTGCGGCGGATGCCGGGCCCCGCGCCCGCGGCGCCGAGCGCGTGGAGATCGATCTCCGCCCGATCGACCACCGCCATGACCGCCGCGTCGACCGGGACGTCGTTTCCACCGGCCGAGGCGCGCGCCGGCGCGCCCAGACAGACCACCACCTGGTCGCCGATGCCGGCGTCGAGATCGTCGGTCGCCACCAGGTGCCGCGTCCCGAAGGCCGGCTCGTAGATGCCCGTCGGTCGCACCACCAGGAGCTTGGCGCGGCCGAGCCGCGCGTCGCGGCGCGTGGCCCACACCTGCCCCACCACGCGCCCCAGAATCATGACGGGGTGAGCTCGTGGCCGTCGACGATGCCGATGACCACGTCCTTGTCGGCCACCTCCGCGCCGACGGTCAGATCGCGCACGCGGCTGCCGTGGGCGACGATCACCCGATCCCCGGGGCCCGCGTCCAGGCCGTCGACGGCGACGATCAACCGGTGGCCCTCCGAGCCGCTCGCGGTCTGGGGGCGAACCAGCAACAACTTACGGCCGGCGAGGCTGGCGGCCTGCCGTGCCGCCCAGAGCCGCCCCACCACCCGGCCCATCCACATGTTGCGCCGGCGCGGTCAGGCCCGCTTGCCCGATCCTGCCTTGCCCTTGGTGGCCGGCGCCGCCTTCTTGCCCTTGGTGGCGGGCGCCGCCTTCTTCGCGGCCCGCGCGACCTTGGCCTTGGCCGCCTTGGCGGCCGCGGCCGGCGCCGCCTTGGCGGCATCGCCGTGCGCGCGCTCGGCGGCGCCCAGCATGTCGAGCAGACGCGCGTCCGACAGGTCGCCGAGCTTGGCGACGTAATCCTTGTCCTTGCCGTGCTTGAGCCGCTCGGCGGTGGTCGCCGCCAGCTTGTCGTGGCCGCCGGCCTGCTTGGTCCGGGTCGCCACGGAAAACAGGCGAATCAGCTTGCCGTTCGCGACGCCGAGGAGACGCTTGCGGAGCACGTCCTTGCCCTCGTCGCCGGCGTCGAGAACGCCCACGATCTTGTCGACCAGCTTGTCTTTCCCGCCGAACTCGTCTTTCACCCGCGCGAGCGGGCTCTTATTCAGTGCCACGGACATTGTTCACCAATCTCCTTCGAGGGGGCCGGGTTTACCGCAATCCAGCCGCTTTGCCTAGTCTCCTTGGGCCGCCAGGTCGACGAACCCCCGGATCCAGATGAGGTTGATCTCGTCGGCGATCGGCCCCGGCGTCTCGGTGGTGGTCTCGATGGCGGCCGTGTAGAGCACGCCGTCGCGCTGGAACTTGTCGGTGACGCTGCCATCGTGGCTGACGATGAATCCCTCGGCGTCGGCGTAGACGTTGCTGGCCGGCTCGTGGCCCGAGTCGACGATGCTGCCGCGCAAGACCGGCACCAGCGTGCCGGAGCGCGCCAGCAGCGGACGATAAGCCGCCAGATCCCCGAACACGTAGGCGTAGAACCAGGCGCCGTGGATGAAGTTGTCCTGGTGTAGATCGAGCGCGGCGAAGGGCGTCGGGCCGGCCGCGAGCGCGCGGGCCAGCGCGACGGTCTCCTTGGGCCCACCATCGCCGACCGGCGCCACCGCCCGGAACGTCTGACCCTCGCGCAGCTCGCCGTGCCAGACGCCCGGCTCGACCTCGTAGCGGAGAAAGTCGTTGTTTGGGCGCTCGCCCGACATGTTGTAGCGGATGTGCGCCTCGAAGCCCGACGGGTTGATACAGGGATAGATCTGGAGACCGACGCCGCGCGACGCCGCGTAGGCGACGATCTCCGCCGCGTGCTCCAGCAAGGTGAGTGGCCCGGCCTTCTCGTCGCCATGAAAACCGGCGGTGACCACCACGGGCCTCAGTCCGGGCAGGCGCAACCCGAGCAGCGGGAACGGCCGTCCGTCCTCGATCACCGTCGCGTAGGTGAACGATTCGGCCGGGGCCGGAACCGAAGCGTTCCAGCGCGCCGCATAATCCGCGAACAACACGCATGAGTTTGCCACAGTGCCGGTTTGCCCGCGACGCGACCGCCGCATAGGCTCCGCCCATGGCCGACCTCGCCCGCGTCCCAACCGCCGAAAACGCCACCGCGGTCGACCTCGTCCGCCCGCCCATGGAGCCCAGGCTCCGGACCAATATCAAGGCGATCGGCATCGAGCACGCGCCCCACAAGGACGTCTACCATTTCATCCTGGCGCGAAGCTGGCCGACGTTCTTCGTGCTCATGGGGGTGGTCTTCGTGCTGACCAACGTCGCCTTCGCCTGCGCTTACCGCGCGCAGCCGGGCGCCATCGCCAACGTGCCGCCCGGCTCGTTCGAGGACGCGTTCTATTTCAGCGTCCAGACCCTGGCCACCATCGGTTACGGCGGGATGTACCCGGTCACGCGCTATGGACACATCGTGGTCACGCTGGAGGCCGTGACCGGCATCCTGTTCTTGGCGCTCATCACCGGCATCACGTTCACGCGTTTCGCGCGTCCGTCGGCGCGTGTGCTGTTTTCGAACAAGATGGTCATTACGCCACGCAACGGCGTGCCGCACCTGATGTTCCGCATGGCCAACTGGCGCCGTAACCGGATCGTCGAGGCGCGGATCCAGGTGGTCCTGCTGGCGAGCGAGCGGACCCGCGAGGGCGAGGAGATGCGGCGGCAGATCGATCTGCCGTTGGTGCGCGCCAGCACCGGGGTCTTCTTCCTGACCTGGAGCGCGATGCACCTCATCGACGAGAAGAGCCCCTTCTTCGGCCCGGATGCCCTCGATCGGCTTCGCGCGCAGCACGCCGAGATCTATCTCGGTCTCACCGGCTTCGACGAGACGATCGGCCAGACCATCCACGCCCGCAAGCAGTACGCGCTGGAGGACATCGTCATCGGCGCGCGCTTCGCCGACGTGCTCAGCGTCAGGGCAGATGGCGGGCGCCAGATCGACTATCGGAAGTTCCACGACGTGGTGCCGATCGCCGGCCCCGACGTCGGCGTCAGCGGGTGAAGCCGGGGACGGCGGTGCCGCGGGCCAGCGCCAGCAGACCACCGAGGCGGGCCAGGAGATCGTCGAACCCCGGCTCGCCCAGCACGGCCCGCAGCTCGAAGGTGTGATCGGCGGCGCGCGCGCTGACGCCATCCAGGTACGGACCGAGCCCGAGCATCAGCACCTGGGCATTCCGTTTCGCGTCGCGCAGCGACTGGGTCACGCTCGACGCCAGCGACGCCGCTTCCCCGGCGGTGGCGACGTCGGCCAGCAGGTCGGCCTCCAGCCCCTTGCCGAGATCGATGCCGAGCGACAGGGTCATGATCGCGGCGGCGTCGGCGAACTGCGAATCGGCCGCCAGGGTCTTGCGCGTCCCTTCCGGCACGATCGCCGCACCCCAGATCGCGTGCGCGCCGGCCGCCCGTTCGACCAGACGAACGAGATCGATGTTGGTGGCGGCGCTGTCTCCGGGCCGCGCGGTCTCGGCCAGGTCGGCCATGCGCGGCCCCCAGCCGCCCGCGCCCAGCGCGAACGAATGCGCATCGATGAAAAACCCGACCACCTCCGGATCGTGCCGCGCCGACCAGAGCGTGAACCGCCCGTGTGGCGTCGCCACCAGATCGTCGCCGGTCTTCTGCAGCTGATCGCGCACGTAGGCGACCAGACGGGTCTCGTCGAGCGCTTCGGCGCGCAGAATCAGGCCGAATTCACCGTGCGCGCGCGCCTCTTCCGGAAAGGCCACCGTGACGCTCACCAGCTGGCGAAGCGGATCGAATCCGGTGCGGCGCGCGAACTCCTCTATCTCGTGGAGGTCGGCCGGGCTCTGCTGCGCCTCGGCCACCAGCTTGGCCGCGGCCGGGCTGGCGCGGAGCTTGGCGACGTCGATCGCCGCGACTATGCGGGTGGCCGCCGGAAACAGGGCCAGTCGGCCCTCGACGGTGGCGGCGCGATCCTCGGCGCGGCGGCAACCGCCGCGGCAGGAGGCCGCGGCCGCGACGGCGACGACGAGCGCTGGCCAGACGCGCCGCCTTCGCGTCATAGTGCCGCCGATGTCGTGGGCTCGCATGCGCTTCAAGGGGGGTCTGGTCTGGGTGCGCGCGGACGAATCGGGGGCGCTGGTTCTGGACAACGATGGCCGCGCGGAGATGAAGTATCGCGAATCCGACGCCAAGAGCTACCGTCCATCTCCCGGCAACCTGACCCCCGATTCGGGCGAGGCGGCTCCCCTGCCCGAGGCGCCTCGGGAGGTGCTCCGGAGTGAAGCGGGGAAGGAGCCCGGGAAGGCCGCCCGCGCGCCCCGCGCGGCGGCGGCCTCGAAGGGCGGCGGCCTCCCCGCGGGCGCGGTCGAGATCTGGACCGACGGCGCGTGCTCCGGCAATCCGGGGCCGATGGGGATCGGGGTCGTGGTGATCGACGGCGGGGAGCGGCATGAAGTGGGCGAGTACCTGGGCGAGGGCACCAACAACATCGCCGAGCTAACCGCCATCGAGCGGGGGATCGACCTGGCTGGGGCAAACCGCGACGATGGGCGCCGCCTCCGGATCTATACCGATTCGAGCTACGCGATCGGCGTGCTCAGCAAAGGGTGGAAAGCCAAGGCCAACCAGGAGTTGATCGCGCGCATCAAGCGACGGCTGGCGGCCCTGCCCCGGGTGGAATTCGTCAAGGTCGCGGGCCACGCCGGCGTGCCCGAGAACGAACGCTGCGACGAGCTCGCGACCGGCGCGGTCATCGGTCGCCCGCGCCGCTGAACCGGCTCGTCGGACGCCGACATCAGACGCCGACGTCAGACGCCGACTTCAGACGCCGACTTGGGCCAGCGTGACGAACCGGGCGCCCGCGCTCCGTGCGGCGGTCAACGTCTCGTCGAGCGCGGCCAGCTTGTGGGCCAGCGGGCGGCGCAGGTCCGGCTGGCGCGCCACCAGCAGCGGCGGGATCTCGTCGGCCTCCGCGTCGGCGAGGTCGATACCGTGTAGCTCGAGGTTGAAGAACGGGGCGCGCAGCGCGACCTCGACCAGGTGTCGCCGCAAACAGGCGGGCGCGAGGATCAGGCTGGTGCCGATCACGTGCAGACGCGCGATCGGCGTGACGGCGATGGGCAGCTCGATGAGGTCGCCGCCGCCGCCGTCGGCGCCCTCCGGTCGAAACGGCGATCCGGGCGCCGGTCGATACGGCGCCCGCGGCGCGAACAGGGCGCGCGGGGTGCCGAGAAAGCTCCCCGACGGGCGGCCCGCCACCCGCATGGCCGCCATGACCAGCGCCTTGGCGCCATAGTACGCCGGCGAGGGAAACACCGACGAGTCGTAGCGGTAGCCACGCGCGCGCAGCAGATCGAAGACCTCGGCGCTGATCCCGTAGCCGGGCGCGCGGAAGCCGATCGGCGCGCCACCCGCGCAGGCCCCGATGGCGGCGTGCGCGCGGTCGATCTCCGCGGCCATCCCGACGCCGCCGAGGCGCACGAAATCGTACGGGTGCGTGTGGGTGTGGTTTGCGAGCTCGTGCCCCGCCCGCGCCAGCTCGGCCAGCAGCGCGCGCCCCTCCGCGTCCTCCTCGAGATCGGCGCCGACCACGAAGAAGGTGGCGCGCACGCCGTGGCGGGCGAACAGCTCGGCGAAGCGCGGGAGACAGCGGCGCAGAACCGCGAAGCGAGCCCGATCGGTGGGCGGATCGCCGAGCGCATGGATGCGGTAGTAGCAGGCGACGGCATCCAGATCGACCGAGACGGAGGCAAGACGATCAGAAGAACCGACTTTCGCCTTATCCTCTTCGGCCATGCCCGCCGTGCTTACCACGTCCGCCCTGGAACCGATCGTCTACCGCGTGTCGATGCGCGCGCCGGCGTCGCACGAGTACGAGATCGAAATGCGTGTGCCGCCCTTGTCCGGTCGCGACAGCGTCGACCTGGTCTTCCCGGCCTGGGCACCCGGCAGCTACATGGTGCGCGACTTCGTCCGGCATGTCTTCCGTCTGGAGATCGCCGACAGCCGCGGGCGTGCGCTCACGCCGGGTCGCATCGCTCGCATCGACAAGCAGCGCTGGCGGATTGCCACCGGCGGCCACGCGTTTCGGGTCCGCTACCGGGTGTTCGCCTTCGAGGCGACCGTGCGCACCTCGTTCCTCGACGACAGCCACGCCTACTGGAACGGCACCAGCCTGTTCTTCTTCGTCGACGGCGAGCTGGGACGCCCCTGCCAGGTGACGGTCGCGCCGGCCAAACCGAGCTGGCGAGTTGCCACCGCGCTGCCGCCGGTCACCGGGCGCGGCGCGGGCCGCGGCCTCAGCTACACCGCCGCGGATTTCGACGAGCTGGCCGATTCACCCTTCGAAGTCGGCACCCACGCGCTCCACACCTTCTCCGTCGGGCGCACCCGTTTCGAGCTGGCGCTCTATGGCCGCACCAACGCCGATCCGGCGCGCCTCTGCGACATCCTCCGCCGGGTGGTGACGGCTACCGGCCGAATCTTTGGCGGCTTCCCGTTTCACCGCTACCTCTTCATCGTTCATGCGCTACCGGTCGGCTCGGGCGGCCTCGAGCACCGCGCCAGCGTGACCATGGACATCGCCGGCCTGTCGTTCGAAGACGAGGCCGGCTACGTCCGCTTCGCCGATCTGGCCGCCCACGAGTTTTTTCACGTCTGGAACGTCAAGCGCATCCACGACCGCGCGCTGGGGACGAACAGACGCGGGGACCCTGAGAGGGTCCCCACACCCCCCCGCGACGGACTCCGCACGGCAGAGCCGCACTCCGCATACGCGCTCGACTACACGCGCGAAAACTACACGCGCCTGCTCTGGCTCTACGAAGGGATCACCGACTACCTCGCGCACGTGATCATCCTGCGCGCCGGCGTCACGCGCGAGCGCCAGTTCCTGCGCATGATCGCCGACGACTGGCCCAAGTACGCCACCCGCCCCGGCCGCAACGAGACCTCGCTGGAGGAGCTCTCCTTCGAAGCCTGGATCAAGCAGTACAAGCCCTCGGAGAATTTCACCAACCGCGCCGTCAGCTACTACGAGAAGGGGTTCTGGACCGCGATGGCGCTGGACCTGACGCTGCGCCTCGAAAACGGCGGGCGGCGCGGTCTTCCCGAGATGATTCGCCGGCTGTGGGATCGCTTCGGGCGGAGCGGCCGCCCGATCGCCGATGCCGACGTCCGCGCGGCCGCCGCGGCGATCGCGGGCCGCCGCCTGGATCGCTTCTTCGATCGTTACGTGCGCGGCAAGGACGAGCTGCCACTGCCCGCGCTGCTCCGCCGCGCCGGCCTGAAGCTCGAAGCGCGCGCCGAATGGGACGAGGACGACAAGCCGGCCGGCGAGCGCGACCCGGTGCGCAGCCGCCGCGCCCGCGCCTGGACCGGTCTGGCGCTCCACGCCGACCGCACCACCGTCCGCAACGTCGTCCCCGACTCGCCCGCCTGGCGCGCCGGTCTGACCTTCAACGACGAGATCGTCGCCGTCGACGGCGCCCGGGTCGGCGCCGCGACCTTCGCCAAGCGGATCGCCGACCACGCGCCCGGCGCGCGCGTCCGCGTCGCCTATTTCCGTCGCGATCGGCTCGAGGAAGCGGTCGTCACGCTCTCCGAGAGCCCCGACCGCAAGCTCGCCGTCACCGTCGATCCGAAAGCCGGCGCCCGCGCCAAAGCCGTC
>CAYTTF010000236.1:0-7822 GCA_964440665.1 uncultured Myxococcales bacterium | reverse complement strand
CGGCGAGCGTGATCTCGTAGGCCTGGTTGATGTCGCCGCCGGCGCTCGACCGCGACGCGACGACCTCGCCACCGAGAGCCTCGCCAAGCGCCGTCTTGAGCGCCGTGTTCATCTGCGGCGCCTCTGCGCCCCGATCGCGTGCGTCAGCACCCCGGCCCCGCGCATCTACGCCCCGTGCTCGCGCACCAAATGTGCGAGGAGCCCGCGGCAGGCGCGCTCGCAGATGTCGAACACCTCTTCGAAGCCGCGCGGACCGCCGTAGTAGGGATCCGGCACCTCGGCGTCCGGCGGCGCGCCCGGATCGAACCCGCGCAGGAGGCGCACCTTGGCGCGATCGCGATCGTCGCGCGCCAGCCGCAGCAGCTCGTCGCGGTTGGCGCGGTCCATCGCCAGCACGTGGTCGAAGCGATCGAAGTCGGACCGGATGAACTGTTGCGCCTCCCCCTCGAGCGGGATCCCACGCGCGGCGCCCACCGACCGGCTGCGCCGATCGCGCGGCCCGCCGACGTGCCAGTCTCCGGTACCGGCGCTCTCGACCGCAATCCGATCGCCGAGCCCGGCTTCCTTCACCAGATGCCGCATGACCGCTTCCGCGGTCGGCGACCGGCAGATGTTACCGAGACAGACGAAGCAGACCCGGGTCACCGGTCACCCACACCCGACCGCTGCTAGGTCGGCTCGGGCTCGGAGCGCGGCGTATCCCTGCCGCCGGCGGGCGCGCCGCCCGCGTTCGACGCCGCTTCGCTATGTCGCTCCGCCTCGGAGTCGGCGAGCGACTCCGGATCGATCGCGCCCGCTTCGTCCTCGGCCAGCATCGCCTCGACCTCCGAGGGCGGACCGAGCTGCCGCCGACGACGCCGACGACGCTTCGACGAGGACGGCCCGTCTTTGTCCTCACGCGCCGCCCCGGCCACCTCCGACTTCTCGATGGGCGCCTTGTCGTTCGGCGAGCGGATCTCGAAATCCTCGACGTGAAACGAGCCGCGCGCCTTGATCACGATCCGCTTCTGGAGGCGCTTCTCCATCTCTTCCAGAAACGCCCGATCGGTCGACTGCAGGACCTGCGCGACGTCCGGATGAACCTCGACGAGCACGGTGTCGCCCTCGACCAGATCGCCCTGCCGCCGCAGCTCGCGCAGCAGCTCGTAGGTGACCGTGCGCCGCGACTTGGTGTAGCCCTTCCCCTCGCAGGAGGTGCAGGGCTCCGTCAGTGTGTGCAGCAACGACTCGCGCGTCCGCTTGCGCGTCATCTCGATGAGCCCCAGCTCCGAGATGCGGGTGACCGCCGCCTTGGACCGGTCCTTGCGCAGGTATTCGTTGAACGACCGGGTGACCTTCTCCCGGTTGTGCGGCCGATCCATATCGATGAAGTCGACCACGATCATGCCGCCGATGGACCGGATGCGCAGCTGCTCGGCCACCTCGCGCGACGCCTCGAGGTTGGTCTTGGTGATGGTGTCTTCCAGGCTGGACTTGCCGACGAAGCGCCCGGTGTTGACGTCGATGGCGGTGAGCGCCTCCATCTCATCGACGATCAGGTAGCCGCCCGACTTGAGCCACACCTTTCGTTCCAGCGCCCGATCGATCTCGATCTCGATGCCGTAGCCGTCGAAGATCGGATCGTTGCCTTCGTAAAGCTCGATGTTGCCGGCGAAGTCGGGCATGAGCGCGGCGATGAACTTCTTGACGCGGTCGTACTCGGCGCGCGAGTCGATAATCAGCTTCTCGACATCGGCGGTGAAGAGATCCCGCACCGTGCGCAGCAGCAGGTCCAGATCGTTGTAGATGAGCGCGGGACAGCGGCTCCCCTCGGCGCGCCGGACCACCTCGTTCCAGAGCTTGATGAGGAACTCCATGTCGCTCTTGAGCTCGCGGTCGGAGATCCCCTCGGCCACCGTGCGCACGACGAAGCCCGAGCCGGCCGGGCGCATCGAATCGACGACCTCGCGCAGCCGCCGCCGCTCCTTGTCGGACCCGATCCGACGGGAAATCCCGACGTGGTCGACGGTCGGCATGAAGACCAGGTGGCGCCCCGGCAACGAGACGTAGCGGGTGACCCGGGCGCCCTTGGTGCTGATCGGCTCCTTGGTCACCTGGACGACGATCTCCTGCCCCTCTTTGAGCAGATCCTCGATGCGCGCGCCGGCCCCGACCCGGGCCGCGTCCGCCGCCTCCTCGTCCTCGTCGTCGGCGCGCGCGCCCGCCTCCGGCGTCAAGAGGCGCTTGAGATCGTCGGGCGTTCCGCGCACGTCCGAGACGTGAAGGTAGGCGCTCTTCTCGAGGCCGATGTTGACGAAGGCCGCCTGCATTCCGGGGAGCACGCGCTCGACCCGACCCTTGTAGATGTTTCCGGCTATCCCACGCTCGCGCTTGCGCTCGATGTAGAGCTCGCCCAGATAGCCGTCCTCGACGAGAGCCACGCGGGTCTCGGGGCCGTCCGCGTTGATGACGATCAGGCTATCGGCCATACGCGATCAAGCTAAGAACGGAGCCGTGTGCACGGTGGGCACAGGCTGACGCAAATGTCAGGGTTCATCGCGAAACTTGGAGAGGGGAGACCAGGCTGTAACATGAACCTGCCGGCAAATCAATGAGTTCGGCGGGCGGCCCCCCTTCGGCACACCCCTTGCTCACTCTGTGAATCGGAAGCATCGGACCCAGCCTCAGGGCTTCGTTCGGGCTCCCCTCCTCCCTCACACCGACGCAAGTCGGTGTGACCTTAGATTGACGGTTCCGGGGTTTACCCGTACCTCGGCCCGGAGCCGCTTACCCTATCTTTCTCGCCTCACCTAGCCTTCTTAACCGTTCGTTCCGCCTATGGACCCCCGCCCGGACCTCCGAGCGGGGGTCATTTATTTCAAGTGAGCGACGTAGAGGTAGGTCCAGGCCGCGACGAAAAGAAGCGCGTCTATCCGGTCGAGCATGCCGCCGTGGCCGGGGATCAGCCGGCCGGAGTCCTTGACCCCCGCCGAGCGCTTGATGAGCGATTCGACGAGGTCGCCGATCGGCCCGAGCACGCTGGCCGGTAGCGCGACCAGGAGGCAATCGCCCACCGTCAGCCAGGGCGAAAGGCTGGCGCGCGCCACGAACATGATGAGCAGCGCAGCCGCCATGCCACCCAGCCCGCCCTCGACCGTCTTGGCGGGTGAGACCGCCGGGTAAAGCTTGTGTCGGCCCAGGGACCGGCCCGCAAAGTAGGCGCCCGCGTCGTTCCCAAAGGTCACCGCCACGGCGAGCAGCACCCAGGATCGTCCGCGCGGGGCGTCGCGCTGAAGAATCGCCAGCGGCGCCGCCAGCCCGCCGATGTAAAAGACGCCGAATGTCGCGAGGCCCAGGCGCGCGCCCGCGGCCGGGATGTCACCCGGACTCATGAGGACCAGGGTGGCCGTCGCCATCAGGGCCGCCAGGCCCCAGACCAGGGCCTGTCCCGGCGCCAGGTAGAGCGCCGCCGTGAAACCGGCCCCCACCGCCACCACCGCAGCCCGGAACCTCGGCGTGGCGGCCGGCAGCGTGATCGCCGCGTACTCGACCAAGGCCAGCGCGGCCACCAGCACCACCAACCCGCCGAACCCGAGCGGCTGGTGCCAGAGGACCAACGCCCCCAGCAGCGGCAAGATGATCAGAGCCGACAGCGCGCGCAGCGCGAGATTGGACATGCCGCTCTATCGAGTCTAGCCCGCGCGAGTCTAGCCCGCGCTGCGAATCTGCTCGCGCGTGCGCCCGAAACGTCGTTCGCGCCCCCGGAACGACTCGAGCGCGGCGAAGAGCTCGGCCTTGCCGAAGGCGGGCCAGTACGTCTCCGTGAAATAGAGCTCGGCGTAGGCCGCCTCCCAGAGCAGGAAGTTCGAGAGGCGCTCCTCACCGGAGGTGCGCACCAGCAAGTCGAGCTGGGGAAGGCCGCCGGTCTGCAGCGAGGCACCGAACCTCTCCTCGTCGATCTCGGCGGGATTGACCTCGCCGCGGGCGGTCGCTTCGGCCAGCGCGCGCGCCGCGGCGACGATCGATTCGCGGCCCCCGTAGGAGAGCGCCAGGCAGAGCGTCATGCCGCGGTTGCCGGCCGAGTCGGCCACCAGCGCGTCCAGCGGATCCTTGGCGTACGCGGGCAGCCGCTCCACCTCGCCGATCGCGATGAGGCGGATGTCGTTGTCCATGATCTCGCTGCGCTCTTCGACGACATAGTCGCGCAGCAGCTGCATGAGGGTCGCCACCTCTTCGGGGGGACGCTGCCAGTTCTGCGCCGAGAAGGCGTAGAGGGTGAGCGCGCGCAGCCCCGTCTCGCGCGCCGCGCGAACGATCTCGCGGACCGCCTTGGCCCCCTGGCGATGCCCTTCCACGCGCGGCAGACCATGCTCCTGCGCCCAACGGCCGTTGCCGTCCATGATGATCGCCAGGTGGCGGGGGAGCTTGCTGGGATCGAGCATCCGGCGCGTTTCCGGTACCATACCAGGGGGGGATTGTCGAATGGCGCCGCCGATTTGTCGATGGGAAAGGGATCGACTAACCTTTCCGCCATGCAGAGGAAGAGTCAGACGGTGAGCGAGAGCGCCGAGTCATGAAGAGCGCCGAGGACGTGGAGTCCTATCTGATGCGGATGGGCGTGACGTACGAGACCGTCAAGCCCGGCATCTGGCTGCTCCAGATCGGCGGTCCCCGGCTGGCGGTCTCCATCGCCGGCCAGGTGGTGGCGTTCCGCCTCAAGATGGCCGACCTGCCGCCCACCGGCCGCGAGGAGCTCTATCGGGCGCTGCTCACCCTCAACACCAACGAGATGGTGCACGGCGCCTTCGGGCTGGAGGGCGACGCGGTCGTGATCGTGCACGCCCTCGACCTCGAGAACCTCGACCTCTCCGAGTTCCAGGCGGTGATCGACGACATGTCGATGGCCGCCGCCAAACATCAACCGAACCTCGCGCGTCTCCTGGGCGGACAGCCCGGCGGCGCCAGCGCCCACGTCTAGGACATCACCATGGGAATCTTCTCCAGGCTGGGAACGCTCATCAAGTCCAACCTAAACGATCTGATCAGCAAGGCGGAAGACCCGCAGAAGATGCTGAACCAGATCGTCGTCGAGATGCAGAACCAGCTCCTGACGGCCAAGCAGCAGGTGGCGACCTCGATCGCGGACGAAAAACAGCTCAAGAAGCGCTGGGACGAGCAGATCGACCTGTCCAAGGAATGGGAACGCAAGGCGATGCTGGCGGTCCGCGCCGGCGACGACGGTCTGGCCAAGGAGGCGCTGGTCCGCCAGGCCGAGCACGACAAGATGCAGGGTGAGTTCGGCAAGCAATGGCAGCTTCAGAAGGACGCGGTTGAAAAATTGAAGGATCAACTGCGCACGCTGAACGACAAGATCGAAGAGGCGAAACGCAAAAAGAACATCCTCATCGCCCGCCAGAAACGGGCCGAGGCGCAGAAGGCGATTCAGGACACCATGCGCGGGTTGGCGGACAACAGCGCCTTCGACACCTTCGAACGAATGAACCAGAAGGTCGATCAGATCGAGGCCGAGTCGGAAGCGGCGACGGAGCTGGGCGGGGAGCTGGCCGGAGACACCTTGCAGCAGAAATTCAAGAAGCTGGAGGGGGGAACCGGCAGCGATCTGGCGCTGGCCGAGCTGAAGGCGAAGATGGGCCTCGGCCCCATGCCTGAGCGGCCGGCCCTACCGAGCGCCCCGCCCGAAGCGGGCTCCGAGCCGCCGGACTCCAAGTAAAAATTTCGCCCATTGCCGTACGTGTGGAAACGCTGCTATACGAAGAGCCCCGAGAATTAGAGGGGCCCGAAGGGACTAAAAGGACCGATGGCACAACATCAGAACCACACAACGACGCGTTTCAACGGTGTGAAGGTTTTCTCCGCAACGATGGCGCAGGAGCGAGAGAACCTGGGTGAGAAGGTGACGGCTTGGATCCGCGAGCACCAGCAGTGCCAGGTCGTCGATACGATCGTGACCCAGTCTTCGGACGAGGCCTTCCACTGCCTCGCCATCACCGTCTTCTGGTGGGAGGATAAATAGCGCTCGCTCCGCTCGCTTCGCGGGAGGGGCTGGCCCCTCCCACCCTCCCACGGGCCCACCCCGGAAACGCGACGAGAGCCGGAGCCGGATCTGGCTCGGCAGGTAAGTCTCCGGTGGGCAGAGCCCACCTTCGATCCTCTGATGGACCCGAGAGGGCCTTCCCAGGGCCGGTTAGCCGGCCAGGAGTAGGACGCCGGTGAGCATGTGGATGCGGGGGCGTCCGCATGTGGGCGCGATCTCGAACGAGCTCTGGATGCCGGCGAGCGGCAACGGCCCGAAGCGTCGCTGGATCAGCTCGGGGTCGAGCCCCGGCTGACCGTAGAGATCGCTGCCGCGGCCGGCGCAGTTGAAGTAGACGCCGAACTTGGGCACCGAGTCCTGTCGGGCCTCGGCCTGCTCCTCGAGCATGGCCTTCATGTCTTCGCGCGCGCCGATCGCGTCGCGCATGGTGAAGCAGATGGTCTGGCCGGCGCGCACCGGCTCGGCAACCGCGAGGGCCGGGTGATCGCTCTCGGCGATCGCGAACGGCCGCACGACATAGTCAGAGCGCCCGCCCGCCCCCAGCTCGCTGATGCCCGCCAGCAGATGTTTGGCCATCTGCCGCAGCCCGGGATGTCGCGGGTTGGAGAGCGCCCGTTCGAGCGCCTCGACCGCGGGGCGCCCTTCGATCTCGAGAATGAGGTTTCCCTCGGCCGCCGTGATGGTGAGCGGCTCGCCCAGGGCCTGACAACCTTGGGTCATCCCCAGGCTCGGGTGTAGCTCGCGCGGGATGACCAGCGCGACGCACGCGTCGGCCTGCGCGGCGTCCTGCCAGAAGACACGGCAACCGGATTCGCCCCCGGAAGCGCCAGCGCCCGTGATGATCAGATCGGGCGCCACGTCGGCGATCCCAGCGACGAAGTCGGTCGCGTCTAGCTCGGCGGGATCCACCAGCACGGCGACCGCCGCGCCCGTCGCGTCTCCGCCGAGCACGGCCAGCGCCTCGCGCCCCAGGCGCGCGCCGGCGACGCGCGGCTCGGCGCGCACGCCCGGGATGAAGAGCGGCGTGGGCAGCGGTTGTCCGCCCAGCGCGAGCACGGCGACCGCAGTGGCGTTCTCGACCTCTTCGGTCCCCGTCAGCACGCCGGTCGCCGAGCAGCCGACGATGATGGCGCCCGGAATCGTCCGGCGAACCGCCGAGAGGACGCCGCTGTATTCGTCGTCGTCGTGGCGGGTTCCGGAGAACACGATCGCGATTTCGACGGGCTCCGGCCCGGCGGCCACCAGCGCACGGTGCGCCGCGAGACCAGCCGCCGTGAAGCCATCCGGATTGATGGCCACACCCACGCCGGCAGAGGTCATGCCCCCTCTTACTTGGGCTTCCGCTATACTGCAAGCGGTCCCGAAAATGGATTCGGGGGCGAAACGGTTTCGACGGGGGTTTGCAAAGTTCGAGTCGCGTGCCGAGGCGCCCGAGGCCTCGTAAAAACGGGCAAAAAAAACAACAGCGAACGACAACGCGTTCGCTCTCGCCGCCTAAACAACGGACGGGACCGTGAACCAGGGAGCCGCCCGCGGCCCTGGGGATCGGCCATTTAGCGGGCTAGGTGGCCATGCAGCGCCTTCGGGCATGGTCGCGACAACTAGAAGGATAAGCGTCAGGACGCCCCGCCGGTGGGCTACCCAGACGACGAAAACCAAATCGCCGGACACGCACGTAGTGGCTTGAGCGGAGCGCTTCCGGACCCGGGTTCGACTCCCGGCGCCTCCACCTATTTTCTCTTACAATTTCAACTACTCGCGCTGCCGACAGGTGCCGTTGTCAGCCTG
>CAYTTF010000235.1:0-7827 GCA_964440665.1 uncultured Myxococcales bacterium | reverse complement strand
TCAAAGACCTCGGCTCGACGAACGGGATCGACTTCAAGGGGATGCGCATCGACAACAAGCGCATCGACGAAGGCGACCTGTTCAACATCTGTGACTACGAGCTCCGCTTCACCTACAAGAGATGACGATCGTCCGGGTCCGGCGGATCCGCTAGAGGCGCCCGTCGGATCCCTGGCCGGCGCCGGCCCCGTGACCGCCGCGCGGTTGATGGCGCGCGGTGTCCTGACGGTGCGCGATCTGCTGCTGCGTCTGCCGCGCGGCTACGACGATCTGCGCCAGCCCACGCCGATCGCCGGGCTCGGCAGCGTCGGCGACGGGACGGTGGTCCTGATCGTGGGGACGGTGAAGCGGGTGCACGTGTTTCCGCGTCGCCTGCTGGACGTCTTCGTGCAAGAGGATGGCGCCACGGTGCGGGCGCGCTGGTTCCGCGCCCCGGCGGCGATGGCCAAGGGCTTCCCCAAGGGGAGCGCGGTCGCGCTGGCGGGCCCGCTGCGGACGGCGTCGGACGGGACGCGGGAGCTGGTGCACCCGACACAGGTGACGGTGGCGCTGGCCGCGCGCGGCGACGGGGGGCTCGGTCTGCGGCCTCGATACGCGGCGATCGAAGGGGTCAAGGCGCGTCTGCTGGATCGCCTGCGGGGTGCGGCGCTGGCCGCGCTGGGATCGGCCTGCACGCCGGCGGGCGAGCTCTTGCCGGAGGCGGCGTGCGCGCGGCGCGGTCTCCCGGCGCTCTGCGAGGCGCTCTTGCGCCTGCACGCGCCCGGCGACGAGGACGCGATCCGTCCCGAGCCGCTGGCCCGCGCGCGCCGGCGGATCGCCCTCGAGGCGGCTTTCGTGACCCAGCTCGCGTTTCTCCTGCGCCGGGCCGCCGTCGGGGCGGGCGGGCTCGTGGTGCCGATCGAGGTCGCCGGGTCGGCGCGCCGCGGGCTCGAGTCGGCGCTGGCGTTTTCCCCCACCGCCTCTCAGTCACGCGCGCTCGACGAGGTCGCCGCCGATCTCGGACGCGCGCGGCCGATGCAGCGCATGCTGATCGGAGACGTCGCCAGTGGCAAGACGGTGGTGGCCTTCGGCGCGGCAGCGATGGTGGCGGCTGCGGGTGGCCAGACGCTGATGATGGTGCCGACCGAGGTGCTGGCGGAGCAGCAGGCGCGGGCGCTGGCGCCGCTCGGCGCGCGGTGTGGTTTCGAGGTCGGCTTGCTGACGGGCGCGACGCCGCCGCCGGTGCGGGCGGCCATCCTCGAAGGCTGCGCCACCGGTCGGGTGCGGCTTCTGATCGGAACCCAGGCCTTGCTCGGCCCCGCGATCGTCTTGCCGCGCCTCGGGCTGGTCGTGGTGGACGAGCAGCACCGCTTCGGGGTGGAGGACCGCGCCCGACTCGGTAGAGCCGGCGGCGTTTCGCCGCATCTGCTCACCATGTCGGCGACGCCCATCCCGCGTAGCCTGGCCCTCTCGGTCCACGGCGATCTCGACGCTTCATTTCTGACCGAGCGACCTTCGGGGCGGCGCGCGCCCGTCGCGGTGGTTTGCGTGGGCGCCGACGAACGACGCGCGGCCTACGCGCGCCTCGACGACGCCGTCGCTTCGGGGAAGCAGGCGTTCGTGGTTTGCCCGGTTCGGCAGGAGGCGCGTCGCCCCGGCGCCGTGACGGCCATAGGGCAGTACGCGCGTCTCCGCCGCGCGCTGGCGCCGGCGCGGGTCGGCCTGCTGCACGGCGCGCTCGCCGCGGCGGACAAGGAACGCGCGCTGCGCGCCTTCGCCGACGGCAGCATCGACGTGCTGGTGGCGACGACGGTGGTCGAGCTGGGGATCGACGTGCCGAACGCGACCGTCATGATCGTCGAGGACGCCGATCGCTTCGGCCTGGCGCAGCTGCATCAGCTGCGCGGACGGGTGGGGCGCGGCCCCCGGCCGGGGATCTGCTTTCTCTGCGCGTCGGCTGCGGCGGCGGCGGACGGGGAGGGGATGGCGCGCTTGCGGCTCCTCGCCGAGATCGACGACGGATTTCGCCTGGCCGAGGCCGATCTTGCACAACGGGGTTTTGGTGATCTCGACGGAACCGAACAGGCGGGGCTGTCGCTCGGTCTTGCCTCGACGGGAAGCGACGAGATCGCCGCGCGGCTGGCAGAGATGTCGGAGCTGACAACGGTCGCGCGCGCGGAGGCGGCGGCGCTGCTGGCGGCGGATCCTACGCTGCTGGCGCCTGAGCATCAGCGGGTGGCGCGCGCGGCCCGTGCGCGCGTCGCGACGTTCTTCGCGGGGGAGGCAGGATGACGGCGGCCGACGGGGGCGGGGCGGGTGCGGGCGGCGTCCGTGGCGCCGCCGGCCCGGACGGCGTCGACGGTTCGGACGGCGTCGACGGTGCGGGCGGCGAATTCGGAACCCGCGGGGCGGCCTGGCTGAAGAGCGGCATCCTGGCCGGCGCGCTCGCGGGGGCGCTCGATGCGGGCAGCTCCGTCTTGCGTGGCATCGGGGGCCTGTCGGCGGACAAGGCGGTGGGTCTGATCGCGCTGGCCGCCAGCCTGATCGCGGTCGTCGGGGGTGCGCTCGGCGCGCTGTGCGCGACCGCGGGGTGGCTCGCCGGCCGCACGCGGGTCCCGGCGCGCACGGGCGCCGCCCTCGCCGCGCTCGGCGCGGCGCCGCTGCTGGTCTATGACGCCTTCGCGCTCTTCGCAGGCCACCAGGCGGCCAGCGTTCCGGGGCATCGGGCGATCTCGTTCGTCCTCGCGCTCGGCGGCGTCGCCGCCGTTTACGGCCTCGCGCGCGTCTATGGTCGGCGGCTGGCCTCGGTACCGGCGTCGTTTCGCCGGGCGGCGCCGGTCCTCCTCCTGGTGCTCGCCGTCGGGTGTCAGATCGCCAACCGCTTCGTGCTGCCGCGTCTTTACAGTTGGTTCCACCTCACGCTCGGGGCGACGACCGTCGTCTCCCTGCTGCTCGGCGTGCGGCTCGGGACGCGCGTCGGTCGGAGGTGGCGCGTCGCTCTGCTCGCGGTGCTGACGGCGGCGGCCTGCGTGGCGTCGACGCTCGAGCTCGGCCGGAGCCAGGTGCTCCGGTACGCGGCCTACGAGCGGACGGCCCTGGCGGCCCTGGCGCTGCGGGCGGTGCCCGCCACGCTGCAGCCGAACACGTCGGCGGGCGCCGAGCGCCACGGCGCCGAGGCCGATCGGTCGCCGCTGCCCGAAGGTCCGCGTCGGCGGGAGGGCGACGTCCTGGTCATCACCATCGACGCGCTTCGCGCCGATCACGTGGGCGCGTACGGCTATGCGCGCCACACGACGCCCAACCTCGACGCGCTGGCCGCGACCGGCACCCGGTTCGCGCGCGCCTACGCGCAGGCGCCGCACACGTCGTTCTCCGTCGCGTCGATGCTCACCGGGAAGTACTTCCCGACGATGGCGCGGCTGGCGCCCGGCGAGCGGCACGATCCGATCGCGGCGGTGCTGCGAAACTATGGCTGGAAGACGGCGGCGTTTTACCCCCCGGCCGTGTTCTTCGTCGACACCCAGAAGCTCAAGACGTTCGCCGAAACCAACTTCGACTTCGAATACGTCAAGTTCGAGTACATCGACGCCCAGCGCCGCGTCGACCAGATCCTCGCCTACTACGACGCGATCAAACCCCCGCGCTCGTTCGTGTGGGTTCATTTCTTCGAGCCGCACGAGCCCTACGAGGCGCACGCGGGCTTCCCGTTCGGCGCGGGCGACATCGATCGCTACGACAGCGAGATCGCCTACACCGATCACGCCGTCGGGCGTCTCGTCGCCGAGGTGCGATCGCGCCGGCCGGGGACGATCATCATCGTGGCGGCCGATCACGGCGAGGAGTTCGACGAGCACGGCGGGCGCTATCACGGCTCGTCGCTGTACGACGAGCAGCTCCGGATCCCGCTCATCATCTCGATTCCCGGCGTGCGCCCGCACGTCGTGGACGGACAGGTTGAGCTCATCGACGTGACGCCGACCGTGCTCAACCTCCTCGACATCCCGGTGCCGGCGCGAATGCGTGGGACCGACCTCGGCCCCTGGCTGGCGACGCCGCCGGCACCGCCCGGCCGGCTGCCCCCCGCGTTCGCGGAGCTCGAAGACAAACGCATGGTGGTGCTCGGCCCGGAGAAGCTGCTCTGCGACCTGCACTTGGGCTTCTGCGCCTACTACGACCTGGCGACCGATCCGCACGAGCACCACAACCTGGCCGAAGAGCGTCCGGCGCGCGCGGCGTTCATGCGCGGTCTGCTCGACGACTGGCTGGACGGGCACGTGCGCCTCGAACCGTTGCTGGCCAAGGGGGCGTCGAATCCCGAAGGGGGGCCGGTGCCGAGGGCGCTCGATCGCGGTCGTCTGGGCGATCTGTCGGCGGCACCCCAGCTGGCGGCGCTCATGAACGCGCGCGCGCCGCTGTCGCAGCGACGGGAGGCGGCCGAGCTGCTGGTCAACCTGCCGCCCCGTCCCGAGACGGCGGCGGCCCTCGCGCAGGCCGTCTCCGATCCCGATCGCGCGATCGCGGACTGGGCGTCGGTGGGAGCGGTACGCCTCGGCGACGCCCGCGCCCGCGCGCGGGTAACTACGATCAGCGCCGATCCGAACGCCGCCGGCAAGTTGCGGGTGCGCGCGGCGCTGGCGCTGGCGACGGCGGGCGATGCCGCTGGAATGGCCGTGCTGGGCGACGCGCTCGATCCCTGCGACGACGTGCCGCTCTGCCGCGTCATCATCGTCAGCCTGGGCAAGCTTCGGGATCGGCGCGCCGTACCCATCCTGCTCAAGCACCTTCCCGAGGTACAGAACCGGCGCGAGATGGTCGACGCGCTGGGTGAGATCGGCGATCCCTCTGCCGAAGACGCTCTGTGCGAGCGGTTGCGGAGCGACGAATACGTGACGGTGCGGGTCGGGGCCGCCAAGGCGCTGGCCAGGATCGGCGATCGCCAGGTGACGCCGTGCCTGCTCGAGGCCGTGCGCCACGAAAAGGAGCCGACCGTGATCGCCGCCGCGCGGGAGGCGGCCGCGACCTCGAAGGCGCGGGCGCCTTGACCGAGACGCCGGCATCGACCCCGGCGTCGCGCCGAGCGCTGGCCGTCGCGCTCGGCTGCGGGCTGGGGGCCTTCTTCTTCGAGCGGCTCAGCCAGAATTTCTTCGACCCCGACGGATACCACCAGATGGCGCTCTTCCGGGAGTGGTTGCGCACGGGGGCGCTGCCGCTCCGGGATTCGTTCGCGTTCACCCACACCGTCGTTCCCGCCGTTCATCACGAATGGGGTGCCGGCGCGGTGCTCTACCTGCTCGCGACCACGTTCGGTGCGCCGGGAATCATGTGCGCCCGCTGGCTGCTCTCGGCGGCCGTCGCGCTCATCGCGACGGCCACGGCTTTGCGGCGCGCGTCCGCGGTGGTGGTGGCCTTCTGCGCGCCGATCGCGATCCTCCTCGGACAGGTCGGCTTCACCACCATCCGCGCCGGCCTCTACACGATGCTCGGCGTCGCCATCTTGCTGGCGGCCATCGATCGCGATCGCGACGATCCCCGCGCGCGGCGGTTCTGCCTCATCTATCTGCCGGTCGTCGCGGTCTGGATCAACCTGCACGCCGGGTGGGTGGTCGGCGTGGGCGCCGTGGCGCTCTATGCGCTCGAGCAGGCGCTGCGCCGCCGCCCGGTGCGCCATCTCCTGATCGCGCTGGCGTCGACGCCGTTCTTGATGGCGTCGACGCCCTATGGCCGCAACTACTTCACCGGCTGGTGGCGGAGCATTACCTTCCCGCGCGATCAGATCGGCGAATGGGCGCCGCTCTTTCGGAGCCCATTCGTCATCGGCCTGGTGGCCTTCGGATTCGCGCTGCTGTTCGTCTTCTACGCGCTGGCGCGCCGCGGTCCCCGCGCGCTGCCCGGCCTGCCGTTCGTTCTGGCCGCGGCGCTGGCCGCCTGGCGCCACGAGCGCCACGTGGCGCTGTTTGCCCTGGCCTGGTTCTGCGCGGTGCCCGGATATCTCGCGGCCACGCCGCTGGGTGCGCTCATCGACGATTGGTCGGCGCGCCCGCGGGGCAGGCGCCTGTTGATCGTCGCCTCCACCGCAGCGGCCGTCGGATTCCTGGTCGTCGCGGTCCCCCGTCACCCGTTCCGCCTACGCATCCCCGCGCAAGGCAGCGATCTCGCGACGGAGGCCGTCGTCTATCCGGCCGGTGCCGTCGACTATCTGCGCGACATGAAGTTTCGGGGCCGGGTGGTGACCTCGTTCGTGAACGGCGGCTTCGTGATCTGGAAGCTGCACCCGGCGGTGCGGGTCAGCTTCGACGGGCGCTACGAGGTCGCGTACGCGCCCGAGGTGCTCGGCGAGGACCGAACGATTCACAAGGCCGGCGACGGCTGGCGCGAAATCCTGTCGCGCTACCAGCCCGATGCGGTTCTGGTCCGGCGAGACGAGCCGCTGGCCGCCGCCTTGCCGGATCGCCTCGATCTCGGGCGCGTCTATCGGGACGACGCCTACGAAGTCTGGGCGCGTCCCACGCTGGACCTGCCGATGACGACGCGCAGCGGTCCGATCCCGACCTCGTTCCCGTAGCCGACTCGCGCTTCTATGGAGCGCGCGCGTCTCTACGTTTCGGGCTCCGCCGTCGCGTCGCGCAGCCAGTCGAGGTAGGCGGGGCTCCCCTCGTCGACGGTGAACGCGAGGATTTCGGGAACGTCATAGGGGTGGAGCTCCAGGATCCGCCGCCGCACCCGATCGAAGATCGCGGGCCGGGTCTTGATCAGGCACAGCAACTCGTCGTCCTCCTGGATCTTGCCCTCCCAGCGATAGATCGACCGGACGCCCGGGACGATGTTCACGCAGGCCGCGAGGCCCTCGTCGACCAACGTCCGCGCCAGGCCCGTCGCCCGCTCGGCGTCGGGCATCGTGACATGGATTTCGATCGCGTCCGCCACCCCGAAAATCTACCACCGACGCGGGCTCGCCCCCCCGCCTTGACTGCGCGCCTGCCCCCAGTAGAAATTGTCGCGCCTTGCTCATCGTGCAGAAATACGGGGGGACGTCGGTCGGCACCATCGATCGAATTCGTGCGGTCGCGCGGCGCTGCCTCGCCACCCAGCGCCAGGGCCACGACGTGGTCGTCATCGTGTCCGCGATGTCCGGCGAGACCAACCGCTTGCTCGCGCTGGCCAAGCAGCTGTCCGAGCTGCCCAGCGAGCGCGAGCTGGATGTCATCGTATCGACCGGCGAGCAGGTGAGCGTCGGGCTGGTGGCGCTGGCCATCCACGCCGAAGGCGGTGAGGCGGTCTCGCTGCTCGGGCACCAGGTCCGCATCCTGACCGACAGCGCCTTTTCGCGCGCCCGCATCAAGGAGATCGACGCCCGCGCGATTGGCGACGCGCTCAAGGACGGGAAGATCGCGGTCATCGCCGGCTTTCAGGGCGTCGACGAGAGCGGAAACATCACCACCCTCGGTCGCGGCGGTTCCGACACCTCCGGCGTCGCCATCGCCGCCGCGCTCAAGGCCGACGTCTGCGAGATCTACACCGACGTCGACGGCGTCTACACCGCCGATCCCAACGTCGTGCCGAACGCGCGCAAGGTCAGCCGCATCAGCTACGAGGAGATGCTGGAGCTGGCGTCGCTGGGCGCCAAGGTTCTTCAGATACGTTCGGTCGAGTTCGGGATGAAATTTGGCGTCCCCATTCACGTGCGATCGAGCTTCAATGACAACGAAGGGACGTGGGTCGTGCCGGAGGAAAAAGCGATGGAATCGGTCATGGTCGCAGGCGTCACCGCCACCCGAGACGAATCCAAGATCACGTTACAAGGGATCTCCGACCAGGCGGGGATCCAGGCCATGGTGTTCCGTCCGCTGG
>CAYTTF010000234.1:0-7869 GCA_964440665.1 uncultured Myxococcales bacterium | reverse complement strand
GAAAATACTGGAAGCAGTACATGAAGGCCTACCAGGAGTGCTTGAGCGTCACCAGCACCGACGCCGCGCCCTGGTACGCCGTCCCCGCCGACGACAAGCAGAATGCGCGACTGATCGTATCGCGCATCATCGTCGACGCCCTGACCGCTCTCAAGATGAGCTATCCAAAGCCCTCCGAGACTCGCCTGCGCGAGCTGCGCTCCATCCGCCGGCTGCTGGCCAGATAGCCCCCGGGCCGGCCGACCCGGACCACCACCCGCTGGCTGGTCGGTCGCGCCGCTCCGGCTCAGGGCGCCGAGCTCGGCACCTCGCCGTGCTTGATCTGTTTCTCCAACGCCGCGCGCGCCAGCGGGGTCTCGGGGACCTGGATCGCGTTGTCGGAGGGGACGACGTGGCTGCCGTGGCGATTGGCGTAGGCCCGCGTGAACTCCGCTCCGTAGAGCACGATCAGCGACGAGTAGTAGACCCACACCAGCAACACCGCCAGCGCTCCGGCCGCCCCGAAGGTCGACGCGACCCCGGCCTTGCCGATGTAAACCGAGATCCCGAGCTTGCCGACGTGGAACAGTACGGAGGTCACCAGCGCCCCGACCCAGACGTCCCTCCACGACAGGTCGACGTCGGGAAGGATCTTGAAGATCGCCGCCAGCACGAGCGCCACCAGCCCCAGCGAGATGCCGTAGCTCAGCACGTAGCCGACCACCACCCACCCTGGGATGAGGCCCCCCACCCACGAATTGACAACGGCGAGGGCCGCGCTCATGACCAGCGACACCAGCAGCAAGAACCCGAACCCCAACACAATGCCAAACGAGAGCAGGCGGTCGCGCAGGATTCCCATCAGGCCCCGTCCCGGCCGGGCGACCACCTTCCAGACCGTGTTGAGCGCGTCCTGCAGCTCGACCAGCACGCCGGTGGCGCCCACCAGCAAGGTGACCGCGCCGACGACCGTCGCCACGATCCCGCTGCCGCGATTGCTGACCTTCTCCAGCATGGTCTGGATGACGTTGGCGGCCTCGACGCCCAACATTCCCCCGAACTGCTCGACGATCTTGCCCTCAGCGGCGCGGGTCCCGAACACCAGCCCTGCCACCGCGATCGCCAGCAGGAGCACCGGTGCCAGCGAAAAGATCGTGTAGTACGAAAGCGCCGCACCCATCCGCGGCGCCTTGTCGTCGTTCCACCCGCTGGCCGCCTCCCGGATCAGCCGCCAGCTGTTCCGTAGAAAACGCACGGCCTAGCGAAACCGAAGGGTATGCGCGCTACCGATATTGCCGGTGGCCCAGAGAATCACCAGGACCACCAGCACGATCCCCAGCGGCGACCAGCCGGTGTAGCCGAAACGGGAATGGCCCCAGCCGCCAAAGATGGCGGAGACGATCAACAACACGACGAGTAGTGTGAGCATGAGCGAAAGGTAAGACCGGATCGCCTCCCGGGAAGGCCGACGGTCGAGCTGGTCTCGCCGATTTCACGGCTCGACGTAGCGCCAGAGGCCTTGATCCCACATGAGCGCGACGAACACGGAGTGGATTCCGTCGCTGGTGACCACAATGCTGTTGGGGCCGATGACCAGCTCGCTGGGGACGCTCGCCACCGTCCAATCGGTCCCGGTTGGGGCTCGATCTCGAACTGCGTTCCCAGATCGCAGCCCGAGCAAGCCCGGGCGTACATCGCGTAGACGTTCTTCGCGGTGCCCCACACCACCGCCTCGGGCGTCTGGGCACTGTCGACGCGCGTGAAGCTCACGCCGAGGTCGGTGCGCTGCCCCCGACGTAGAGATCGCTCGGGCGCGCCGGATCGCCGACGATGCTCCCCGGGCCGAACACGTTAGCCGTCGGGCGGAGAACCGAGGGGGGCATGTCGCTGGGCGTGACGTCAGGGCGAGACGCGCGACCGGGCAGAGTCGATCACGTCTAATTGTGCCGCGTCGGCGATCTCAGTTCGCGGGCAAACCGACATTCGCCGAAGAGCAAACCCCGCCGCCGCCATCGCCCGCCACGCACGTGCTGCTGGTCGGTTGAAGGCACGCAATGGCCGGACAGGGCCCGACGACGTTGTCGCAGCCGGCCTGGACCCAGCTCTGTTTGATGTTGTTCAGGGTCGAGTCCTCGTTCACGTACGTCATGCAGTTGATGAAGCACGAAGAGAGGGACGAGCTGACCAGCTTCTTACACTGGCCGGTAGCGCCGACCTCGCAACGTTGCGCCGCTGGCATCGCGTCTCTGTATTGAGCGCTGAGCTCGTCGCAGCTCGGGCCACCGCCCGCCCCGCCGTGGCCCGCTTGGCCGGTAGCGCCGCCGTGGCCCGCTTGGCCGGCAGCGCCCCCGTGGCCCGCTGCGCCGGTTGCGCCACCCTGGCCCGCTGCGCCGGTTGCGCCACCCTGGCCCGCTTGGCCAGTAGCGCCGCCCTGGCCCGCTGAGCCACCTCCCGCGCCGGCTCCCGCGTTCCCTCCGCCCCCGTCGTTCAAGCTCGACACCGAACCACAACCGGCGCCGAGACCTAGTGCGAACGCTGCGAAAACCAAATTCAGGTGGATCCTCATGTATCGTTTCACTCTGCAACTCCCGGACCAGATGAACGTTCGGAGATCGCGGCCTGGAAGAGCGCGATCGCCTCAGAAAACTGACAATGGGAGGATCGCCGTGGCTTCGCCGGCCCCGAGCCAAGGGTCGGAGATCAACGCACCTCGCAGGTCGAGCTGGCGGGATCGCATTGCTCACCGTCGGGACAATCGCTCGACGATAGGCAGCCGACGCACTGGCCTACCGTTCGATCGCAATGTGGATACGCATCCGGACACTGGTCGTCCTTGACGCAGGCCACGCATGGACCGAGCGACCGATCGCAAGGTGGCCGATCGGCATCCATGCAAGTCCCATCGTCCGCGCAGACGCTCCCGGCGTCCAGACCATCGAAGCGAAGCGTGACACTGCAACTGAACACGGCGAGCGTCGCGACCAAGACGACCAGGCCGGCGGTCCGCGCTCCCTGGTTCATGGCGGCGGCTGAGTCGATCCAATCAGCCGGGCGCGCATCGCCGAAGCGCTCTCCTTGAGAGGCGTCTCCGGAAACCTGCGCAGCAGGACGTCGAGCAGCTGCGCGGCTTCTCGACGATCGCCGGCGCTCTCTGCCTTGAGGGCCGAGCTGAAGAGATCGTTCTCGGTTCCAAGGGTGGAGGGCGACACTTTCTCGAACACGGAACGACGGGCCGAGGCGACGCCGGAGACGGTCCGCGGGGGGCCGACCAACCGATCGGGGGTCACCGGCGGGGCCGACGCTGGAACCGAATGATCGGGACAGCCGGTCGGACAGCGGTCGCCGGCCTCCACCCGCGATTCTCGTCCGAGCGCCCGAACGACCACCACACCTTCGGTGACGGAGACCCGCGTGACGGTCCCCCCCCCGCAGTCGTCCAGCGGGGGAGCGAGGGCCACCTGAAAGCGGGTCCCGCGAACTTCCACTTGCGCATCGGGGGTCGCGATGACGAACCGCTCGCCGGCCTTCAGCTTGGTCACGTGCACGGATACCGCCCCACCTCCGAGGCGCAGCCATCGCTCCGCGCCGGCGCGAACCAGCTGCAGATCGGAACGCGGCTCGACCTCGATGGTCGTCTGGTCGCTGCCGGCCAAGGCCACAGGAAACGCGTCGCTCCGCAGACGCTCGCCGGCGCGCCATTCCTGTCCGACCAGCAAAGGTCGGATCTGTCCATCCTCGGCCGTCAGAGTCGCGACCGAGGTTCTCTCGGCCACCAGCAGCGGGCTCGTCGAGCTCGGTGACCTCGACCTCGAGGGAAACCACATCAGCGCCGCCGCCATGCAAACGCCGATGCCCGCCGTGCCGACCAGAGCGACGACACGTCGGCGGCGGCGGCGGGCAGCGACGCCTTGGATCGCGTCCGCGACGGCTGCGATGGCATCCTCGGCCGACGCCGACGAATGCGGGCCCACGCGCGCCCGGGCGGCACGCAGCAATCGAGCGGCCTGCTTGGCAAAACGATACTCGCTCATGGCTCGTCTCGCTCGAGCATCTCGGCCAGCCGAGGATCGGCGGCTATTCGCTCATGGATCTCGCGCCGTCCACGCACCAACCTGCTCTGCGCAGCGACCACGGAAGAGCCGCAAATGTGGGACACCTCGTCGAGCGAATAGCCACACACATCGTGGAGGACGAACGCCCAGGCACGATCCGGCCGCATGGCCGCCAGATGTTCGGCGATCCCTTTCACGGCTTCGCGCAACAAGGTCGTCTGCGTCACCCCGGTTGCCACTTGGCTGGCCATGAATTCTTGCTCTTCATCCAACAGCGAAACAAAGATGTTTCGCTCCAAGCGGCGCCGCCGAATGTGTTTGTAAACGACGTTCGCCGACACCGCGGAGACCCAAGCGTCGATCGGGCATTCGCCGCGATATCTCGGCAGCGACTCGATGAGCTGAATCAGGGCGACCTGCACCAGATCCTCGGCCTCGTTGTCCAGGCGTCCGAGCAACCGGCGGACGGTTCGATCGACCACCGGTTTGACGCGTCGGTAGAAATCCGCGGCGACCGCGCCAGCGCCCCTGCGCAGCGCACGAAGGATCTCCTCGTCGCTGGACAAAACGCGAGCTTGGTCCAGAGCGTGGCTCGCGACAGGCGGGACCACGGTGAGCGAAGGACGGGCGACTCGATAAGCGACCATGAGACCTTCAGCGGGAAGAGTACCTTGGGGTCCGCGGAAGCAGGCACTAGAAGTGTGACAGGATCCCGACCTCGAACACGATTTGCTCACGTGAGATCGTCGCAACCGTCCGACCCGAGACGACGATCTGGGCCGCCGTCAGATCCTCTTCCAGGCCGCCGCTGGCCAACAGAGCCGTTTCGCGTGACAGGCCGTACCCGGCCTGCCCGAGGAGATCGCCACCCCAAGACCAGTAACCTTCGGTGGCAGACAGGCTCGCCCCTTCGATGTCTCGCCTGATCGCCTCGTATGTACCGAGGAGATCCAAGCGGGCGCCGAAGCCGAGCTGGTGCGGCCGTCCCAGGTGCTCGCTCGTCCAGGCGACCCCGAAGGCTCCGATGGCGGTTCGGGTCGTGGCGTGGGCGCCATCGAGGTCCGCGACCCGGTACCCCAAGCCGATCCGAAGCGCCCAATGAGCGGCGAGCGAGCGACGCAAAGCGATCGCGCCCCCGAGGGTGTCGACGTCCACGCCGTCCTCTCGGTCCACGATCGTCGTGAGATTGGCTTCGAGAGACCACCGCCCGAGCGCCTCGACGGAAGGCGGTGGCTCGGTCAAGCCAACGATCGGCGCCGCGCGCGCTCTCGCCGGCGGCGTCTCGACCTGGGGTGGAGGCGGCGATCCGACGCGGCCCTTCCCTTGCACCTGGCCCCAACTCTCGTCGAGGATCGAGGCGATCACCAGACCAACCGCGCGGCCGCGTTCCGTTGAAGGATCGCTCGAGCCGAAGACAACTGTATGTGCAATCCAGCGATCGGGCCTGCCGCCCTGGGAAGGGATGAACACGCGTACGTCGGTCGTCAGGAGCGCGGCATCATGCCACGCCAACACCACCACGGCGGCGGCGCCCAGCGCAGAGGCGTCGGCGGCCACCTCGGCGTCGCTCGGAGCGGTGGAAACCATTCGCACGACGCTGCCGGCCCCCGCGGAGAGGGACTCGATGCAGACGTCGGCAGCTTCTCTCGTGATCGATCTTCCAGTGGCCCCCGCGCCCACCGCGACGAGAAGAACGATGGGCGCCGTCAGCATTGGAGCATTCCAACACAGGGCGAGCGTGACCTCGGTCTAATCGTCGATCGATCTTCGGGTCGCCTCCCGCGTCTTCTAGTTGTTGAGCGCGCCGGCATCGATCCAAGCTTTGATCAAAGCTAGGTTCGCCGCCGATAATTTCGATGCACCGCGCGGCATCGCCCCGGAGTTGACCGTATTGTAGAAGCCCGATCCCGCTCCGTTGCCGGCCTTCACCCGTGAGCTGACGGCGCTGAAGGCGCTGGCTTGGCTCGCGAAGCCGACCCCTCCCGCGCTGCCCGGGTTGTGGCAGTTGGACCCGGCGCAGTAGACCTTGAGGATGGTGGTGTAGATCTGCGTGAAGGTTGGCGACGCGCCGGTGGTCCCGCCGGCGCCTCCGGCCGACGATCCGCCGCCGCCGGCACGACCACCGGTACCGGTGGTGCCCGCGCTCCCGCCCGCTCCAAAGCCGCCTTGCCCGCCGAGCCCGAACGTACCGCCCGCGCCGCCGAGCCCGAACGTGCCGCCCTCAGCGCCTGTGCCGCCGAGCCCGAACGTGCTGCCCGCTCCACCGCTGCCTGTCGCCACGCCGCCTCCGCCCGTCGAACCACTTCCCGTACCACCGGACCCGCCCAATCCGGAAATACCGGTGCCTCCCGCGCCCGTGGGGTCTCCCGATCCGGCCGAGCCCGTGCCCGAGCCGGAGCCCGAACCGCCCGTACCGGACTGATACCCTGCGTCATCGGTGGCCAGCGGATCGCCGAGCAATTGACTCTGTGCGCAACCAACACAGGCGACCACCATGATCGCCAAGAGGAGCGACTGAACAACGGGAATGAGCTTCATGGGGGGCCTCGTTGCCCATGATGGCGATCACAGGCAGGTTCTTAGTACCCGGAGCTTCCACGAATCAGGCGGCTCGACGTCGGTTTTTTTTCGGGCCCCTCCCCGGGGCGGGTCACCGGGATCTCGGGCGAGGGCCGCCATGGAGCGCCGCCATGATAGACAGGGCGGCGCGATGAGCGGGGTTTTGCGGTCCGGCGCTCGCCCCGAAGGCGGGGTGACCAGCAAGGTACCGCAGGTCACCCTCGCCTTCTGGATAATCAAGCTCCTGGCGACGACGGTGGGGGAGACCGGCGGCGACGCGCTTTCGATGACCTTGGGTCTCGGCTACGCCGTCGCCAGCCTGATCTACCTCGCCTTCTTCGGGATCACGCTGGCCACGCAGGTCGCGTCATCGCGGTATCGCCCGCTCGCCTACTGGGCGGTCGTCGTGGCCACCACGACCGTCGGAACGACGGTGTCGGACTTTCTCGATCGAAGTGTCGGGCTTGGCTACGTCAAATCATCGATCGCCCTGTCTTGCGGCGTGCTGGCGGTCCTCGCCCTCTGGCGACACGTGACCGGTCGAATCGAGTTTCAGAACATCGTCACCAAGAAAGACGAGATCTTCTACTGGCTGACGATTCTGGTGTCCAACACGCTCGGAACCGCGCTGGGAGATTTCGTCGCGACGACCACCGGCCTCGGGTTCGAGGGCGGCGCGCTGGTGTTCGCCGGTTTGCTCGCGGTCGTCGCCGTTGGGCATTTTTTGGTGAAGAGGATCCCGTCCAGCGCCCTATTTTGGGCCGCGTATGTTCTGACGCGGCCCCTCGGCGCCACGCTGGGCGACACGCTCACCAAACCCCACGCCCAAGGTGGTCTGGAGCTGGGTCGCATCTCCTCCTCGCTGAGCATGGCCGCGCTCATGATTGTCGGAATCGCGCTGGTTTCCTGGAAGACGGCCCGGCGGGCAAGCCCATCCGCCTCCGCGTGAGAGTGCTGGCGTTCGGGTTCGGCCAACTTCGCGGGTTCGAAACGGCCAAGTATACCGGACCCATCGTCGCGCGCGCGAGCCGATCGGCGGGTGCCGGTGTAGGCTCACCGCCACCGTGCAGGTCGAGCTGTGCAAGAAGTCCGTCGAACGGTTGAACACCGACCTCGCCCCCTTGCTCTCGGCGCTCCGGGATCGCGAGCACACGCCGATTGTGAAGGATTGTCTCAACCGCTGTCAGCGTTGCGATCTCGGCTTCGTGATCGCGACCGCCGACGGTACGCCGATGAGCGCCCCGACCCTCGACGATCTCCTCGGCGACCTCGACGCGCT
>CAYTTF010000233.1:0-7879 GCA_964440665.1 uncultured Myxococcales bacterium | reverse complement strand
TGGTGTAGAGCTCTCGCAGCGCCGCCCGAGAATCGGCCGGCTTTCCGCCACTCACTAGCTCCAGCACCGGTTGGCTCATGCGTTTGCCCGGGGCCGCGCGTGCGACCCCGGGCCCTTTTTCAAGCAATCATCGATTAAGACGGGGGCGGCAGCGACGCCAAAACGGCGGTCGGGAACGCGCAGGTCGATTCGGCCCCCCAGTTCAGGTTCGTGTCGGTCGGAGCGTACGACGCCACGCTGAACACCGAGGCGAAGTTCGAGTCCCAGCACTCGCTCGAGGTGTTGATGGTCGCGCCGTAGTCGCCACCGGCGGCTTCGACGTCCGTGCGGCCGGCGCCGGTCTCCTGCCAGCGGCTGTGCAGCGAGAGCGTCTCCTTGAGGGACGATCCAGCAACCTGATCGAAGTCCTCCGTCGCGGCGTATTGCAGATCACCGCCGTTGCCCGGCGTGGAGACGTAGGCGTAGACCGCGTTGAAGATCTGACCCGAGGTGTTGCACTTCGTGGCCACCGGATCGCAGTTGTCCCTGATGCCCGTGAAGGTGACGTCGACCGTCACCGTCGCCGACGGATCCAGACGCGAATAGGTGAACGCCGCCTGGCCCACGTTGGCGTCGTGCTGCGGAAGCGTGTCGGCCGCGTCCCAGTCGAGGGTGAAGTTGCCGCTGCCGAAGCCCTCCATCGCGTGCCCCTTGGCGTCGAGCGACTGGGTGTGTTGCCCCGAGAGAATGGTGACGAACGTGCTGTCGGCGGCGTTCTTCCCCTTGCCGTCGAACTGCCAGTTGAAGACGTGCGGCGCCACGCGCGTGACCGTCAGGCGCCAGGTGTTGGCGCTGAGCGGATCGGTGTGCGGCCCCCAGACGGCCGTCTCCCCCTCGACGTCCGTCGCGGGATAGTTGACCACCGTCTTGACCAGATCCAGCACCGCGCCGACGCCGCCGTTGATGATCGTGGTGACGGCGACGGTCGTTGCGTAGTCCGCCGCGACGTCCCCGAGGAGCGCGCTCTTCTTGGTCGTCACGCCATTAACCGTGAGGCTGCTGTTGGTCGTGGTCGTGCCGCCCGGCAGGACGATCGCCACCGTCTCCTTGGTGGGAACGGTTCCCGCGAAGGCGCTGTCATCGACCTGCTTGCAGCCCGCAAGCGCGCTCGCCGCGCCCAGCGCTGCCAGAACCCCGAGACCACCAAAGCTCAACCGTGCTCGTTTCATTGTATCTGTCCCTTTCGTCAGTCTTGCGTGTCTGCTCAAATCGACACGGCAGAGCCGGAAAGGAGAAAGAACGCCAGGTCCGACGCGTGGGGCCAGGGACGGCTTTGCCGGCCCGAGCCCATCGCGGGAGGGTATGGGAACCCTTCGAGGGTTCCCATCCAGTTCCGGGCTAGGCCGCCTCCGGGCGGCACGGCGTCCGGCATGGTTCGCTTCGCTCGCCGTTGCCTTACGGCAACGCCCTCCTAGGGATTGTCGGAGGGGGGGGCGGGCGCCGCGGGGGCCGGCGTCGGTGGCAGCAGCGACGGGTCCGGCGCCATCATGTTCTTGAGGTCGGGGCCCCCGTGGCGCGGGCGGTCCTTGGGACGCTCGAGGGCGTGCCCCGCCTCGTGGAGGCGCCGGGCTGCCGGCTCGCGCACAGAAGACGACTCGCCGTTGCGGCGGGCGGCGGTCGCCGCTTCGGCGGTCTGCGCGGCGCCCGCGTCGGCGGCGCCCGCCTTGTCCGATGACCCTTCCTTCGCGGCCGCCGGCTGCGCCGCGGCGCGATCGTTACCCGCAGTACCGGCGCCGGCGCTTCCCGCCGATTCGGTGCCGCCGCCGAACCAGAGCCGCGCGTACTTGCCACCCACCCAGGCGCCGGCCACAAGAAGCGCCCCGATGAACAGGATCGAAAACCCGCTTCTGCTCCGAGCGGGCCGTCGCCCGGGCTGCTCGTCTCCCCCGGGAAGCAGCGCGATCTGGGCGCGCTCCGAGTGATCGGCCATCGATTCGGCGTCGTCGGGGACGGGAAGCGACGGCGCCGAGCGCGCCCGCGAAATTCGTGACCGGACCATGCCCCCTCCCTTGACCACCGCCAGCGAGGTCGCCTCCTCGCCGTCTACGTCCTCGGCGTCCTGCGAATCGAGGAGGACGACGTCCTCTTCCTCGAGCTCACCCGTGCCGGTGGCGGTGCGCGTGGAAGTCGACCGCGCCGAGGTCTGGCTGATCGGCAACACGCCGTCTCGCGCGGTCAGCTCCGCCAGCCAGCGCTTGAGCTCCGATTGTCCAACTGGTCGAAACGCCGTCCGCAGCACCCGTTCGACGTCCGCCAGCATCTCGTCGGCGCTCTGGTAGCGCTCGTCCGGATCGCGGCGCATGGCGCGCGAGATGACCGCCGCGACTTCGGGCGGCAGATCGGGCGCGACCTCTTCCGGCGCCGGAAAGTCACCCTTTTGCACCCTCAGCAGCGTCTCGAGCTCGCTCGGCCCTTCGAACGGGCGCGCGCGCGTCACCATCAAGTAGAGCATCGTGCCCAGCGAGAACAGGTCCGACCGCGCGTCGATCGGCTTGCCCAGCGCCTGCTCCGGCGACATGAAAGCGACCTTGCCTTTGACCACGCCGGTGCCGGTGTGCTCGCGCTTGTTCATCGCCTTGGCAATCCCGAAATCGGTCAGCTTCACCTCGCCCTGCTCGGAGAGCAGAACGTTGTGGGGGCTCACGTCGCGGTGGACGATGCCGAGGGGGCCCTGCCCGTCCATCGCCTTGGAGTGGGCGTAGGCGAGCGCGCGACAGATCTCGGCCCCGACGTGCAGCGCCAGCTCCCGCGGCAACCGCACCCCGACGGTCGCGGCGCGGTGCAGGATGCGGCCGAGGTCCCAGCCGTCGACCAGCTCCAGCACCAGGAAGTACCGACCGGCGCTGACGCCCAGATCCAGCACCTGCGCGATATTGCTATGCGACAAGCTCATCGAGATGTGCGCCTCGTCGATGAACATGTTGCGAAACTGCGGGTCCGCGTAGATCGTGCTGTGGATCCGCTTCAAGATGACGGGCTTTTGAAAGCCCTCGCGGCCCATCTGGGTGGCCAGAAAGATCTCCGCCATTCCGCCGTCGGCGACGCGTCTGATGATCTTGTACCGCCCGTGTTTCGCCATCCCCAGCCCACCAACTTAGCACTGTCATGGGAACCCTGGGAGGGTTCCCAAACCCTCCCGCGATGGGCTCCGGCGAGCAAAGCTCGCCTTCGTCCACGCGATCCATGGGAACCCCGCCCGTGCGTTCGTTCGCCCAGGCGATCAGGGGAACCCCGCCCGTTCGATCGTGGCGCAGAATCCCGACGTTCGATCCCGCGGCACCCGCGACCTCGTCGGAAATTTTGACGGGGGTGTTGTCTGGGGGGAGGCTGTTGTCCAGCATGAACAACCCGGCGCCCAGCGACAACGTGGTCCTCCGGCACGCGGTGGAGCAGATCCAGCGCTGCCTTCCCAGCCACTGGTCGACCAGCGTCGCGACCAAGACCAACGACGCCGCCGACGCGCGGCTGACCATCAAGACCCCGGCCGGGGCCAGCGCCGCGCTGGCGATCGGCGCCCGCCGCCAGCTCGATCCCCGCCTGGTCGGCGAGGTGGCGGGTGCGCTCAAGACCGCCTCGGCCGACGCGTTCCTGATCGTCGCGCCGTTCCTGGGTGCGCGCACCCGCGAGCGTCTGGCCGACGCCGGGATCGGGTTCGTCGATCTGGTGGGGAACATTCGCCTGGTCCTCGATCGCCCGACGGTCTTCATCGCGGCCCGCGGCGAGGAGAAGAGCCCCTGGGCCGGCCCGCGCGCCACCCGTTCCTTGCACGCCGCCAAGGCCAGCCGGATCGTGCGCGCGCTGGCCGACGGCGCTCCCCCCTTCGGCGTGCGCCAGCTGGCCGCGCTGGCGGGGACAGACCCCGGCTACGTGTCGCGCCTCCTGGACATCTTCGACCGCGAGGAGGTGATCGAGCGCGAGATCCGCGGACCGGTGGTCGCGGTCGAGGTCGCCCGCCTCCTCCGCCGCTGGAGCGAAGACTACCGATTCGGCGACGCGCACCGCTTCGTCCCGTTGGTTCACCCCCACGGGGTTCCGGGCGCGCTCGCCGGTCTCCGCGACGCGGGCGTCCCCTACGCGCTCACCGCGCGCGCCGGCGCCGCGGCGCTGCTCGGCACTGCGCTCCCCGGGGTGGTGGCCGCCTACGTCGACAATCCGGAGCGTGTCGCGCGCCTGCTCGGCCTCGAAGCCGGCGATACGGGCGCCAACCTCATGCTGATCGACCCATTCGATCCGTTCGTCTTCGAGGGTGCTTGGGAGGCATCCGGGCTCCGCTACGCCGCCAGGTCCCAAATCATCGCCGACCTTCTCGGCAGCCCGCCGCCCGGCCCAGCCCAGGCCACGACTCTACTGGGCGTCTAGCGTCCCGCCTGTGGGCGTCTAGCGTCCGACGTCGTTTCGTACGTCCTCGAGTGGCTTGGCGCGAGCCTCGGGGTGGTCGGAAAGATAGAGATCGATGAGCTTGGCCAGCTGCTTCGCCTGCGCCGCGCTCATCTTGCCGTGGGACGCGGTCGCGGCCGGCTTGGCCGACTCGTGCTCGACGTTCGAGCTATCTTTTTCCTCGTCGGCGGCCGATCGCTTGCTCTGGGAGGCCTCCGCTTTCTTCGTCTCGGCTTCGATCTCCTTCTGAATTTCCTTGTCGCGCTGCTGTTCGCAACCCTTTGGCTCACAGTCGCCCGGGCAGCCGCACTTGCCCTTCTTGGCGCAAAAGCAGGTTCCCGCCGTGTCCTTGTAACAGCCGCATTTGTTCGGCGTCGCGGCGGAGGCGGATCCCCCGCCGGCCGGCGAAACCAACAACAACGCCAGCCCCAGCAAAGGCCCCAGCAATCTCAACCCGGGCATCCCCATCTCATTATGAAACCGCGACCCGCCCGCCGGGTCAAGGCAGCGTCAAGACGAGGCGACTGTAAGCCCTGCCACCTGGTCATGAAAACTGGGGACCATGAATTCATTACAGATTTTGGCGATCGCTGCCGATGTGCGGCAAGGATCATCATGGTGGTGTCGGTTGTCCCGCTCTGGTTGGCCCTTTTGGCGGTCGAGCCGCAAGGCGCCGCCGCCGTGGTGGTACCAACCCATGTGGTCGAAGGTCAGCGACAGCGGCACGTCGAGGGTCCCCTCCGGCGCGGCATCCACGAGCTCGAGGATCCTTCAGGATGGCCGTCCGAGCCGGCGCCGGTCACGGCCCCCGTCGACGCCGGGCGCTTCGACGCCGCCGTGGAGCTCCTCTGCGGCGAGGTGGCGCCCGATGCCGGGCTCGCCGACGTCGCGCGCGTCGTCCGCGAGGTCAGCGCCGAAACAAAGAGCGACCCGTTCTTGCTGGCGGCGCTGGTCTATCGTGAGAGCCGCTGCCGCCCGTCCCTGGTGAGCCCGGCTGGCGTCGGCATCCTGCAGATCCAACCGTCGATGTTTCGGGCAGGCGCCGAGCTCCCGTTCGCCCGCGCGGATCTGGATCGCGATCGCCTGCTCGATCCGGCGCACAGCCTGCGCGTCGGCGCGGCGCTGCTCGCGATGTGGGAGACCGAGCACGTCGCGATCGATCGCGCGCTCGGGAGCACCCCGCACCGCACCGCCGTCGCCCATTTTTTTTGGGGCGACCGGGTCTGGGGAAGCACCTCGGAGGATCGAACGCTGACGGCGCGCCGCCGGTTGCTCGAGGCCTACGCGAACCCGCCGGTCTCGTACCGTCCGTCGCCGCTCGGCCTCGACATCGTCTCGCCGCTGGACGGAGCGCCGCGCCTCGGCACCAGCGGGCTCGGCGCCGATCGCGAGGGCGGCGAGCGGTCACACCGCGGCGTCGACATCGACGCCACCATCGGCGAGCCGGTGCGCGCGGTCGCCGACGGCGTCGTCCAGTTCGCCGGCGTCGACATGCCGGGCGACCATCCGGCGATCGGCCTCTATCCGCGGCAGGTCCGTCGCTGGCGCAACCGGAACCTGGGCCCGGGCGGATTCTTCGTCCGCATCATGCACGCGGGCGAGGTGCGCAGCGGCTACTTCCATCTGAGCTCTTTCCGCGTCGTCGCTGGGCAGACCGTGCAGGCCGGTCAGATCATAGGCGCCGTCGGCCGCAGCGGCGTCAAGGTCTCCGGCAGCCACCTGCACTTCGAGGTTCACGAGGACGGCGAGCTCAGAGATCCGGCCCGATTCCTGCGCGCCTACGTGCTGCCGCCCGACCAGACGATCACCCACGAGCTCGCGATGGCGGAGAAGAAACAGCGCCTCGCGCGCGTCTCCCGCCTGCGCCGCCACGCCCGCGTCGCCGCCCAGCACCACCTGGGGTAGCGGGGCGTCAGGCCGGTGAGGCCCGACGCCGAGCCCCCGCCGCTGGCCGTGGCTCTGCTGAACGTCGTCCATGCTCAGAAAATCACGCCGGCCACGGGCGCGGGCGTCTGGTGATCGGTCGTCGTGCCGTCGCCGAGCTGACCCGAATCGTTCGAGCCCCAGCAGGCCACCCCGCCGTCCGAGGTTCCGGCGCAGGTGTGAAAGCCCCCTCCCGCGAGCGTCGAGACCTGCGGCAGGCCCACCACCGCCACCGGCGACGGGCTGTCCGTCAGCGTGCCGTCGCCGAGCTGACCCGCCGGAGGGCGATTCGCATCCGACGCCCGCGGTTGATTGAAAGCGGGTTGGCTGAGATGATGTCCGAGCCCTTGGCTGCACCCCGACACACCGGACTGCAGGCTCGAAGGTTTGGTCGCGCCCGGCCGCAGGCCGCCAGGCAAGGAGCCGGCGCCTCTTGAAAGGTCGGGACTCGAGATCGTTCGCGCAGAAGGTCGCGCTCGCGGCTGCGTTCGCCGTTTCAATCCTGCCGGCGCTCGGCTGTTCGAATGGAACCTCAGGACCAAGCGGCGGCACGGGAGCGGCGGGTGCCAGCGGCGGGGTCGGGGGCACGCTCGGCAGCGGAGGTCTTCCCGGCGGCGGCGGCGCCGCCGGGAGCGCCGGCGTCGCCGGAAGAGGCGGAGGAGGCGGGCTCGGCGGGAGCGCCGGCGTCGCCGGAAGAGGCGGAGGAGGCGGGCTCGGCGGCGGCGCCGCGGGGAGCGCCGGAGGAGGCGGAGGAGGCGGGCTCGGCGGCGACGGTGCGACGACGGGAGGCACGACGGGCGGGGCAGGGAAGCCCGGAAACGCGGGCGCCGGGGGAAGAGCCGGCTCGGCCGGTGGCAGCGCAGGGACCGGGGCGGGCCCCGACGCCGGCCAGGCGGGGTCGATGGGCGCCGGAGGCGGCGGGAGCGGAGCGGGAGGAGCGAGCGCGCCGATGACGCTGCAGCAACAGCAGAGCGCTTACATCGACATGCGCTTCGGGATGTTCGTGAGCTTCGGCATCCTGAGCTTCTGTGGCACCCTGCCGGGCGATCCCTGCGTGGGTAGCTGGGCGCAGCCGAACCTCGACGTCACCAAGTTCAACCCGTCGAGCCTCTACAATCCCGGCCAATGGGCGGACGCCGCCGTGTCAGCGCACATGAAGTTCGGCGTGCTGACGACCCGTCACCACGACGGCTTCGCGCTGTGGCCGAGCGCGCAGGGCACGTTCAACGTGGGACACATTCCCTGGAAGAATGGGCAGGGTGACGTCGTCCGCGATTACGTGACCGCCTTCCGAAGCCGCGGCCTCGGGCCGGGGCTCTACTACTCGATCTTCGACAGCACCGAGGGGATCGGCAACACGACGACCATCACCGCCGCGCAGCTCGCCTACGTCGAGGGGCAGATCACCGAGCTTTTGACCAACTACGGTCCGATTCCGATCCTGGTGATCGACGGCTGGTCCTGGAAGATGGGCCACAACAAGGTCGCGTACCAGGCGATTCGCGAGCTGGTGAAGTCTTTGCAGCCGAACTGCCTGCTC
>CAYTTF010000232.1:0-7904 GCA_964440665.1 uncultured Myxococcales bacterium | reverse complement strand
TCGGCCGAAAGCTTGCCCTCGGAATCGCGTTTTGCGCGCTCGGCGCCTGCACCAGTAGCGGCACGAACGCGACGGGGACCGGAGGGAGCGGGCAAGCATCGGGCGGTACGACAGGCGGCGGTGGATCCGCCGCCACGACCGGTTCGAGCGGCGGCTCCACTGGCTTGGGTGGCAGCCTGACGGGCGCCGGGGGCGACATCTCCACCACCGGCCTCGGCGGAAGCCTGACCGGCGCAGGCGGCGACACCAGCACCGGCGGGGCAGGCCCAGGAACCGGGGGCGACAGCTCCGGCACCGGCGGATTTGGCACGGGCGGTTCCGGTCTCGGGGGTAGCGGCGCGGTTGGCTCGGGCGGCAGCGCGGGCGGAACGGCCGGGGGCGCCGGCGCTGGAGCGGGCGGCGGCGGCACCTGCAAGGCGGTATTTTGTGACGGGTTCGAAGGCGGCACCACGCTGGATACGACTGTCTGGACGGTCGACAACAGCGTGGCGGCGAATGTCGTCGAGGTGGTGTCCAACAAGTCGCACACTGGGACCAACTCGGTACATATGAACTTCACAACGCCGAACGGGGCAACCTTCATTCACGAGACCAAGGGATTTCCGGCCCCGATGAATTCGCTCTGGGGCCGTGTCTGGCTTTATGTGATGAACGACCCGACCTCCATGGGCCACGACGTCTATATCGAGGCGTCGGACGGGATCCCCGGGACGATGACGAATCACGGCGTTCGCCCGCTGAACACGTCGGGTGGGAGCATGGAGGTCAACATCGACCCCAACGCTGGCAACGGCGAGGACACCAAGAGCGCCAATATGCCGCTCCCTCGAGGAGCCTGGACGTGCTTTGAATGGCAGATCACCACGACCAGTGGAACGACCGGATCGGTTTCACTCTACATGGGTGGTGGCGCCACCGCGATAGCCACCGTCCCGAACACGAAAATCCCAGCTTTGGTCGAAATGCGCGTCGGCTACGAGCATTACGCGGCGGACAAGGCCACCGGCGACATGTGGATCGACGACTACGCCATCGGGACGTCGCGCGTCACCTGCAACTGACCAAGAAAACGCGGTCCCCGCGTCCGTGTCTCGCGCGTTGAACGAGCATTTCTTGGACTCGGACCGACCGACGGAGACTGCAACACTTCTTGCAGCGCCAAGTCTTCGGAGCTGCAGCGCCCACGATGCGAGCGGTTGGCTCGCCTCTCGGTGAATGCGACGGGCAACGCCATCGTCACCGCTCTGGTCGAGCAGCGCATCGGATACGAGCGATACGGCACTGGAATGGCTGGTGACATCTGGATCGACGACTACGCCATCGGTGCCGCGCAGCTCGGGTGCGGCCCCTAGTCGTCGAGCTCTCGCGCGAGCGCCGGGGTGTCAGCCGGCGCAGATGGGCGAGCCGCAGGTGAAGGCCCCCACCGTCGGGGCATACACGCACGAGTAGCCGCAACTGCCGCAGTCGGTGGTGGCCTTGACGCAGGTGTCGGACGGCCCATGGCAGTAGAAGCTCTCGTACAAACCGCAGTAGCCGTGGGTCGGCGAACAATAGCCACCGGACCCGCAGTCGGCGTCGGTGCGACAATTGCCCGACACGCAAACGTTGTTGCGAACGCTGCCCACCGGAGAGCCATGATCGGCGCCGCACCCACAGACGGCGTTGGTGCAATCGGAATCCGACAGGCATTGATCCAACGAACAGAAACCGTGAAGGCAGTAGGCGAAAAATGTGTGGGGGCCGCCGTCGCCTACGCAGTCGGCGTCGGTCGTGCACGCGGCCAGGCCCGCGTCCGGCGGGGCAATCGCCGTGGTCGGGCTGCACGCGATTGCGGGTGCGCGATGTTCGTCGGGGACCTCGCCGAGCGTGCTCACGCCGGGTTTTCCGGGGCAGGCGTCGCTTCCGGTGTTGCCGCCAGCGTTCCCGCCGGCATCGCCCCTGCCGGCGTCGTTCTTCCCACAACCCATGAAGCCGAGCCCGGCCACCACCAGCGTTAGCATGGGTAGTTTCTGTAGAGTCATCGGATCTCCTTTAGTTGGTCAAACCTAGTTTTTCTAAAGCGCGCCAAGGTAGTCGATCAGAGCCTGTCGATCCGCGTCCGCGAGCTCGAGGCCGAAGTTGTGTCCGGCCACCGCGCCGGAACCATGCAAGCGTCCGGAGAATTCGCCGCTCAGCCGAGTCGGGTCGAGGAGCGCGTCGACGGATGGGATGGTTCCATCGTGCAGGAGGGGACCTCGCGTGCCGACACCTCGGAGCGAAGGCACCCGATAGGTTCCAGTTCCACGCTCCGCCGAGAGGCCAAGCGTCTGGTCCGTGCCGATAACGGAGAGGGCCACGGGCGGGCCGGTCAAACCCGGGGGCGCGTGGCACCCCGCGCATTCGGATGAGAACGCGGCGGCGCCACGCGGTGAGCCGCCGGCGGCCGCATCGACGGGCGGCAACGTCTCCGCCAGCGAACGCAGGTACGCCGCAAGCCCGAGAGCCACGACCCGCGGCGGTCGCAACACCGCCTCCCCAGCGGTTACGATGAGCGTCTCGATCCGGATCGCCAGCGCGGTCAGGTCCCGCGCGCGAACGGTGCCGTCCTGCTGCAAGTAGGTCAGCCAGCGGACGGGCCGCAGATCGGGGATACGCGCGGGTTCGAGCCCTGTCGTGGTCGTCACGTCGATCCGTCCAGGTCCCCACGCGGCGATCGGATCCTGGGCGAGCTCTGCCGGCTCTCCGCGCGCATCCAAGATAGCGTCCCCGATGTCGAGCCTCGCGTTGGGTAGCCCCGGCGAGAGCCCACCGCCGCCCTGGATGGCGGAATGGCAGGTCGAGCAGGTGAGGACCACGGCCCCCGTCCCGTCCGCCATCCGAGCGCGCACCAGCCCTCCCACGCCAATCGTGTCGTCGATCCAGAGACCATAGCGGGTCGCGGCCCCGCGTGAGCGGAGGGCGACGCTCAGGTAGGGGGCGAGCTGCATCGGATAACGTGAGAAGGCCGCCTCGCCGAGCGCGACCAGCGCCGGATCGTCTTCCGAGGTCACCGATGCCGGCAACGCGAGCGATGTCGCGCCGCTCGATAGCTCGACGGTCTGTGCGCCGCCCGGTTGGTCGAGCTCGCCCGACCCGATCACTTCCGCCGGCGGATTCCACTCGGGCAGCCGGTTCCAGTCACCCGCCTCATTCGTCGCGTAGTGGGCGAGCCGGAGCTGCGAGTATCCGTTCCCGGGATTCACGAGCGAGGCGACCAGCTCGGCGCGGTCGAACGCGGGATCTTCCAGATAGGCCAGCGCCGGATTCTTGGAGCCGGGCGCGGTGCAGGCGACGAGCGTGAGGAGAGCCAGAAGGGAAGCGAAGCGAAGCGGATCGACGAAGGAGCGTACCTCCAACATCAAACGCGTGTTTCTGTCGGACGGCACCTCCGGCGGGTTTGCAGCATTCGTGCCGATCGATCCCAAGCAGAGCGTCCAGCGGAGCGGCCGAGCCTGCTCCTTGATCAGCGCCACCCGCGACATTGGAGTCATGGCGCATGCTCGATCCGTCTACAGAAAGGCAACCTGGCGTCGAGCTCCCACGCGGCGCCCTCATCGAGCGCCTCCCCGACTTCGAGCGCAAGCTCGCCCACTACGGGGCGATCGGATACCCGCGCCAGACCCAGACCAGCGAATCGCCCATGCTGGTCTGCTGAACCCGGGCGTCGCTGCAATGCTTCGCGCCGATGCCCTCGAGCCAGCGGTAGTGGTAGCCCCTGGTCTTGAGGGCCGCCGCGGTTCGTTGCCCGGCCAGGAGCCAGTCCTTGGCGCCCGCTTCGCCGGTCCCCGCTCCGTTGTCCATCTCGTTGTCGTCGAACATGATGCGGATGGGCTCGACCGGCGAATTGAGGATGAGCGCTTGATCGGAGTGCAGCTCCCAAGCGCCGAGGGGGTATGTCGCGGAGGATTGCAGGTCGACCAGCGAGGCGTCATACCCGATCACGCGGCGGAACAGATCGGGCCTGAACCAGGCCATGATCATCGCGGCCGATCCGCCCGAGCTGCAGCCCACGGCACCGCGGCCCTCCGGATCCTTGGTGATCGAGAAGTTGGGGTAGGCCGCCTTGATGGCGGCGTTCGATTCGACGGCCGGGAAGACCTCCTCGTCGACGTAGCGCGCCCAGAGCTCGGACATCGTGTCGAGCTCGATGCTCCGTTCACCGTTGGCGACCGCGATCAGGACGAACGGCGGCACCCGGCGCGTCGGATCGGTCGATTGACTCAGATTGTCGAGGCCCGCCTGCACGCGGAGGAACTGGCTTCCGGCGCCGTCCATCACGACCATCACCGGCGCCGCCGTGCCGTCCTTGTACTTGGCCGGAATGTAGACCGTGATCGCACGCGAAGCGGTCGCCGGGTAGAGCTTGCTCCCCGTCTGGTTGAAGCTGAATCGCTTCCCGGCCGGGCTCTTTCCGGCAGTCAGATCCGGATCTGTGGGATAGGAAGTGATCTGGAAGTCTCCATCGCCGTCGGTGCCCGGATCGGTGAGCCCCCCGGTCCCCGTCGCGCCACCCGCGGTCGCGCCAGCTGCACCTCCGGTGGTTCCACCGTTGCTGGTGGTTCCACCGTTGCTGGTGGTTCCTCCGCTGGTGCCGGCTGCGCCCACCTCACCCCCGGCTCCCGCGCTCGCACCACCGCCGGAGGTCCCTCCGGTCAGAGGGTCGGGGCCCGAGCCTCCCGAAGCAACGCCACCCGATCCGGCGGCCCCAGACGATATCGGGACCCCGCCAGTCGTCCCCGCCGACCCCGCCGCCGGCGCGGCGCCAGTTCCCCCGCCGCCCCCGTTCGAACCCGCGCCATCGTTCCGGCAGGCGCCCGCGAGGAAGCACAGGGACCCCAGGATGCTGATTGGATAGGACCAACGGTAGGTCATCAAAGCTCCTCGCAAAAAGAAAGCCGGCTTCAGTGATGACCTAGTCGCAATCCGGTCCTAACGAGTTCAGCGCCGATGCTCGGCCTGCGTCGTCAGTGAACCCCGATCTCGAGCATCAGCCCGGGGCGAATGCGCCGGGGAGAGATCAGCTCCGAGGACATCCCATTTGCCGACTGGTCGTAGTGGACGGCGGTGGGCAAGACGTCCGCAAAGATCGCTCCGCCGAGGATAAAACGGGATCCCAGGTTCCGTCGAATGCCCAGCGCCACGGTGAGCGCGAGGCTCTCGGACCACCTCGCCGGTGTGAGCATGGCGTTCGGATCGATCGATCCCGGCCGGGGCGAGAGGTACACCGCGTCGGTCCCGACACCGAGGCGGGCGCTCATCTGGGAGGCCAGCACCGGAAGGAGGAGCTCCAGGCCGCCGCGCAGCGCGATCGACTGGAGCTCGACTCCAACGGAAGCCCCGGCGAACTGTGACGCCCAAAGATATTGCCCGCTCAGCCAAACGCCTAATGTCCAGCGGTCCTCCGTTCGGCCGGCGAGCGCGATGTCGAGGCCGGGCCCGTGGGCGACGGGGAGCCCGCCGCCGGGCGCGTTGGCCGCGTAGAAAACACCCAGATCGACCCTCAACGCCGGACCGGACGGCCCCGACCCGGGCGTGGCGGTAATCGGCGGCTGCATGGCGACGATCTCGCCGTGGGGCGGTGACCGAACGTCTCGCTGTGGTTCGTGCGCTGCCTGCTCTCGCGCTGCCTGTTCGCGCGCGGCCTGCTCACGCGCGACCTGCTCGCGCGCGACAAGTACCTGTTGCATCTGCGCGCGGGTCAGGCTGGCCCGTTCGTTTTCGAGTAGGGCGGTGATCGAGATCTCGACGACGCTGGCCAGCGATTCGCGATCTACCTCGTCGAAATTCCGCGACAGCGCCACGTCTCGAACCAGAAACCGCTGCCCCGATCGCGCCGCAAAATACAGGCGCACCCGTCTTGGATCCGAGGTGTCGACCCAGCCGTGCACGACCGTCGATGGAGAATCACGCACGGACTCGAGAATCTCCATCGGATCGAACCGCGCAACCGAGGTCCAGCGCGGGGCGGATCCGCCGATCGGTCGCGGGCGGACGACGGACCGGATCCGCTGCAGATCCCGGGGGCCGCCCACGACCGTGATCTCGACCTCCGCGGCGTCGGCAGCCCGAGCTGGCGAGCTCGGCGGCTCGTCCACCTGCGCGGAACCCGATGTTCCCCACAGGCCGGTCAATACGATGGCCCACCGGACGATGGTCGGTCCCGACGCGAAAGCCGGGCTCGACTTCGCAAAGCCCCAGGCGCCGCGGCGCCCAGTGGCCGGCTCGATCACCTCAGCTCGGCCAGCCGCCGCCGGGCCAGCGGGCCGTAGGCGCTGTCGGGGAAGTCGGCGAGCAAGCGCTCCCAGGTCCGGCGCTCCTCTCGACGATCGCCCAGCACGGCCAGCGCCCTTCCACGTCCGTAGAGCGCCTCTGGGAGGAGCGCGCCAGCCCGCGACGAAGTCAGGTAGGCATCAAACGCGGCCAGGGCTGCCTGCGGAGCGCTGGTCTGCAGCAGAAGCCCCCCGACCGGAACCGAAGCCAGCACCGCCTCCGCGGAAGTGGGAAAGTCACCCTGGAGCTTTCGATAAAGGCCGATGGCCCGCTCGTCGTCGCCCGCGCGCCGCGCGTCGCTCGCTTGCCGGAGGAGCGACGCCGGCGTCATGGGGCTTCGATCGCCGGTCATCCGGGCCCGGCGTCGCGACGGTGGCGGCGTCTCGCGATCGGTCGCCGCGCGAGACGCCGGTCTCGGGCCGCCGAAAATGGCTGGCTCGATGGCCGTGGCCGCCGGCGGCGCGACCGAAACGGGGGCGTCGGCCGTCTCGGAATTGCCGACTCGCCGGCGGGCCCGCCCCTCAATCTGCGCGCCACCAGGAGGAGCCCCGAGCATGGTCGTCGAATGCGCGTCGCGGGCGGGTGAATGTCGCCACAGCCACGCCGTCGCGCTTGCCGTGCCGCCCACGAGCAGCATCCATGCCGTGAGGACGAAGGCCCTCGGGCGCCTGCGACCTTTGAGCGAGCGGGACGCGCGACGGCTGCGCTGGTGGGCCCACCTGCGGGCCGCGTTCGACATCCGTTCGATCTTCGCTCCGTCCTGCGGTTCGACGCCGCCGCCGTCGGCCAGATCGGCAAAGACACGCCGCGCGTATCGACACGACGAACACTCCGCGCAGTGCGCCTGCAGCGCCGAGCGCTGGGCGTTCGATAGCTCGCCCCGCTGTTCGATCGCCAGCAGATCGCCGGGACACTCGTCGGACATCGCGCCCCGTCGGCGACCGTTCATGATTTCGTTCACGGCCACAGCTCCAGCAGCTCCGCCAAGCTCGAATCGGACTCCAGTCTTCGGCGGAGCGCGCGCTTTCCTTGACGCAGGCGGCTCCAGACCGTGCTGGGCGACACCGAGATGGCCACAGCGATCTCTTCCACGGTGTATCCGAGCACGAAGTGCATGGCGAGGGATTCCGCCAGCACTTCAGGCAGCTCGGACAGCAGATGACGAACCTGCTCCCGTCGACGGGAGCTGAGCGTGGTGGCCAAGGGCGAGGACGACTCGCCCGGTAGGTCTTCCAACGTTACGTTGGGGTCGTATTGCCGCTGGTGTCGCGCGGTCGCCCGACGGCTCGCCGTCAGCGTGGCCAGCAGGGCCACCCGCCTGGCGAAATGGGTGACCGAGCATTCGCCCCGGAAAGTGGTGAGCGCCTCCAGCAAGGCGATCGCCGCGTCCTGCGCGACATCGTCGACATCCGGGTGGTGTCGCCCGAGGACCTTGCGGACCACCTTCAACATGGGACCCGCGACGTGGACAATCAGGGTGGCCGCGGCGTCCGGATTACCCTCGGCCGCCATCCTCGCCAGGGGAAGCAGATCGTCGGACCCGCCCTTGGCAGCGGGCAAAGCTCCCGGGCGCTCGCTACCCGCAACCTGCTTTGCGAACGTGGTCACCCTGGCCG
>CAYTTF010000231.1:0-7944 GCA_964440665.1 uncultured Myxococcales bacterium | reverse complement strand
GCCGGATCCTCGCCGCCTTCGCCGGTGTTGCTCTTGCCGCCGATGCGGTTCATGGCGATGGCCAGCGTCTCGTGGGCCTCCTTGCTGATCGACCCGTAGGACATCGCGCCGGTCTTGAAGCGCTTCAAGATCGTGTCTACCGAATCGACCTCGTCGATGGGCACGGCGGGCCGATCGGAGGAGAGCGCCATCATACCCCGCAGCGTCGCCAGGTTCTTCGACTGGTCGTCGATGAGGCGCGAGTACTCCTTGAACGTGCCGTAGTCGCCGGTGCGGCAGGCCTGCTGCAGCTTGTGGATGCTGACCGGATTGAACAGGTGAAACTCACCGCTCCGCCGGTACTGATATTGGCCGCCGGCGTCGAGGCTGTCCGAGGGGAGCGGGCGCTCCGGGAAGGCGCGGTGGTGGCGCTGGCGAACCTCGTCGGCGATCTCATCGATGCCGATGCCGCCGATGCGCGAGGCGGTCCAGGTGAAGTACTCGTCGATGAAGGCGTGGTTCAGGCCGATGGCCTCGAACACCTGTGCGCCGTGGTAGCTCTGGATGGTCGAGATCCCCATCTTCGAGCAGACCTTCACGATCCCCTTGCCGACCGCCTTGACGTACTTCTGCTCGGCCTTTTCAGGATCGCCCGACAGGAGCCCCTGCCGGACCATGTCGTGGAGGCTCTCGAAGGCCAGGTAGGGATTGATCGCGCTGGCGCCGTAGCCGAGCAGAAGCGCGAAGTGGTGGACCTCGCGCGGTTCGCCGCTCTCCACCACCAGACCGACCCGCGTCCGCGATCCCTCGCGCAGCAGGTGGTGCTGAACGGCCGCGATGGCCAGCAGCGAGGGGATCGGCGCCCGGTCGCGGTCGTGTCCGCGGTCCGAGAGAATGATGATGTTGTTTCCGTCGGCGATCGCCCGGCTCGCGGCGGCCCGCAGGGTCTCGATCGCCTGCTTGAGGCCCGGTCCACCGGCCGCCACCTCGTAGAGCATCGGAATCGTGATGCTCTTGAATCCGTGCGAGCCGTTTGATCCGACACTGCCGTCCAGGTTGCGCAGCTTCTCCAGCTCCTCGTTGCGCAGCACCGGCGTGGGCAGGTTGATCTGGCGCGCCGAGGCCGGCGTCGGTTCGAGCAGATTCCCTTCCGGACCGATGGCGGTGTCGACCGCCATGATGATCTCCTCGCGGATGGCGTCCACCGGCGGGTTGGTGACCTGCGCGAAGAGCTGCTTGAAATAGTTGAAGAGCAGTTGTGATCGGTTCGACAGCACCGCCAGCGGCGCGTCGTTCCCCATCGATCCGGTCGCCTCGACGCCGTCGTTGGCCATGGGCGCCACCAGCACCTTGAGATCCTCCGAGGTGTACCCGAAGGCCTCCTGGCGGCGCAGGACCGTCGCGTGATCGGGCTCGATCACCGACGCCGGCTTGGGGAGATCGCCAATCGCGACGATGTTCTCCTTCAACCAGAGCCCATAGGGCTCGGCCTCGGCGATCTTCTGCTTGATCTCGTCGTCGGCGATGATTCGCCCCTCGGAGGTGTCGACCAGGAACATGCGCCCGGGTTGCAGGCGCCCCTTGCTGACGATCCGATCGGGCGGAATGTCGAGGACGCCCACCTCCGACGCCATGACCACCAGGTCGTCCTTGGTGACGTAGTAGCGGGACGGGCGTAGTCCGTTGCGATCCAGCGTCGCGCCGATGCGGATGCCGTCGGTGAACGCCACCGAGGCGGGGCCGTCCCAGGGCTCCATCAGGCAGCCGTGGAACTCGTAGAAGTCCTTGCGCGCCTGCGACATCGACTCGTGGTTCGACCACGGCTCGGGGATCATCATCATCATCGCGTGCGGCAGCGACCGACCCGCCAGCACCAAGAGCTCGAAGGCGTTGTCGAACATCCCCGAGTCGCTCCCCTCCGTGTCGATGACCGGGATGCACTTAGCCAGGTCCTCGCCGAACAGCTTCGACGCGAACATGCTCTCGCGCGCGTGCATCCAGTTCACGTTGCCGCGCAGCGTGTTGATCTCGCCGTTGTGGGCGATCATCCGGTAGGGATGCGCGCGCGACCAGTTGGGGAAGGTGTTGGTCGAGAAGCGCGAGTGGACCAGCGCCAGCGCCGACTCGACGCGGGGATCGGCCAGATCGGGATAGAACGCCGAGAGCTGGTCGGGGTTCAACATCCCCTTGTAGATGATGGTGCGCGCCGAGAGGCTGGGGATGTAGAAGTTCGCCTTCTCGGGGATGTCGAGCCCGCGCACCGCGTGGCGGGCGCGCCGACGGATGACGTAGAGCTTGCGCTCCCAGGCCTGGTCATCGGGGATCGACGGGTGCCGGCCAATGAAAAGCTGCTTGATGACCGGCTGCGACCGCTGGGCGGTGGCGCCCAGCATGCGGTTGTCGGTCGGGACCTCGCGCCAGCCGAGGAAGCGCTGCCCCTCGTCGCGGACGACCTTCTCGAAGAGGTGCTCGCAGGCGGCGCGGCTGCCCGGATCGTTGGGCAAGAACACCACGCCGACGCCGTACTGGCCGGCGGCCGGCAGGATGATGCGTCCCTTGGCCTGGGCGCAGACCTCGACCAGGAAGTCGTGCGGCACCTGCATCAGGATCCCGGCGCCATCGCCGGTGTTCTTCTCGCAGCCGCTGGCGCCCCGGTGCTGCAGGTTCAGCAGAATCTGCAGGGCGTCCTGGACCATCTTCGAGGACTTGCGTCCCTTGAGATCCACCACGAACCCGACGCCACAGGAGTCGTGCTCGTGCTGGGGGTCATAAAGACCTTGACGCGGCGGGCTGAAATACTCTTTCATGGCCTTGATTTCGGGGAATTTCCCAAACGGCTCACTGTAGCACGCTGTAGGCGCCAGACGTTCATGGAAGTGTCGGGCCCGTGGCCCCCGCCGCTGGTCAATCCAGGCGTCTGCGGACTTCGTCGCGAACTGCCGTGTAGTCGTTGGGCAGGTGGATCGGCGTGTTGCCGTAGCGGGGGTGCGGCACGTCGGGGAGCTTCCCCTCGTGATACTGCACCTTGAACTCGGTGAACTTCAGACCGTTGGCGGTGCTGATCACGACCGCGCGATCCGACGAACGAATCTCGCCCCGCGCGATCAGCTTTTCGAGCGCGGCCAGCGCGACGCCGGTGTGCGGGCAGTTGAACAGGCCGGTGAGATCGGCGCGCGCCGCCGCGTCGGCCAGCTCCGCCTCCGACGCCTGCTCGACCACCCCGTCGAACTTCTGCAACGTCCGGATCGCCTTCCGGACGCTGACCGGATTGCCGATCTGGATCGCCGAGGCCAGCGTCGGCTTGGCCGCCACCGGCTGGAACTTGTCCCACCCGGCCCGGTAGGCCAGATAGAGCGGGTTGGCCGCCTGGGCCTGCGCGACGCAGATGCGCGGCAGCTTCTGGATGAGGCCCAGCTCCTTCATCATCAGGAAGCCGGCACCGAGCGCGCTGACGTTCCCCAGGTTTCCGCCCGGAATCACCACCCAGTCCGGCACGTCCCAGTCGAACTGCTGCACCATCTCGATCGAGACGGTCTTCTGGCCTTCGATGCGCAGGCTGTTCATGCTGTTGGCCAGGTACACGCCCTCTTCTTCCGCCAGGCGCGTCACCATCGCCATGCAATCGTCGAAGTCGCCGTCAACCGCCAGCACGATCGCGCCGTTGGCGAGCGGCTGGACGAGCTGCGCGGTCGAGACCTTGCCGCGCGGCAGGATCACCATCGCGCGGATGCCGGCCGCCGCCGCGTAGGCGGCCAGCGCCGCCGAGGTGTCGCCGGTCGACGCGCAGGCGACCGCGCGGATCGGTTTTCCGTCGGCGATCATCTGCTTGACGGTCGAGACCAGCACGGTCATGCCGAGATCCTTGAACGATCCGGTGTGCGAGACGCCGCACTGCTTGACCCACAGGTCCGAAAGCCCCAGCTCACGGCCGTAGCGCTCGGCCCAGAGCAGGTTGGTCCCCCCCTCCAGCATCGACACGACGTTCTCGTCGCGCACGTGGGGTTGCACCCACTCCTTCTTCCCCCACACCCCCGAGCCGTAGGGCCAGGTGGTGCGCAGGTACCGCTCGTCGAACAGCTTGATCCAGGCGGCGGCGCTGCGGCTCTTGAGCGCTTCCATGTCGTGCACGACCTCCAGCAGATCGCCGCACTTCGGACACTTGTAGATGATTTCGTCGAGCGGGTACTCGCCCGGGCACCCGGTGATGCAGCGGAAGGTGGAGCGGGACATGGCTAGAACATATCGCACTCCCGCCCGCTAAGCTGGCCCTCCCCCACGCGATCCTGATACATCTTCCCCCTGAAAAATGAGCGCCAAGAAGGCCGTCATCGAGGTTCACAAGTTCGGCGGGGCGTCGCTCTCCGACGCGGCGGCGTTCCGGCGTGCGGTGCAAATCGTCAAGGGGCGGGCCGCCCCGCGCGCGGTGGTGGTCTCGGCGCCGGCCGGCGTGACCGACGTGCTCTTGAGCCTGGCGGTGCGGGCCGCGGCCGGCGACGGCGACAGCTGCGCGCCCGAGGTCGAATCGCTGCGCGCGCGGTACGCCGAGATCTTGCGCGGCGCGGTCGCCCGGGGCGGCGTCAAGGAGGTCGCGACCGAGATCGACCGCTCCATGGGCGAGCTCTCGCGTCTCCTGTCGAGCCTGGCCGTGCTCAAGGAGCTGACCGCGCGCACGCGCGACTTCATCGTCAGCCGCGGGGAGCGGCTCTCCGCCCGCATCCTGGCCGCCGCGCTCGCCGCGGGCGGCGTGCGCGCGCGCTACGTCGACGCGACCGAGGTGATCTTCACGGACGGCCCCTTCGGGGGCGCGTCGCCCAACCTGATGCTGACCGACATGGCCGCGCGCAAGACCCTGCGCCCACTCTGTCTGGTCGGCATCGTGCCGGTGATCCCGGGATTCATCGGCGCGGCCAAGATCGACGAGCACGAGGACGAGCACGACCACGGCGCCGGCGATGCCCACCACCGCGCCCCGCCGGCGGCGCGCGGCCACGCGGGCGACGAACGGCGTGCGCGCGGCGTGACCACGCTCGGGCGCGGCGGTTCGGATCTAACGGCGACGCTCATCGCGCGCGCGCTGTCGGCCCGCGAGGTCTCGCTCTGGAAAGACGTGCCGGGACTGCTCACCGCCGATCCCCGGGTGGTCCCCGACGCGCGCGTGATCCCCCAGCTGCATCTGCGCGAGGCGGCCGAGCTCGCCTACTTCGGCGCCAAGGTTCTCCACCCGCGGGCGCTCATCCCGGTGGCCGGACGGCCGATCCCGGTGTTCGTCCGCCCCTTCGCCGACCCGAGCGCCGCCGGCACCGAGATCTCGGCCCGCCGCACGCTCGATCGCTATCCGGTCAAGGCCCTCTCCGCCGTCGGCGGCCAGGCGCTGCTGACCGTGGCGGGCAACGGCATGCTGGGCGTCCCCGGCATCGCCGCGCGCACCTTCGAGGCGCTCCACCGGCAAGGGATCAGCGTCTCGCTGATCTCGCAATCGTCGTCGGAACAGTCGATCTGTTTTTCGGTTCCCGCCGGCGCCGCCCGACGTGCGCGCGACCGGCTGACGGACGAGTTCCGCGATGAGATCGCGCGCGGCGAAGTCGACGGCATCGACGTGCGCTCGGGCCTGGCGACCGTGGCGGTGGTCGGAATCGGCATGGCGGGCCATCTGGGGATCGCCGCGCGCGTGTTCGCGGCGCTCGCGGAGGCCGGCATCAACATCGTCGCGATCGCGCAGGGCTCCTCGGAGCTGAACATCTCGTTCGTGGTGGCGGCCAAGGACGCGCCAGCGGCACAGCGGGCCGTGCACGGCGCCTTTCAGCTCTCCAAGATCGGCGGGGGCGCGGCCGCGCGCGCCGCCTACACCGACGCCGTGCTGCTGGGCTTCGGCCAGATCGGACGCGCGCTGGCCGGGATCATGTCCAAGGCGGGCGGCAAGCGGCGCGGCGGGCGCGCGGCCGATCGGCCCAGCCTGCGCCTGGTCGCCGCGATCGACCGGCGTGGTTTCGTCTTCGACCCCAACGGCCTTTCGCCCCGGACCGTGGCCGCGCTGGTGGCTTCCAAGAAAGCGGGCCGGTCGCTGGCCGATGGGCCGGGCGGCCAGCTGGCGACGCCCACCGACGCGTTGTCGTTCCTGGCCGAGCACGCGCTCAGCGATCCGATGCTGGTGGACGTCACCGCCGACGAGACCACGCCGCTCATCCGGCAAGCGCTGGGCGGGGGGATGGACGTGGTGCTGGCCAACAAGCGCCCGCTCTCCGGCCCGCGCCAGGAGAGCGAGGCGCTGGCGACGCTGGCCGCGCGCGCCGGCCGGCGGATGCTGACCGAGGCCACCGTCGGCGCGGGCCTGCCGATCTTCGACACCTACCGCAAGCTCGCCGAATCGGGCGACCGGGTGATCAAGATCGAAGGCTGCCTCTCGGGGACGCTCGGCTTCGTGCTGACCGAGGTCGAGCACGGTCGCCCCTTCTCCGAGGCCCTGCGCCGCGCGATGGACCTCGGCTACACCGAGCCCGACCCGCGCGACGATCTGTCGGGCACCGACGTCGGGCGCAAGGCCCTGATCCTGGGCCGCCTGCTCGGGTTCACCGGTGAGCCGGGCGATGTCGTCGTCGAGTCGCTGGTCCCCGCGGCCGTCCGCACCCTGCCGCGCGACGCCTTCCTGGCGCGCCTCGGGGGCCTGGACGCCGACTGGTCGCGCCGGGGCGCCGCCGCCAAGGCCAAAGGCGGCACCCTCCGCTACGTCGCCTCGGTGACTAAGGAGCGGATCTCGGTCGGGCTCAAGGTGGTGGATCGATCGAGCCCCTTCTTCGGCCTCAAGGGGACCGACAATCAGGTCGCCTTCACCACCGCGCGCTACCGCAAGAACCCGCTGGTCATCACCGGCCCCGGCGCCGGCCCGGCCGTCACGGCCGCCGGCGTGCTCAACGACATGCTCCGCGTCGGCGGCTGAGGATGCAGTTCCGGGGCCGTCTCATGGCAGGCTGCCCAGGAGGACCCGCGGAGCCGAAACTACGTGAACGGGTCCAGCACGGTGATCCCGCAACCGTCGAAGTCGCGAACGTTGCGCGTGACCAAGGTTAGACCGTGATGCGCGGCCGTCGCACCGATGAAAATATCTGCCTGGGTGCGAACTTGGCCCCGAGAGGCGAGCTGACCTCGGAGGGTCCCCGCCAGGATGGCGATGGGCCTCGTCACGTCCAGCACCTCACAGTGCCGCGCCAGGAATTGATCGAACCAAGCGTGGACGCGAACGATGGGCCGCCGGGTGAGGCCGAAGAGAACCTCTTCGACGGTGACGACGCTGAGCGCGACCCGTCGAACTGTTCCGGACCAGACCAGGACACCCGGGTTCGGTCGCGGACGGGAGAGCTCGCCGAGGATGTTCGTATCGACAAGTTGCGTCGGGGTAGCCGTGTCGCTCACCGACCGCCGTCCGGAAAGCCACTCTTTCGATCGCGGCGCTGTGGGACCTCGAGCCCAACGTTGAAACCATCCTCGAGACCTCGGAGCTCCGCGAACGCGTCTGCGAGCGTCTGCTCCTCGGATTCCGTCCTGAGCGCCGAGAGCTCCTCGAACTCGCTCGGCGAAACGACGACGGCAGCGGGCTGCTTTCGCCGAAATACCCGCTGTGGTTGATGGCCAGCGGCTTTGAATAGCTCGGGCAGGTGAGCGCGTGCTTCACCGACCGTCCACTGCCTCGATCTGGCCGTCTGTTTGGGCTTGGCTGCCATATGTACAAGATACGACATGATCTGTACATATTCAACGGACAGAGGGCGGACAAAAAAACGGGAGGCCGAGGCCTCCCGTTTTGGTACTGCTTAAGTCTTTAGGGTGATGCGGTGGTCAGAACCAGGCGAGAGCGGCGAGCTCGCCCGTGATGGCGTCGCTCTTCGCGCCACCCTCCAAGATGTCGACGCCCGCGACCTGCCCGGCGAAGTCGGCTCGAACTTCCGGACGAAGCTCGAAGTTCTTGCCCAC
>CAYTTF010000230.1:0-7965 GCA_964440665.1 uncultured Myxococcales bacterium | reverse complement strand
CAGGTCGAGCGGATAGCGTCCCCAGGCGCAGATCAGATCGTCCGGTCGCGAGAAGGCGGTCCAGCGCGCGCGAAACGATTCCCAGGTCTCGCCCGCCGCCAGACGCTCGGTCGGGATCCGGATGTGGCGCGGGATCGCCGGGGCCAGCGGCTGGCGCGGGGCGATGATCGCCTCGAAGGTCTCGCCGGTTCGCGCCCGGCGCGCGACCCAGTGGACGATCTCGGCGGGATGCCCGCCCGGGCGCCGCGCCGGCCAGGCGTTGGCCTCGCCGTGCAGACAGACGACGTCCGCGGCGCGCTCGCGCAGTAGCGACGGCGTCGCCGGTCGCCGGGCCTTGCGCGCGCGGTGAAGGGCGTGCCGCTGGCGCGCGCCGCGCACGTTGGTCGCATAGTGGATCTGCGTGTCGATCATCGCCTCGAACGGGCGCAGCAGCGCCGCGAATCGCTCGGGCGCCCCTTCGAGCGCGCCCAGCACCTGCGCCAGCGCCTCGACGGTGGCGACGCAATGATCGGCCGGCTCGCGCCGTATTCGATAGTTGCTGGGCGTCCGCGGCGAAAACCGGATCTGCGGCAGCGCCGCCAGCACGGCGTTGCGCTTGAGCAGCTTGCGCGCCTGCCACCAGGTCCCGTCGACCACCACCAGCGTGATGGGGCCGCCAAGCTGCGCCTCGGCCAGATCGATGGCGCGCGGGCCCGGGAACAATAGATAGGCGGGCCTGTCCGCGTCGTCCGCCAGCGCCGCGCGGACCTGGCGGTCATTGTCGAAGGTGACGCCCACGTGCAGCTCGGAGTCGGGGAGGCAGAGGTGCGCGAGGCGCGCCGTCCCGATCGGGACGTGCCGCTCGCGCGGGTGCTGCAGCAGGATCACCCGCGTCCGCGTCGGCAGCGACACCAGGTGCGCGCAGTAGCAGACCGACGTCGGTCGCCGGCAGCGCCCGCAGACGTCGCGGTGGGAAGCAGCCTCGGGAATCACGCCGCGCAGGTTAGCAGCTCCCCGGCAGAGTTGGCCCGCCCGTCAGCGCATCGGGCGGGAGGTCTTGCCGCGGGCGGCGCCGGGGCGCTTGCGGGTGGGATCGCGGGGGGGCTTGGCGCTCCCCTCCAGGACGGCCCGCAGCTGTTGCGCGAGCGCGGCGCCCTGGCCGGACGACTTGTCGCCGAGGGCCAGGATGGTGTTCGACATGGCCGCGCGCAGGTCGGGGTGGCGCGCGTTTCGACATTCGTTCTCGAGCCACGTCGTGCCCCGGTGGGCCGTGGCGAAGCCGACCACCACCGCGCGCAACGTCTTCGGCAGCGCCAGCAGTAGCCGCCGGCGCGCGTCGGAGCGCTCCGCGGCGCGCGGCGCATCGGCGATCGCCGCGATCGCCCGCGAGAGATAATCGAGCAGCGGCGTCGGATCGTCGAGGGCGGCCAGCACCTGCCGGTCGGCGAAGACCTCGATCACCACCCCGGCGGCGCCGAAGCAGATCTCGCGGTCTTCGAGCTCGAGCCATTGCCGCGCCCGCCCCACCAGCGCGCCGCCCCCCTTTGCGCGCGCAAACGATGCCAGGGCATCCAGCGTTCCCAACCGGACGGGCATCCGTTCGTCGCCCGCCAGCAACACCAGCGCGTCCCAGGCCGGGCCGACCTCGCGATCGGCGCGCAGCCGCCCGACCCACCCGTGCGCGGCCGCGACGGGGAGAAACACCTGCGGCGTGTCGGGCGCCGCGTCGTTCGCGCCGAGGTGGTCTAAAAGCGGAGCCACCGTGCCGGGGAGCGTCGCCAGCTCGGCGCCGAACGCCGCCGCGAGCCGCAGGTTCGGCCGCGTGCCGTAGCCGCCGTGACGGGACAATAGATCTTCGAGCGGCGCCGTCTTGCCGGCGAGCGCCGTGGTCAGCGCCGCCCGCAGCGCGTCGTTGCGCAGACCTTCGGTGCTGGGACCGGGGCACATCGGCCCCAGAGGGTAGCGCACGCCGCTCCGAACGCGCGTTCAATCGCGACGCGGAGGGGCCGGCCGCTACGGTCGCGGTTCCAAGCTCAGAGCCAGACGCGCGCATCCGACCGACGCCAGGCCGAAGCTGAGCGCGACCGCGATCACCGCCGAGACCAGGTACAGCTTGGAGCCGTGGCCGACTCTCACGATCCAGCCGAACGGGCCGGCGACCGCCACCATCATCCCGAGCATGCCGCCAAACATCGAGGCCATCTTGCAGCGGTTGGAGAGATCGAAATGCCGGCCGCACGACTTGCAGGTCAAGACCCGCTTGTTGTCGCGCGACGGCAACAGCGTCCACCCGGAGAGCCCGACCGGGGCGCCGCAGTGTGGGCAGCTGTCTTTGGATCGCACGTTCCGCACCGTCGGTGGCGTGGGCTCACTGGACATCGTTGACCTACTCTAGCCCGGGACGAGCCGGCATTTACCCGGGGAAAAGCTCGCGTTGTGGATCCTGAGCCCCCGGCAGGGCGGGGACCAGGCAGGCGGGATCGTCGTTGCGGACGCTGTTCACGCGGGTCGAGACCGGTGTCGCGATCAGCGCCGCCTCGGGAGCCGGAACGATCAGGTCGATCACGCGCGCCGCCTCGTCGATCAGCCAGTCGTCGATGCGCGCCGCCGGCAGCACCAGCGGCATCCGATCGTGAACCGCGGCGACCAGCCGGTTGGGGCGGGTGGTGAGGATGGTGAACCGTGGCATGCCGCTCGAGGCGGGCGGGCTCTGATAGAGGCCCCCCAGGACGATCAGGCCGCCGTCGGCGCGGTGAAACCAGGTCGGCTGGTGCCGCTTGTTCCATTCGAAGAACCCGTCGCAGACGACGCCGCAGCGGCGGGAAGCGAACGCCTCACGAAAACCGGCGCCCGAGCCGACGCGCTCGCCGCGCACGTTGATGAGGGGCCGCCCGCTGGCCAGGTACCCCCAGATCGCGGGCGCGATCACCCGGCGGTCGGCGCCCTGGCGGAGCAGCCACAGCGTCTCCGACGGCGCGGCGTTGTATCGGGGGCGATAAAGCCGCGCGTCGTCTTCGAAAAACTCGGCTTCTAGCTCCTCGGCGATTTCCCGAAGGTGCTTCCGGGTCAGGGTGGTCCTCGCGCACATGGGACGGCGATCATAGCGCCTGCCAGCCGGGACCGGGCCGCCGGCGGCCTCCCCGGGTCGAAGGCGGACGGGGACAATGGCAGGGGGCGGACGGGACAATGGGAGGGGCGGACGAGACCATGGGAGGGGCGGACGGGGACCAAATGAGAAAGTGGAGTTGCCGCATGGCACTCGGATAGAGCAGACTCCGTTCGATTTCGGTGACCCGCTTCTGCCAGCTCGCACTTCTGTCGGCCCTTGGCATGCTCGCGCTCCGCGCCGTGGCGGCCAGCGCGGTCGTGTCGTCGTCGGGAGCTTCCGCCACGCGACCGCAGCTCATCGACGAGGCGCGCGCCGCCCACAAGGCCGGCGAGCACCTCAAGGCGGCGGGTCTGTTCAGACGCGCGGCCGACCTGGGGATGACGCCGTCGCTCGAGTGGGCCCTGGCGCTGGAGCAGGAGGAGGCCGGCGCTTTCGCCGACAGCTACCTCAACGCCCAGCAGTGCGCACGCGACGTCACCGCCGATCGGCACCTCGCCGATCGCGACCGCATCCTGCGGGACTGCCAGGATCTGGAGCTGCGGCTGGTCCCCCGGATCGGGTACCTGGTGGTCGAGGTGACGGGGAGGCCGGAGGGGGTCGACATCCAGGTGGCGGGGCAGACCACCGGCAAGGTGTCGCTGGGGGTTCCGCACGTGGTCACGCCGGGCTCCATCGCGGTCAAGGCCAACGCGCCCGGACGGATCCTGCATTGGGAAAACATCGAGGTGGGCCCCGGCCAGACCAAGACGCTCAAGGTCGACCTCTGCCCCAAGCCCGACGGCTCGGGCGTGCTCACCGCGGCGCAGAAGCAGGAGATCCGGGCGCACTACCAGCGCGCCTCGCGGGACTACGACCTCGGCAAATTCCTGGAGGCGATCGACGAGTACCAGGTGATCTACGAGATCGACGGCGATGTGGTGATGCTCTACAACCTCGCGCAGGCCTATCGGCTCGACGGGGAGTCGGACAAGGCGATCCAGTTTTATCGCCGCTACCTGCAGCGATCGCCCCAGGCGAAGAACCGGGAAGCGGTCGAGCAGAAGATCGCCGCGCTCGAAAAGCTCCTCGGCGACCAGCACAAGGAATCGGTGATCGTGGCGCCGTAGCCGCCGGGTGTGGTGGGCGCATGAATTCCAGGGCTCTCCTCGCGGTTCTTTCGGTGGCCATGGCGTTCGCCGCTTGTGGCTCGAACGCGGCCGTTTCCAGGGACGGCGGCGCCGACGCCAGGGGTGGCGACGGCGGCGGCACCGTCGCCGCTTCCTTTCGTCTGATCGCGCCGCTGTCGACCGCCACGGTCACGTCGCGGCGGCCGACGCTGCGCTGGGCGCTGGGCGCCGACGACGACGGCGCGCACGTCCAGATCTGTCGGGATCGCGCCTGCTCCGTCGAGGTGACCTCGTTCGACGCCAGCGGCGCCAGCGGCGCGCCCGCGGACGATCTCCCGGTGGGCGTCGCCTTCTGGCGCGCCACCCCGCGCGGCGGCGACGCGGGTGCGGCGGCGACGACGTCGACGCCGACACCGACCTGGCAATTCACCGTCGGCGCCCGTAGCGCCCCGGTCGACACCTCCTGGGGCGCCACGCTGGACGTCAACGGCGACGGATATGCCGACGTGCTCGTCGGCGCCTACCTCCACCTGGGCGGCCCCGACGGACCCGCCACCCTGCCGTCGACGACGCTCCTCACGCCCGCCGGCACGACGATCGCTTTCCAGAGTCTGGCGGCCGCTGTCGGGGACGTGAACGGCGACGGCTACGGAGATCTGGTGGCCGTGGATCCCACTCTGAATCTGCTGAACGACGCGTTCAGCGCGTACGTCTACCTGGGGAGCGCTTCTGGCCTCTCGCCGCACCCCGCGTTCGTCATTGCCGGACTCAGTCTGGGCGATGAGTTCGACTCGGTGGCGGGCGCTGGCGACGTCAACGGCGACGGGTACGCCGACATCGTCCTGCGGGATCAACAGCTCGGCGTCGCGCTCGTCTATCTGGGGAGCGCGTCGGGGCCCTCGGCCAATCCGGACGTCAGGTTGACCAACCCCGGCGATCTGCTCGCCTATTCCGTGGCGGGCGCTGGCGACGTCAACGGCGACGGCTACGGGGACATCCTGATCGGCGTTCTCGAAAACGGAACCGTTTCCGTGTCGACGGGCGTCGCCTACGTTTACCTGGGAGGCGCGACCGGACCCTCGAGCACCTCTCCGCTCGCGCTCACCCTGCCCGCGGGCGCCAGCCTGCAATTTGCGAACGTGGCCTGTGCCGGCGACGTAGACGGCGACGGCTATGCCGATCTCCTGGTCGGTACCCCGAACGAGCTGGTGGAGGCGGCGGCGTTCCTGTACCTGGGGAGCGCCACCGGACCGTCGGCCACCCCGTCGCAGACGTTTTCCGGTCTCGATGGCGCCTTCGGCTTTTCGTCGACGGCCGTTGGGGACGTAAACGGCGACGGCTACGCCGATTTCGTGATCAGCGATCCGAACCAGATTGGCCCGCAAGGCTTCTCGCCGAACATCGGCACGGCGCTCCTGTATCTCGGGGGGACGACCGTGCCCACCGCGGCGGCCGTCACCCTCACTAACCCGGATTCGACCGGCGCGACCTTGCCCTTTCAAAACGTGGTCGGGGCGGGGGACGTCAACGGCGACGGCTACGCCGACTTCGTCACCACGGTTTTTGGCGGGCGCCAGTTCGGATACGTTTACCTCGGCGGCGCCGGCGGGCTCGCGGCGACCCCGGCCAAGACGCTCGACTGAGGACATCGACGTCCAGTCGTGTTCCCCGACGGGACGTACTGCGACACCGACAGCGTGTGCAAGGCAACTGTCAGGTTTCTGAGGGCGCCGGCCTTGACGGCCGCCTGCGATGCGGTGTTTCGTTTGGTCCGAGATTTGCTGAGCCCAGTGACCATGCGACTACCTCGGATCCTCTTCGTTGCTGCGTTTGCGGTTGGTATCGGAACCGGCTGCGGTTCGACATCGGGCGGTAGCGACGGCGGCGGCGGAAACGCGGGCGGCGGCACCGGCGGCAGCACGGCGGGCACCGGCGGGAGTGGAGGCAGCGCCGCGGGCGCTGGCGGCCGCGGGGGAAACGCCGGGGGCGCTGGCGGCCACGGGGGAACTGCCGGGAACGGCTCGGGTGGCAGCGCGGCGGGTTCCGGGGGCGGGGCCGGCCATGCGGGCGGAGCGGGTGGAGGCAGCGTTTGCCCGGCCTGCATGCTGGCAAGCGCGGTCGCGTGTCCCGCCGACGTGGCGACCGCCTTCATGTGTCCGAGTGAGGGTGCGAGCTGCTGCGCCGGCGATCAGCAATGGCACTGCGGAAACTGCATCGCTGAGACTTGTCATTGGAGGAACGTCTGCAGCACCGGCGCCGGGGGGAGCGGCGGCGGCGCGGGCGGGCACGCCGGCAGCTCGGGCGGCGGCGGCGGAAACGGTGACGGCGGCGTCGCATGCAACGCGACGACGTTGCCCTGTTCGGCCGGTCACACTTGCATCATGGGCGGGACCTGCGCCGAGAGCTGCACGCCGGACGGCGGAGCCCAATGCCCTTCCGGAACAACCTGCAAGTCGACCTCGGGATTTTGCACCGGCGGCGCCTGCACCGCGATTCAAGTCTGGGTCTGCCGCTGAAGCACGGCCCCTGTCACCTCAGCAGGCGGCGCGCATCGTAAAGGGCACCCTCGACAATTATCGGCCGCGGGACATAGTAGCGGTCTGTAGTCGCCGCCCGAACGGCGCTGGGGAGAGGAGCGTGGGAGCGTGTTCCTGACCTTGATGGTCATCGGCCTGGTCGGCCTCGTCATGATGGCAGTGCCTGCCCTGGGCGGACACCGTCACCTGCCGCCGATCCCCACGCATGGCCACGGCGCGGGCGTGGGTCACGCGGCCGTCGCGCACCACGCCGCGGGCGTCGGGCATCACGGCGCGGGCGTCGGGCACCACGGCGCGCAGACGCACGAGCTCGCTCGGGGCGGCTCGATGATTGGCACGGGCCTGCGGTTCATCCCGTCCCCCCGCGCCGTGTTCAGCGTCTTCGCGCTCTATGGCGCCTTCGGAAATGCGCTGGTTCACGCCGCGCATCTGCCGCGCACCGCCGCGGCGTTGATCGCGATCGTGCCGGCGTTCCTCACGGAGTGGTTCCTGATTCGACCGATCTGGAATCTGCTGTTCCGATTCCAGGGCGAGGCGAGCACGCCGCTCGAGCAGCTCATCCTCGGCGAGGCGCACGCGGTGGTCCCGTTTCGCAACGGGCGCGGCGTCATCACGACGGTGCGCGACGGCCGCCGGGTTCAGCTCAGCGCCCGCCTCTCCGACGCGCACGCCGCCGCGCCGGTCGCCGTGGGCCAGCGGCTCCGCATCGAGGACGTCGACGCACGCCGCGAGTGCGTCACCGTTTCCGTATCGTCGAACGACAAGACAACCGACAACCCAACGTAGCCAATGTAAGAAGGAGAGCTCATCGTGGAACCGTCATTGATTCTCGTCGGCGGCGTCGTGGCAGGCGTCATCGCCCTCACCTCGATCATCATCACCACGTTCCTGCGCAGCGTCGACGCGGGCGAGATCTTGCTCGCCAGTCGCGGCCGAAATTTGCAGATCTACCGCGGTCCCTGCAAGGCGCTCATCGTCCCGATCATCACGCAGACCCGCGTGATCCCGGCGCAGGCGATCAACGTCGACATCGAGATCACCGACCAGACGGCCGACGTCGACAACAACGGCCGCTCGGCGCCGGTGAAGGTCACGGTCCGCGCCTCGGCGATCGTCAGCGTCGGTGAGGACGAGGCGATGGTGAACACCGCCGCCAATAAATTCTTCTCCAAATCGGTCGCCGAGCAGCTCTCGACGTTGACCGACGTCCTCTCGTCGGGGGGGCGCCGGGCCC
>CAYTTF010000229.1:0-8026 GCA_964440665.1 uncultured Myxococcales bacterium | reverse complement strand
ATCGTCATCGTGTCGTATCCATTCGTGCTCACGCCGGCCGGCGGCGGTGGAGAGTGAAGATGAACCTGACCCGTCATATCAAGCCAGGAATCAAACCTGGATCCGTCGTCCTCATGCTGGCGCTGATCCTGCCGGCGTGCGAAGGCTTCGTCTGCAGCCAGGAGCGGATCAAGGCCATCGAGCTCGCCAATCGCGGGGCCGACGAGTTCAAGAACAACCTCTACGACTCGGCCGAAAAGGATCTCAAGCAGGCGATCCAGACCGACCCGTCATACGAGATCGCCTACTACAACCTGGGCAAGGTCTTCCAGAAGCAGCGGAAGTGGGACAAGGCGATCGAGTCGTTCGAGCAGGCGGTCCAGCGCAAGCCCGACAACGCCAACTACCAGTACGATCTGGGCGAGGCCTACCTCGAGTCGAAGAAGATCGACGAAGCTCAAAAGGCGCTCCAGGCTGCCACGGCCGCCGATGCCAAGCTGTTCAAGGCCTGGTGGCGGCTCGGTCTGGTCTACAAGATGCTAGATCGGCCCAAAGAGGCCGACGACGCCCTTCGCCACGCCATCGAGGCCAACCCGCGCTTCTCGAAGTCGTACGTCGCCCTCGGTTACCTCTATCTCGACTACGACTTCAACAAGGAGGCGGCCCAGGTCTTTCAGGGCTGCGTGACGGCCAAGGACGACGACGGGGAGTGCCACAATGGCTATGGCCTGGCGCTCAAGAACCTCAAACAATACGAGCAGGCCACGGGAGAGTTCAAGAAGGCGATCGACTACGATCCGGAGCTGTACGACGCCCTTTACAACTGCGGCATGGCCTACTCCGACTGGTACGAAGACGCGCATGGCAACGACCAGAAGGAAAAGGCGCGCGAGTACCTCCAGAAGTTCGTGACCAACGGGGCCAAGACGGCCGACGGCAACTACCTCAAGGCCGCCAACGACAAGCTCTACGCGCTGTCCGGCCCATAACGGGCCCCGAAGTCAACAGCGGTGACCGGCCCGGACGAGGCCGGGAAAGCGACCGGGAGCCATGTGTTCTCGGTCGCTTTCATGTTTTTAGCGCGCCCGCACGTGCTATAAAAATCCTCCTGTTTTCTACTCCGTTTCGCGGACTTAGCAACGGAGACGCCGGCACCGATCCGAGTCTGGAGGAGCGCAGTGGATCAGCAGTCGAAGCAGGGCCAGGGCCACGGTAAGCGGAAGAAGGACGAAGAGTCGGCTTCGAGTGGCAACGGGGCCTCGAACGGCCACGACGATTTTCCGGCCGAGCTCGCCGCCCAGAGCAAGGCGTCCGCCGAGGCGGAGAAGGTGTCGGTCGAAAAAGGCATCGACGCCTGGAAGAAGATCGTTGCCGCCGCCCCGACCGCCTGGGCGCCGCGCCGGGAGCTGGCACGGGTCTACAAGAAGGCCGAGCGCTGGAACGCCTTCATCGAGGTGATGAAGGAGGGCGTCGAGAAGGCGACCTGGCCCACGCCCGAGGACAAGATTCCCGTCCTGCGCGAGATGATCGAGGTCTATCGCGATCGGCTCAAGCTCGACGTGATGGTGGTCAATGCCTTCAACCAGATCCTGACCATCCAGCCCACCAACTTCGAGGCGGTGGACGAGCTGGCCGCGCAGTACGAGGCGATGAAGCGCTTTCCGGATCTGATCGCGCTGCTGCGCAAGAAGGCCGCTGTCGTCGAGTCGCCCGCCGAGAAGGTGGCGCTGCACCTGCGGGTCGCCAACCTGTTCCTCGAAAAGCAGAACCAGGCCGAGGCCATCAAGGCCTACGAGACGATCCTGGAGCTCGATCCTGATCACGACGACGCGCTCGCATTCGTCAAGCAGATGTACGAGAAGCGCCGCGACTGGGAGAAGCTGGTAGCGGTCAACCAGCGCGAGATCGAGAAGATCACCGACGTCGACGTGCGCCGCGCGCGCCGCATCGAGGTGGCCAAGCTCGCCTCCGAGAAGATGAAGAAGGCGGCGGTCTCGATCGACCTTTGGAGCAAGGTGCTGGCCGACGAGGCCGACAACCTCGAGGCGCTGACCGAGCTCGAGAAGCTCTACGAGCGCGAGAAGATGTGGACCGAGCTCGGGGCGGTGCTGGAGAGCCAGGTGGCCGCGGCGTCCGATCCGGCGCGCCGGTCCGCCATCTACGTGAAGCTGGGAATTCTCTACACCGAGAAGGTACAGAACGCGGCGCGGGCCACCGCGGCCTGGCAGGCGTTGCTCCAGCAGGAGCCGGACAACCGGCGCGCGCAGGATGCGCTCAAGAAGCTCTACCTCCAGCTCAAGGACTGGAACGCGCTGGAGGGATTCTATGCGGCGCAGGGGAAGTGGGATGAGCTGGTGCGCGTCCTCGAGCGGCAAGCCGAGTCCGAAGACGGCGCCGGGCGCGTCGACCTCTGGAACAAGATCGGCGAGATCTACCGCGACCGCCTGAACAAGCTCGATCGCGCGCAGAAGGCTTACGAGAAAACGCTCTCGTTCGACGCCCAGAACCTGCCGGCGGCCCAGGCGTTGATTCCGCTCTACGAGAAGAGCAAGGACGTCAAGCACCTCGCCGACGTTCTGTACGTCGAGCTGAACCACACGCTCGATCCGGCGGAACGGCCGGCCCGCATGCGGCGGCTCGCCGAGCTGCTCGACATGGGCGCCGGAGACAAGGCCGGCGCGCTGCGCATGGCGCTCACCGCGCTCGGCGAGGCGCCCAACGACGCGTGGGCGATCGAGACCTCGCGGCGGCTCGCCCAGGAGAGCGGCGCATGGGCGGATCTGGCCCAGGCCTACGAAACGGCGGTGCCCCGGGCGGACGATCCCAAGGCGCTCTTGGCGCTGCTGGGGACGCTGGCCGTGGCCTACGAATCCCAGCTGGGCAGCCCGGAGGCCGCCATCGAGCGCAACCAGAAGATCCTGGAGCTAAGCCCCAAGGATCCGGAGGCGGTGGGTGCGCTCGAGCGTCTCTACGTCGCCACCGGCCGCTTCGCCGACCTGCTGGCGATCTACGACCGGAAGCTGGAGCTGGCCAAGACCCCGTCCGAGCAGCTCGAGATCCGTTTCAAGCTGGCGTCGCTCTACGAGGAGGAGATCAAGCAGCCCGACAAGGCGATCGATCTCTACCTGGCGATCCTGAAGCAGGATCCGGCGCAGCAGCCCGCGCTGGCGGCGCTCGACAGTCTCTATCAACAGCTTGGACGCTGGAAGGATCTGGCCGAAACGATCGAGCGGGAGATCGATCTTGCGACCGAGCTGGCGGATGTGGCCAAGGTGGCCGAGCTCAAGTTCCGCCGCGGCGCGATCCTCGAGCAATATCTGGAGGACGCCGCCGGGGCGGTGGCGTCGTATCGCGAAGCGCTGGGGCTCGAGCCCTCGCACGTGGGGGCGCGGACCGCGCTGCAAGCCTATCTGTCGAGCAGCGACGCCGATCAGCAGAAGGCCGCCGTCGAGGTGCTGGAGCCGATCTACGAATCGACCGGCGACACCGCGCGCCTGGTCGAGGTTCAGCGCATCAAGCTCTCGCACGAGAAGAAGACCGGCAAGCGTGTCGATCTGCTGCTGCGGATCGGCAAGCTCGAAGGGCAGCTGGGGAATACCGACCAGGCCTGGGAGGCGTACACCCGCGCCTTCGCCGAGGATCCGGGCTCGCTGCCGGCGCGCGAAGCGCTGGAGAATCTGGCCAACGTTCTCGACACCTGGCAGCAGCTGGTGGCGCTCTACGAAAAGGCCCTCTCCGGCAAGGGGAAGGATAAGCTGGCCGCGCCGCTCGAACGGGAGCTCCTGCTGGTGGTCGCGGTCGCGTACGACGAGAAGCTGGGACATTCGGACCGAGCCGTCGAGTACTTCCGCCGCGCGCAGAGCATCCAGCCGGAGGACGCGTCGGCGCTGGTGGCGCTGGAGCGCCTCTACACCCGCACCGAGCGGTGGAGCGACCTGGTCGACACCCTGCTCAAGAAGGCGCAGCTCGTCACCGACGAGGCCGAGCGCGAGGAGATCCGGACCCGCATCGCCACCGTCTGGGAGGAGATGCTGGGGAACGCGGAGCAGGCGATCGTCGCCTGGAACGTGGTGTCGCAAGACAACCCGGCCAGCGTGCGGGCCCTGCGCGCGCTCGACCGCCTCTATCTGGGGCGCGGTGAATTCCGGGAGCTGGCCGACAACCTGCAGCGCCAGCTGGCGCTGGTGGGGGACGATCCGGCGCAGTCGGTGGTGCTGCTGGGTCGCCTGGGTGCTCTGCGCGAGCAGCAGCTCAATCAGCTCGGTGCGGCGGTCGACACCTACGCGAGGATCTTGCAGCTCGAACCCGAGCACCCCGAGACCATCGTGGCGCTCGAACGGATCTTGCCGAACCCGCAGCACGAGCTCGACGTCGCGCAGCTGCTGGGGCCGATCTACAAGATCCGTGGCGATTGGCCTCGGCTCAACGCGGTCTACGAGGTCGAGGCCCGGCACGCGGCCGATCCCGAGCAGCGGATCGCGCTCCTGCGGCAGATCGCCGACGGGTACGAGGTCGGGCTGGATGATCCGGCGCGCGCCTACGAGGCGCTCGGGCGGGCGCTGGCCGAGGATCCGCAAAACGCCGAGGTGCAGACCGCCGTCGAGCGGTTGGCGCGTGCCCTCGACAAGCTCGATGATCTGGCGGCCCGCTACGGCCAGCTGGTGTCGGGGATTGCCGATCCCGAGCGGAAGAACGCGCTCTATCACAAGATAGCGCGCTTCGCCGAAGCGGATCTGGGCGACGACCGGCAAGCCGCGGCGGCCTACAGCGCGGCCCTCGACGCATGGCCACGGGATCTCGAGGCGGCCAACGCGCTCGAGCAGCTCTATCTGCGCAGCGGCGAATATGCGAACCTGGTACTGCTCCTGCGCCGCAAGGCGGATATCGTGGAGGGGACCACCGAGAAGAAGGCGCTCTTCTATCGGGCCGCGCAGCTCTACGAAGAGGTGCTCGAGAACCTCGACAGCGCGGTGGGCGTGTTCGAGCACGTGTTGTCCGTCGATGATAGCGATCGGACCGCGCTCGATCAGCTGGAGCGTCTCTACATCCGTCTCGGGCGCTGGAACGATCTCAAGCACGTCTACGCCAAGAAGGCGGAGCTGGCGGCCACGCCCGCCGAGAAGAAGCAGATGTTGTTCGTGCTCGGGCAGGTCTACGACCGCGAGCTCGGCGATCAGGAACGCGCCGTCGAGACCTACAGCTCGATCATCGACATCGATCCCGAGGACTACGACGCCGCGCAGGCGCTCGATCGCCTCTACCAGCAGCTCGAACGCTGGTACGACCTGCTGGCGGTGCTGGAACGCCAGACCGAGATGGCGCCGTCTCCGGGCGAGGTGGTGTCCCTCCGCTTCCGGATCGGCGAGCTGTGGCGCGAGCACCTCAAGGATCTCGCGCGTGCGGTGGAGGCCTACCGCCAGGTTCTGCAGATGGATCCGGCGCACGAGCCGACGGTGCAGGCGCTGGAGGCGCTCATGGCCGGCAAGGACGAGCCGGTGCTGGCCGCGCAGGTGCTGGAGCCGATCTACGAGAGCGCCGGCGAGTGGGATCGGGTGATCGCCGTCTACGAGGTGATGCAGGCCCACAGCGACGACATTGCGCGCCGGGTGGAGCTTCTGGGGCGGATGGCCGAGATCGAGGAACGACGGCTGTCGCACCAGAACGCGGCCTTCGACATCTACGGGCGCGCGCTGCGCGTCGACCCGACCAACCAGGACGTCCTGGGGCAGCTCGATCGCCTGGCGGCCGAGACCGGCCATTGGGCGAAGCTGGGCAATCTCTTCGCGACCGAGCTCGACAAGATCGAGGATCCCCACCGGCAGATCGATCTGCTGTTGCGTCTCGGGCGCGTCTACGAGGAAGAGACCAACCAACCCGAAGAGGCGATCGCCACCTATCGGCGCGCCGTCGAGGCCGAGCCGGAGAGCAAGCAGGCGCTGGTCGCGCTCGATCGCCTGTACGGTCGCGCGCAGCAGTGGGAAGAGCTGGCGGACATCGTGCGGCGCGAGATCAAGATCGCGCCCTCCGATGAGTCCCGCGTCTTGCTGACCTTCCGGCTCGCCCAGATCTACGAGCTGGCGATCATGGAGCTGCCCAAGGCGGTCGAGGCCTATCGGGAGATCCTGGTGGCCGATCCCGCGCACATGGAGACCCGCGCGGCGCTCGAGCGGATGTTCATGGGCGGCACCATGCAGCTCGAGATCGCCGAGGTGCTCGAGCCGCTCTACCGGGCCGGTGAGGAGTGGGAGAAGCTCCACCAGATCTACGAAGTGCAGCTCCAGCGCGCGACCGACATCGGGGAGCGCCAGGCCCTCTTGCGGCGGCTCGCGGAGATCGCCGAGGGCAAGCTGGTCGATCAGGTCGCGGCCTTCGAATGGTGGGCCGAGGCGGTCAAGGAAGATCCCTCTTCCGCCCAGGCGCTCGACGAGCTGCTGCGCTTGGCCCGGGCCACCCACCAGTGGGACGCCTACGTCACGACCATGTCGGAAGCGGCGTCTGCCGACCGGACCCCCGAGGTGCGGCGCGACGTGCTCCTGCGCGTCGCCGCTTCCTTCGAGACCGATCTCGGCGATCTCGAACGGGCCGAGAAAGCGCTGCTGCACGTGCTCGGCGAGCACGACAAGGATCCGGTGGCGCTCGCTTCGCTCGACCGGATCTACGAGAGCCAGGGGATGTACGAGAACCTGGCCGGAATCCTGCGCCAGCGTTTGGCCATCAGCGACGATACGGCCGAGCTGGTCAGCTTCAACCTGCGCCTCGGGCGGGTCTACGGCGAGGCGCTCGAAGAGGTCGACTCGGCGATTGCGAGTTATCTCGCCGTCCTCGAGCACGAGGCGCGATCGCGTGAAGCCCTGGAGGCCCTGGAGCGCCTCTATTTCCGCGCCGAGCGCTGGAGCGACTTGTACGGCGTCTACGAAAAGCTAGCCGAGATCACCAGCGACGAGATGGGTCTGGCCGATTGCTACGCGCGGATGGCCAAGCTGGCCGCCGACGCGCTCGACGACCGCGCCAAGGCCGTGGAGCTGTGGGGGAAGGTCGTCGACATGCGGGGCGAGGACGCCATCGCGCTCTCGGGCCTCGCCGATCTGCACGAGATGGCCAGCGAGTGGAACCCACTGACCGAGGTCCTCGGCAAGCAGGTGGCGGCCACCCCCGATCCCGAGGCCAGGATCCCGATCTACAAGCGGCTGGGACGCATCTGGGGCGAGAAGCTCTCCCGCGAGCGCAACTCGCTCGAGAGCTGGCAGAAGGTCCTCGAAATCGATCCGCAGGACGTCGACGCGCTCCGCGCCCTGGCGTCCAACTACCGCAGCGCAGGCGCCTGGGAGGAACTGTCGCAGTCGCTGCGTCGCCTGATCCAGGTTGGGCAGCTCGGCGGCAGCGGCATCGAGAGCGACGAGCTCAAGGAGCTCTTCGCGCAGCTCGGCGAGCTCGAGGGCGAGACCCTCATGCGCACGCAGGACTCGATCGACGCCTGGCGCGAGGTGCTCGAGCTCGATCACGCCGATTTCCGCGCCCTGGCCTCGCTCGAGCGCCTCTTCATGCAGGAGGCGCGCTGGGAAGAGGCGGTCGACATCCTCGAACGGCGGGCGGAGGCGCTCGCCAACCCTACCGAGCGGGTGGATGTGCTCATGCAAGCAGCCTCGCTGTGGGCCGACAAGATCGGCGACGGCGGTTCGGCGGCACAGGTCTACGAACGGGTCCTGCAGATCGATCCCAGTCACCAGACGGCATCGATCGAGCTCGAGCAGCTCTATCGGCAGCGCAAGAGCTGGGTGAAGCTGGTCGATCTGTTGCTGGCGCGGACCGAGTTCGCCGCCGACGCGGCGGCGCGGATCGTGCTCCTGGTGCAGGTTGGCGAGATCTACGAACAGCAGCTGGACGACCGCGACAGCGCCTTCGTCACCCTTCAAGCGGCGTTCCGCGAGGACTACTCGAACGATCACGTCGCCAAGGAGCTGGAGCGTCTGGCGACGGCGGCGGACAAGTGGAACGAGCTCATCGGCGACTACACCCAGGTGGTGCAGGGGATCGCCGATCCCAAGCA
>CAYTTF010000228.1:0-8035 GCA_964440665.1 uncultured Myxococcales bacterium | reverse complement strand
AAACAAAACCGCCGGCCTCTGAGCTTCGATGAACGGCCCGCGACGTCAGTAACGGTGGCCCCAAACCGTCCCGCCTCGAGTGGGCACCGCCTGTTTTTGTCTGACGATTTCAAGAAAGGCGACGACCACCCGAATCCGAGAAGCTGCGACGGGTTCTGGGTGTATGTCGGACCGCACCCGCGTCTGGAGGTTCCTTCTCCGTGTGTCATTGAACCGCGCCGACGTCCAGTGCGCCCCCGTCAATTGTGCCTGCGTCTGGCGGCGCGCCCGCGTCCGGCGCGCTCACGCCGGCTGGGCTCGCGCATCGGAAGCCGATGGTCTGCTGGGGATACGCGGGATCGAACCCGTACCGGCTGGCGGCACGCAGCGACGACGGATCGTCGAACTGGTAGTCGCCCCCGCGGTAGCCGCGCGGCGTGCCGTCGACCGTGGTGTCGCGGGCGATGACGTTCGCGCAGTTGTCGCAGGGATCGCCGGTGTATGGTGCGTACACGTCGAGCACCCACTCCCAGACGCTCCCCGCAAGATCGAGATGACCCCAGCGACCGGCACCCGCGGCGACGCTTCCAACGACGGGCAGATCCGCGTCCGCGCAGGACGGCCGTCCGTCGAACAGGCAGGCGTAAACCGAAAAATCTGCGGACGGCGCCTCGTTCCCCCAGGGGTAGGTTCGCTGCTGGTCTCCGCCCGTCGCCGCGTACTCCCACTCCGCCTCGGTGGGCAATCGTTTGTGGTCCCAGACGCAGAACGCGAACGCCTCATACCAGCTGACGCAGCCGATGGGCCTCGCCTCCGACGGGCCGACGTCCGCAGTCCAGGTGCCGCCACACTCGGATATCGCGAAGCTGAAATCGTCCTGCGAAACGGGAAGCGTGATGTTCCAGAGGTTTGCCCAGCCGCTGCCGGGCGCCAGCGGGGCTGCGCCCGCTCCGCTTGCGGGGGGAGTGCCGACGTACTCGGACAAGAAGCTCCGGAATCGGCCGACCGTGACCTCGTATTTGTCCAGCACGAAAGGGGCGATTGTCGCCATATGGCTGGGGTGCTCGTTGGAGTTGCCGACATCGTCCGCCGATCCCGCGACGAAGGTTCCGCCCGGAATGGCTATGCCATCGGAGCAGGGTGGGCTGACCCCGTCGTCGGCGCATGGAATGGGGCGCACGTCGATCGCCAGGGTCGCCTGGCCCGTCTGCCGCAGCCCGTGGGCTTCCGTGACCTCGAGGGTGATCGTGTGAAGCCCGACCAGGTTCGGGTAAAACGAGGCGTAAGGCGCAGTGGGATCCGGATCGATCGGCAGGTACGCGCCGGTCGGATCCTGGACGTTCCAGAAGATAGAGACCGCATCCCCCTCCGGATCGGCGCTGCCTTGAGCCGACAAATAGACGGTCGAACGGGGCGCCGGTCCATCGAGGGGAAGGTTCGCCGCGGCGTAGGGGTAGTCGTTTTCGTCGAGCGGCGGGCGTATTTGAAAATGAAGGACGGGGACGGGGGGAAAATCGGTGACGCCCGAGACACAGTTGAGGTCGGTTGCAGGACCGACGTCTGGAGGGCACGCGCCGCCAATTTCAAGGCGGGAGCCGTCACGGGCGTCGGCGCTGGAGCCGTCGCCTGGAGCCGGCGCTTGTCCACTCGAGCAGGTCGCGAGCAGCGGCGAGGCGCACGCCAGCGCCAGCGCCAGCGCCAATGGCTCGACCGCCAGGCGCGCCCGCGTGAGCCGCGCCGTCGCAAACCAATTGGCACATCGATCGTTCAACTTCGACGGCACGACAGCTACAGTGTAGACCGGCACGTTTGGAGTTGACGTGAAAAAAACCGCCCAGGGAGACTCGCGTGATCAAAGAATCCATTCGGCATGACTCGCGTTTGACTGCGCTATCGACGAGCTCTCGCTGGTCTCGCAGGTCTCCACGATTTGCCCGCCTAGTGGCGTCGTGTCTGTTGTGCTGGACGGTCGTGTCGCTGTGCAGTCCCAAGACGAGCGCCGCGGAGGATCTGCACGTTGCTGTGAAGATCGACGGAACGGGCGGCGATGAGATCAGCGCCCAGATCGTCGCGGCGCTGCCCGAGGGGTTCGAAGCGATCGACAGCGCGGCGGTCGGGGAGGAGCTGTCGCGCCGGAAGCTCGACGATATGGCCGCCGCACTCGGCGATGCTTCTCGACGTCCGGTGCTGATCAAGAAGATTCACCGGGTCGAGCGGGCGCTGAAGGCCGACGCGCTGATCGCGGGATCGGTCGTCGCGGGCGAGCGCAAGAACACCCTCGCGCTGCAATTGGTCGTTGTACTCGTCGGGCAGGAGGACGCGGCCTTCGATGAAACGCTGGTCCTCAACAATAAGGGGCTCATACCCGCTCGACGCTTGAAGAGATTGTTGGAGATAGCTCTCGAGCCTTTGCGCCAGGCAGCGTCGGCGGAGAAGGAGGGTGTCGCGGCTCCCGCGGGAGGCGATCAGTCGATAGCCGAGACCGCCCAGTCCCAGGGTGAGGCCGGCCCGGTCACCCCCACCGATGCGCGCGTGGTCGTCGGCGCGGGTTTCGATCTAGGATCCCGTCAACTTCACTACAACGAACGAATCACAAACGCGAACCTGCGTCCCTACGATCTTCCGAATGGCCCCCTCCTGCCGGTGGCCCCGGGCGGCACTCTGTCGATCGAGCTCTATCCGTTCGCCCGGAGCCCCCAGGCCGGCGCGCGCGACATCGGCGTGACCTCGCACCTCGCGTACAACTACGCGAAGGCGGAGGTTGGCAACGTCACCCTCGGTACGTCCTGGTACGCTTGGGACCTGAATCTGCGCGGCCGGTACAACCTCGGATCTCGCGGATCGTCGCCGCTCGTCGGCCTGGAGGCCGGCCTCGGTCAGCTCGTCTTTTCATTCAAGGACAGCAATGCCGGCCTGGTCGACACTCTGCCGGGCGTGAGCTACCTCTTCCTGCGCATCGGCGCCGACAGTCGAATACCGGTCGGAAAGGTGGGGCTCATCGCGGGCGCGGCTTATCGGCATCTGCTGAAGACGCAGGGCAGCCTCGGGGCGCATTTTCCCCGGGCCGATATCGCGGGCCTCGACGCACGGGTCGGCGCCGCGCTGCCGCTCACCGAAAGCATCGAGGCCAGGCTGATGGTGACCTACATCCGCTATTGGGCAGAGTTCAATTCAAAGCCCGCCGACACCTACATCGCGGGCGGCGCGGTCGACAACATGTTGAGCGCAGATCTCGGGATCGCGGTGTTCTTCTAGGAAGAGCCCACAAAGGAGATTCCGCCGATCGGTCGCCCGGCCGTCATTGGGGCGGCAGGCTCTTGATACGAACGGCCATGTACGGTCGCCCCGGTAGCGCGATGGAGCGGTGATCCTTGTCCACGAACGAGGACCCATTGCCCTTCTTCAAAGTGAATGGCCCATCCACGGGCGTGATCGTCATGTTCCAGGTGTCCAGGACCTCGGCGCTGAGCTTCATTCCGTCGGCGAGCGGGTAAGGCGAGGCCTCGCCCGGGGGCGGGCTCGCGAGCTGGAACGCCCAGGAGGTCGGCGCGTCCTTGCCAAAATATACCAAGGTGTAACGAGCGGGTTGGCCACCGCATTGCGGGTGCTGGCGCGCGTCGCCGATCGGCTCGATGCCCTCGGCCGGACCCTGTTCGAGAGCACGGCGCAAGAACGCGAGTCGCGCGGGTCCCTTTCCTTTCAACACCCCTGCCTTCGACCACCACGAGGACCCGTCGGTGCCGGAGTGGTTTTCGCCGTAGTCGGCGTACGCGCCCGCGACCGTCGCTTCCCAGAAGCGAGAGACGGTCTCTTCGTCGCACGGGCTACCGCAAGCTGCCGAGGGCTTGCGCGCGTCCTCGACCTCGTCGAGGACGATCGGCTTGTGATAAGCGGCGCGAGCCTGCGCGGCCCGCCCCACGTCTTCCGACGACGAGGCGCTCGGGATGCAGAGGTGCGTGATCCAGGGGCGGTTCTGGCTGGCGATCGGTTGGCCGTGAATCGATAGAAGGTGGTGATACACGTCGTCGGCCGACACGAGCTTGCCGAGTCGATCGACCGCGCCGTCGTTCGCCAGCGACCACCACACGTTGCGAAACGCCGACAGGCGCGCCACCACGTAATCGACGTAACGGTTGTCGTCGTCCACCGGGGTCACCCGATCGACGCCCGAGCGGCCTTGATCGTCCGGGTGAAGGATGACGTCTGCCTCGATCCCCAGCTTGCCGAGATTGGAAATTTGCCGTTCGAGCTTCTGAAAAAATTTAGGATTGAGTCGCTGCGTGTCGAGGTGGCCCGGCGCGCCCTCGAACGGGGTGCTTGATGGCCCACCGTGGCCCAAGTCGTCGCGCGCTGGAAAGACGGTGAGACGCACCTTGTTGAATGGCGAGGCGGCCAGGGACTTCAGTGTCTTCGCGGCCGCCGCATCCCCTTGGTGCGCGCACGCCGCGCAGGTGGTCCCGATGGGCTCGTACGGCTTGCCGTCGGCGTACGCAAAATGGAACGTGTGCGCGATCCGCACGGGGCCATGGTTCGTCGGCAGCGGCTTGCCGACGGTGAAGTCGCCGGATCTGGCCTCGAGATCGACCGCGCTGCTGACCGTCGTGTAGTGCCAGACGCCGGGCTTCGGGGGCATGAACCGCACGCGGTACAGGCCGTGACCGTCGTAGAAGCCCAGCACCTCCGTCGATCCACGCTCCTGGAAGAACTGAGCCGAGAATCGGACGTCGGCGTACGGATTGCCGCTGCTGGGTCCTTTGAGCACCAGCTCGAACACTCCCCATTGTTCGACGGGCATCGTCGCGCGGGCGGGACGTCCGGCGCAGAACAAGGCGAGCGCGACCAAGCTCGTCAGACAGGGCCGACCTCGCGACATGAGGCGCCAGCGTATCAGCGTGATGCCCTTGTCACCAGCGCCAAGGGCTGGGCTGCAGCGGGGCACGCTCCGCGGCTGGGGCGGTGGTTGAACCGGGTCTTTGCCACGCGCGTGATGCGGAGCACAGAAACCAATTCCATTAGCAACCGGGCAGACGCAATCCTCCAGCGGGTTCGCGCTTCGCCGACTGCGCTTTTCGTGACTAATGTAAAATCAATCTTCGTGCGTTCCTTGTCGCCGCGACTGTGCCTACGGATCGCGACGCTCGTCGTATTGGCGGCACGCTGCGGAGGCGGCGAGAGCTCGGATCCGACGCTGGTTCCCGTCTCCGACTGGGGCGGCGCGCAAGCGGCGGTGGTGTGCGCGAAGGTCTTCAGCTGCTGCAATTCCGCTGACAGCTCGAGTCTCGGCTACCCAAACCAGGGCGCATGCCTCCAAGCGATCACCAGCAAGCAGCAGACGAGCGCGGTCTCACTCCTGAATCTAGGCGTCTTTGTCTACGACGGACACGCCGCTCGCCGCTGCCTCGACGAAGCGACGGCGCTGTCGTGCGGCGATTTTTTTCCTTTCGGGCGCCCCGTGCTTTCGGGCCCGTCCTGCGACGAGGTGCTCACGGGTACGCTGAAGATCGGCGACCCGTGCGGCGATCTGGACGCCTACTGCGAAAGCGGGGACTGCCAGTCGGGAGCCTGCGCCGTCCGGCCGTGCAGCGGTGTGAGCTGCGACGACGGGCTGTACTGCGACCCCACGACGAACGGTTGCGTCCCGGTGAAAATGGCAGGCGCGCTGTGTACCTCGGACGTCGAGTGTGACCCGATGCTGGGCTGCCACGACAATACCTGTAGTCCGACGCTGGCGAACGGTGTCGCTTGCGCGATGAGCACGGATTGCGCCGCGGGAAGCTGTCAGCCCGCGGCGGCCTCGCTGCCGAACAGCGTCTGCGTGCCGCCGCTTGCCGACGGCCTCCCATGCTCGATCGCGTCGGAGTGCGCGAGCGGCGGCTGTTCGTTCATGGGAGCGACCGGGAGTCCCGTGTGCGGGCAGGCCATCTGCGCCGGCACGAGCTGATGAGCTTCGGCCGATAACGCCGCTCGCGCGGATGTGCTTTAAGCTTGCCTAATTATTCGTGCCCTAGGACTCTATTCCGATGCGGGGCGCAATCCGTAGTGCTGCGGCCGATCTCTGCTCGAAGCTCGTGTTCGGGATCGCCATCGGAGCGGCTACGCTCGGCGCGTTCGGCGCTTCTGGCGCGCTTGGATTGCTCGGCTGCTCGAGCGGAGGGAGCCAACCGGGTGGAACAGGGGGCACGGCGCAGGCGGGTGGCAGTCCTGGGAGCGGTGGTTCGGCCGGGACGGCCGCGTCGGGAACGGGTGGCGTCACCAATTCGGGATCGGGCGGTGTTGGCACCGGCGGCACGGTCTCCCAGGGGACGGGTGGCGCGGCAGCCTCGGGCGCCGGAGGCATGGGAGCAGGCGCGGGAACGGGCGGCCTTGCGGCGTCCGGCGGTTCGGCCGGCACGGGAAATCCTGCGGGAGGCTCCGCGGCCGGCGGCGGCCGTGCCGGCTCCGGAGGTGGTGCGGCCGGCACGACCGGCGCGACCGGATCCGGCGGCGCGGTCTCCGGCAGCGCCGGCGCCGGGGGAGCGGGTGGCGGCCCGGCAATCGTCGATCTCTTCAACGGCACCGACTTGACGGGCTTCAACGTCTACAAAGCGACGACGTTTGCGAATAACGCGCCGGGAATGCTGGTGACGGGCGCCGCCGCGCAGATGATCTTCAAGCCCGAGAACGGAATGATCCACGTTTACGCCGATCTCCCCGATCAGTCCCTGCAGTATCACTACCTGCTACAAACCGTCGCCTCGTACGGGAAGTACAACCTGTCGTGGGACTACAAATGGGGCACCAAGAAATTCCAGATCGATGCGACAGGCCGCGGGACGGACTTGACCATGTTCCCCCGAGACGCCGGCGTGTTCTGGCAAATCCACGGTGACAAGACCCAGGTTTGGCCATCGGCCATCGAATTTCAGAACAAGTGGGGCAGTACTGGAGATGTCTTTGCTATCTATGCCGACTGTATGTCACCCGTAGTGCCCGGAAAAACCAATCCGTATCAATTCGAGGAGATCGCCAGCGGCGGAGTCTCCACGACCATCGTTGGGGGTTTGACTCAGGTCTCGCGCAGCGCCAATTTCGAGACGCTCGGCGTAGGCCCGAACGCATCCACGGGCGAGGGATCGGACTGGAATTCGTGTCTTCTGCAGGTCAACGCCGGCACTGCCGTTTACACCGTCAACGGACATATCGTGAACAGGGTCTTGGGGGTCACGGACTCGGGAAAGACCCCCGTCACGTCGGGATTCATCGCCTGGCAAGCCGAACAGGCTGAAGTTTATTACCGCAACCTTCGCATCCAAGTTCTTCCATGAGGTTTTTCATGACCAGCTCACATGGCCCTAATAATAATTCGCGTAGCCACAATAAGATGACTCTCGTTCGCGCCTTGTTGACGACGCTATTTGGTCTCGGCATCGCGACGATAGCTTGTACGCCCGCGAGCCCTCCGGATACCACGACCGGCACGGGAAATGGCGGCAGCTCGTCTGGCGGTTCAACCGGTGCGGGGACGGGCGGCTCGGCAACGTCGCTTGGCGGCTCCGTTGGGTCCGGCTCGGGCGGCGTCACGGCATCTGGAGGCTCGATCGGCCAGGGGACTGGCGGCGAGGTGGGCTCTGGCTCCGGCGGATCGACCGCTGGCGGCTCCGGCGGATCTACGGCTGTCGGCTCTGGCGGATCGAGCCCGGGCGGTTCGGTCGGAACCGGGGGTTCTCAAACGGGGGGCTCGGGAGCGGGCGGCGCGGTGGGCTCGGGTGGCGCCGTGGGCTCCGGCGGCGCGGGCGGCGCGACGGCGGCGACCGGGTGCAACTGGATTCACAATACGACGACTGATCTGTGGTCGTTCGCCACCCCGACGGCGGCCAACAAGATCGTCCTTTTCGACGGCACGACCCTCGCTGGTTGGCACAAAGAGAACATGCCCGGAACCCCCATCACGTGGATGCTGGTTGCCGGTGGGGCAATGCAGGTGGTTCCCTCCGGAACGGGACAAGCCACCGAAGTGCAGAGCGACATGAAGTTCAGCGACCTCTGCGTTCACGTCGAGTACATGACAGATCGGAAG
>CAYTTF010000227.1:0-8043 GCA_964440665.1 uncultured Myxococcales bacterium | reverse complement strand
TATTACGGCGGCGCCGATTTCAAGCACCTGGTCGGTGAGCGCGTCGACCGCGTCATCGACATCGCCCTGTCCAGCAAGGAGAAGAAGCCCAACCAGCTCATCTACGCCGGCCTGCCCGAGGGCCCCGCCAGCGTGCGCTGGGCGGGAGAGGTGGAGGCCGACGTCACCGGCGACTACACGTTCCAGACCTTCTCGAACAGCGGCATCAAGGTCTGGATCGACGATCGGCTGGTCATCAACCACTGGCGCCAGGGCTGGTTGCCGTGGAAGGACGTCGCCAGGGTGCACCTCGAGGGCAAGCGCCGCCACAAGGTCCGGCTCGAGTGGAGCAAGGATCAGAACATGGAGACGGTGCAGCTCCTGTGGAAGCCGCCGGCATCATCTAATATGGGACCCTCAGAGGGTCCCATCCCGATCGGCCCCGCGACCACCTCGCTCTGGTCGGAGGTCGGCGACGGCATCGACTACACCTTCGTTTACGGTCCCGAGATCGACAAGGTCGTCGCGGGCTACCGGCGCATCACCGGCCAGGCGCCGATGATCCCGCGCTGGGCCCTGGGGCTCTGGCAGAGCCGGCAGCGCTACGAGACCTCGAAGCAGAGCCTCGACGCCGTCGACGGTTTTCGCTCGCGCGGCATCCCCTTCGACAATATCGTGCAGGACTGGTTCTACTGGAAGGAAGACAGCTGGGGCTCGCACGAGTTCGACCCGGTCCGCTTTCCCGATCCGGACAAGTGGGTGCGCGACATCCACGACCGGCACGCGCGCGTCATGATCTCGGTGTGGGGCAAGTTCTATCCGGGCACCAAGAACTTCGAGGAGATGCGCACGCACGGGTTCCTCTACCAGCGCAACCTGAGTGAAGGGCTGCGCGATTGGGTCGGCGACGGCGGATATCCGTACACGTTCTACGACGCCTTCAATCCCGAGGCCGGGAAGCTCTTCTGGTCGCAAATGGAACGGACGCTGTTTCGCAAACACGTCGACGCCTGGTGGCTGGACGCGCCGGAGCCGGACCTGCTGCCCACGCCGACACTCGACGGGCAACGAACCCACATGAACCCGACGGCGCTCGGCTCGGGGCCCCGCATGCTCAACGCCTACTCACTCGTGAACAGCAAGACGGTCTACGAGGGGCAGCGATCGGCGGCGCCGGACCAGCGCGTGTTCATCCTGACCCGCTCGGCGTTCGCGGGTCAGCAACACTATGGCGCGGCGGTCTGGTCGGGGGACATCACCTCGACCTGGACGGCGCTGCGCGCGCAGATCCCGGCGGGGCTCAGCCTGTCGGTCTCGGGGATCCCGTACTGGAGTATGGACATCGGCGGCTTCGCCGTTCCGGCGCGCTTCGCGGCGGAGCACCCGACGCAGGAGGACGCCGAGGAGTGGCGCGAGCTGAACGTCCGCTGGTTCCAGTTCGGGACGTTCGTGCCGCTGCTGCGCGTGCACGGCGAGGCGCCGAAGCGCGAGATGTGGGAGCTCGGCGGCGAATACCACGCCGCCTACAAGGCCGAGCTGAGCTTCGATCGGATCCGGTATCGCCTGCTCCCCTACGTCTACTCGCTGGCGGGCGCCGTCACGCACGAGGGCAGCACGATCATGCGGCCGCTGGTCATGGACTTCCGCGGCGACGCCAAGGCGCGCGACGTGAACGATCAATACATGTTCGGGCCGGCCTTCCTGGTCAGCCCGGTGACCACGTACAAGGCGAGGAGCCGATCCGTGTACTTGCCGCACGCGGCGGGTTGGTACGACTTCTGGAGTGGGGCGAGCGTGGCCGCCGGCAAGACGATCGACGTACACGCGCCGTACGATTCGATGCCGGTCCACGTTCGGGCCGGGGCGATCGTTCCGACCGGTCCCGAGATCGCCTACACCGACGAGAAGCCCGCCGACCCGATCCTGCTGTGGGTCTACGCGGGCGCGGACGGCGAGTTCACCTTGTATGAAGACGACGGCCTGACCTACGGCTACGAAAAGGGCGCGTTCGCGCGCATCCCGATCCGCTGGAACGACGCCAGCCGGACGCTCACGATAGGAAAACGCGAGGGCGCGTTCCCGGGCATGCCGATGGAACGGACGTTCGACGTGGTCGTCGTGTCGAAGGGCAAACCGGTTGGGTTCTCGTTTACGCCCAAGACGGACAAGACAGTCCGGTACGGGGGGGCCGCGGTCGAGGTGAAGATGTAACGCCGGGCAACGTCACGTGGCCGACGACCGATTCGTCGACCGTGTAGATTGCAGGAGAGATGGGCCAGACGATTCGTTCCTTGCGGTATCAACGTTGGGCATTCCTGACACTCGCCGTCGCCACGCTGGGCCTTGCCTGCCACCCCGGGGTCGAAGCGCCGGGGGTGCCGCTTTACCCCAACAGCGCGACGACCCGGCTGCCGCCCAACCAGATCGCCCGAGTGGACGGTCCCATCGCGACGATCGACGGGAAAGACGTGGTGGATCAGGGCGGGCGGTTCGAGCTATTGCCGGGGTGTCACGTCGTCGAGCTGGATCGCCGGATGATCGCAGATGGGAACAACCTGTCGGGTGGCATGTATTGGACCGGACAGTTCCCGAACGCGACCTACGCCATTCACATGAAGGCGGGTGCCCACTACGAAATTCGGCGAGATATTTTTGCCGACGGGCAGTCGGGCCGGGTCGTCCTTTCGGCGCGCGAAGAGGAGCCGAGCGGCGCGATCACCGACCTGGAGCCGGCGAAATCCGCAGAGGAAATCAAGGCGTGCCGTGCGGAATTTAACTACACGAGGCCGCGGTCAACGGAGTAGTATCCGCCGCGCTCAAACGGATGGCTTCGATGGCGTATCGATTTGCTCATGCAGGACCGTCGCTGCTCTGCGGCCTGGCCTGGCTCGGGTGCGCGAGCATCCCGACGGGCGCCACGACCGAGGATCTCACGCGGGCGCGCGACCAGGCCGGGCAGGGAGCGACCGTGTTCGCGAATGAGTGTGCCAGCTGCCACGGCCAGCGCGGAGAGGGACTCGCGAACGCTGGGGCGATCCTGGGGCCCGGTGCCCTGCCCGAGTATCCGCGCACCTCGGGCGTGGGCGACCCAACCGTTACCGACCCCCAGCTGATCCAGATCCAGGCGCAGTCGCGGCCCGCGGGTGCGGCATGGCGCGACCCGTTCCGAAACGCCCAGGATCTGTACACCTTCACGACCACGCATTTGCCCAAGTCACATGCGAGTGGGCTCAAGGATGGCGACTACTGGGCCGTGGTCGGCTTCCTGCTCGCGGCACAGGGAGCGAGCCTTCCACAGAGCGGCATCGGTCCTGCAAATGCGGCCTCGATACCAATTCCAAAACGCTGACGGCGACTCGGCGTAGGTCGCCACGCGCCGCTCTGCGGCGCCATCCCGCCCCCGGAATGCGTATTCCATTCGGAGCGGCGAGAATGGTTTTGTTGGGCTTGGCGACAATGTTATGAGAGGTTCCGGTTGCCTCCCGACCCTAGAGAACATTTACCCCTTTCCGCCTTTGAGACTTGATCCTACCCACTCCGGTATTCGTCTTCGATTCGCGCGGCCGGCCCGAGAAGCCCGCCCCCTGGTCGCCCCTTGACGGCTCGCATGCAATTCCGTTGCGCATCCGTCCTATCCGTCCTGGCCGTGGCGCTGCTTCTCGTGTCTGGAACGTCGCGCGCCGACGGAGCTGCGCCCGCTACGCCCGTCGAGGCGATCACCCCGGCCGCGCCGACCGATTCTTTGCCGGGCTCGCCGACGCCGCCCGGTCTGGGGTTGTCACCGGAGGCGCCGCCCGTACCACCTGCAGCGGGCGGGAGGGCGCCTTCGTTCGGCGCGCCGACAGACGCCCGATCCTCGTCGTTTCGAATCGGCGGCCGGTTTTTCGGGTGGGAAGCCGTCGGGATCGGGGAGAGACCAGGCAATCCGCCGCCTGGCTATTCCGGAACCCCGCTTCACGTGCCGATGCTCTCGACGGGCAAGATCCCATTTTGGGGCGGGGCGGGCGGCAGCCTGAATCTGCAATACGGCACCCCGGTGGTGACCGCCTACGTCAGCTACTACTACCGGGTCAACAGCGAGGTGCTCCAGGGCTATGCGAATACGGGGGCGGGGCCGGCCTTCGGCACGGCTTACCTGCTCTTGACGCCGGCGCCCATCAGAACACTGCGTTTGCAGTTCCGCGTCGGCGCGATCACGGAGGTGTACGCCGGACCTGGCCAGTGGGGGTGGGGCATCTTCGGGCCCATGCTGGCGCTGCGCGGTTACGGCGAGACGACCAACGGGGAATGGGACCTGACGCGGGACGCGCGCGTCAGCTTCACGCAGGGTCTCTTGGTCGTTCCCGGCGTGCCCGAGGACTTCGCCCGCGGCAACTACAACTCCTATATCGAGACGGGCGTGTCGAACTACGTGCACCACGCCCACCTCGGGATCGTTCTCAAGAATCAGTACACCTTCAAGCTGCACTATGCGTCGGACCACGGCACGGACGACCGCAAGTACCTGCTGACCTTCCTGCGCATGCCGCCGCACGACGGGCGAATGGACACCTATATCGGCGAGGCGCGCTGGCAGAGCTACCCCTGGGGACAGGTCGGGCTGAGCGGCGGAGTTTACGACTTCGTGCATGCCGCATCGGTCAGCGACGGCGTCTGGTGGGGCGTCGACTTCACGCAAGGCGCCAAGGACTTGATCAACAAGTTCCTCGGGCCGCAGAGCGGGGGAAACGGCAAAGTCGCCGTGATCGGGGCGGAGTACAACTTCAGTCTCTCGAGCATTCTCTGGGCGCCGCGCACCTTCACCGGCCAGGCGCCGGACTTGCGGATCGCCATCGCGGCGATGCTCACGCGGACCGTCGCGACCGACGATCCCAACTACAAGAACATGAACGGGTATTACTGCGGGCTCGAGACCGAGTACCGCATGACGTCGTTGTTCAGCCTGACCTTCCAGGCTTACGGCGAAGACCGGTACACCAACATCGGAACCTGGAGCGTCTACAGCCTCAACCCGGGCATTTCTTTCCACTCCGACTGGCTCAGCACGGACCGCATTCAACTGATCTACGGCCGGCGATTCTACAGCCTGGCCGCGGACCCCAACACGGCCCAGCCGCTCGACCGTAACATGATCGCGCTCGGCGGCTACATGACCTTCTAATGAACCGAAAGCACTCGACGACGATGAAACCCGTCCTTTCGGCAAATAAGCGTTCGGCGATCATTCTCCTCGCTCTGCTCGCCGCGCCCGCGCTCGCGAGGGCGGATGGCAACGCGGATGTCGGGGTCCCGAGGCTCGGCCTCGATCCTGGTGAGCCCCAATCCCCCAGCCCGCCTCCCGCGGTCCCGTTCGGCGTCCAACCGGCCCAGTCGAAGGAGTACGTCCTCGATTTCCACGGTTACCTGCTGCTGCCCGCCACCCTCGGCGTGCACGATCGCCCGGACCCGCAACCCGGGCAGAGCAGCCTGGTCCTGCACTCGCCGCCGCTCGTTCCCCAGGATCTCCGGGACTTCGAGTACACGGGCGTTGTGCCGAGCCCCTGGCTGCAGCTCAACTTCATCTATGGCAACTCGACGGTGTCCGCCACGGTCATCGTCGCGGGCACGAGCGCCATAGACGCGGCGGGGTACTACGACCCCGTCGCCCAGATGGGCGTGAACGACGCCTACCTGACGGTGAACCTCACCAAATGGCTCAGCATCCCCTTACAGGTGAACGTCGGCGCCCTGACGGGCCGATACGGCGCGATGGGCGGTTACGACGCCGGACGCTACGGCACGCCGCTCATCGCGCGGACGAACACCATCGGTGAGACGATCACGGGGAGCCTCAAGCTCGGCGCCGATCTCTTCCTCATGTTCGAGCAGGGGCTGGGTGGCCAGATGGGGCGTCCCCCGATCGGTCTGGTGCCGGCGGGCTGGAACGACTTCGCGAACGCCAATGTGGGCGCAACCTTCGTCAACCACGCGCATCTCGGCCTCGCTTATTCTCAACTCCTTCGATTGGGCTTCCATTACCTGACCGCCTGGACGCAGGACGACCTCGCGGATGGAGGTGGAGGGCAGGTCCCAGATGGACGGATCACGGTGCTCGGAGCCGACGTCAACCTCACCGCGGGGCGGGCGGGCCACCTGTATTTCGGCGCGGCCCACACCTGGGCCACCAACGCCTCGACGGTGTCGGGTGCGATCGAGATCCTGAACGCGCGCGGAGGTCCGGAGCTCGTCGCGAACTACCTCGGTGCGCAGAGCAACGGCAACGGCTCTCTAACCATCTTCGGCGGCCAGTACGATCTCAGCATCGCGAGGCTGGTTTTCGGGAAGTGGTACACGGGCAACTCCCCGGACGTCCTCATCAGCTTGTTTGGCGTTGGGGCGAAGGTGAGCAGTCAGGACCCCACGCAAGACGGCGTGCTCAAGCTGAAGGCGGGCGTCGAGGCGACCTACACCTTCCAGTCCTGGATGGGCGTATCGGAACGGTTCGATCACGTGCGGGAAGACAACAGCGACTCGAAGCAGGCGTTCACCAGTCTCGCGTCACGCCTCCTCTTTCACACGGGCTGGAGGAGCCGCAACGAGATCGCGCTTCAGTACGCCTACTTCGTGTACGGCAGCAGTGTGCAGGCCCTGACGGGGTATCCTCCGGTCCTCGAAGTGAACCCGGATCGTCAGGTCTTCTCCTTGACCGGGACCATCTGGTGGTAGGCGTGTCATGAGCGTCGGGCGGACATCGGTTGGGCTCGCCCTCCTCGCTCTTGGCGGCGCGTTCGGGTGCAATGCCTATCCGACGCTGAAGAACGTTCCCATCGACTGCAACGCCGACTCCGCGTACGACTTCCAATATATCTACAGCTTCGACACGACGACTGCGTCGCTCCAATTCTATGGCTCCGGCGACCACCCCGACGCCGACGTGTCTACGACGCCGATAGTGCAGCCCCTCACGGACGGCGCTCGATGCGGCAGCACGACTGCTCTCCTGCTCCACTCGTACCACAACGACGATTGGGGCTCGTTGTTCGGGATCTACGCCTTCGGACCGAGGGACGAATCCGCCTACCAGGGGCTGTCGTTCTGGGCGCGCTCTCCAGGCAACACGACCAAGGCCTTCACCGCCTTGCTCGACGACACGAACACGGAGAACCTGGCAATGCCCGCGACCTGCAGCCTCGACGCCGGCACGGCACCGAGCCCGGTAGATGGCGGCTCGGTGGTCTGCAAGAACTATTGCATGCCCGACGGGGGAACCAGCGGGGTGGGGTACGGCATCGACACGACCACCGGCCTGCCAATCGGGGGCGCGACCACCACCGCGCCACCGGCCGACGCGTGCGGAAACAGCTACTACGTCGTGCCGCAGGTAACGTCCGGGTGGCAATTTTACACCTTCCCCTTCACGGAGTTCCGCCAACTCGCCGAGCCGAATCGGGTGCCCAATGCCCATTTTCCCGGCACGGAGTCGTCGCCCGGAACGCACCTCCTGACCTCCGCGCTGATGGGCCTCACGTTCCGCATGCCGCCGGAGGCGGACATGAACCTCTGGCTCAGCCATCTCGGCTTCTATCGCAAGAAGACCGGTGGCGACGCGGGCGTCGATACGCCGCAGGATGGAAGAGGGCAGTGAACGCAATTTTATCGCGAAACGAGTCGTGTTACGCCTCGAGGGTGTCGAGGGTGACCGTGGGGCTGAATAGCAAAGGAAGGGAGCAATTTTCATGAGCACGAATCTTCGACTTGGAAATCTTTTGGGAGTTCTTTTCGTCGGCTGCGGGCTTGTCGCCTGCACGACTCAAGCGGCCAACCCAACCGGGACCGGCGGCAGTGGCGCCGGGACGGGTGGCAGTGGCGTCGGGACCGGCGGCACCACAGTCAGCGGGGGCGGGACCACGGGTTCGGGCGGGACGAGCGGCTACGCGACGAACACCGGCATCGCCTGTCCCGCGCCCGACGCTTCGGGCGTCATCACCAACTTCACCTACGCGCTCGTAGACGGGGCGGCGCCGGACATGACGCAGGTACCATTCGGTACCTACGGAACGACGTTCTCGGGCGGCGAGGACGCGT
>CAYTTF010000226.1:0-8048 GCA_964440665.1 uncultured Myxococcales bacterium | reverse complement strand
GCACGGCGTCGGGCATGGTTCGCTTCGCTCACCGTTGCCTTACGGCAACGCCCTCCTGGCGATCGCGTCGGCGCGCCAACCGCCTAGCGCCGTACCAAACCGATCGCTCTCCAGACACCGGCGCGTTGGCCGAGCACCAGGATCAGCATGTCGTTTGGGCCGCCAAGAACCGCCGCGTAGAGCTGGCCGGTGCCGCCATCGTCCAGATTCGGCGGGAGCTTGCCGATGGCCGCGCGGAGCCTTGCGGCTGTCACCAGCTGGATCGATTGCGGGCGGCGCACCCCTTCGCTGGCCAGCCCGGCGAGCATCGCGGAGAGATCGGCCCGGTGGGTGACTTCCTTGTCGTTGGTCTTGAACGGCAGTGCCGCCATGTCCAGCAGGCCCGCGGTGTCCCCGGACGCCAGCGCGGCATACCAGCGCTCGGCAATCGCTCGGGCGGCCGGATCGGCGGCGGGCGGCAGCGGCGAGGTCGCAGGCGCTTGCGGCGCAGGCGCGTGCGCACCCTCATCGCCCGCCTCGGCCGTCTCGCCGTCGGCGGAGGCGACCCGCGTCTCCGAACCACCCCGACGCCCGTACGCGCCATCGAGGTGTTGCAAGCGACGCGGCCCCGCCGGGGTGGGCGCCGACGAGGGTAGCGCCGTCCCTACGGCATGCGGCTGCTGCGGTTCGGCGACCGCCGGCTTGTCGCCATTTTCGGGCGGATTGTTGAGGATGAAGTAGTCGACGCCCGCGGGTCCGCAGGCACGGCCGTCCCGATAAAAGCGCCAGTGAATGTAGATCTTGCCGTTGGCCGAACGGATCTCCCGCGGGGGATCGGGATAGGGACCGGCGCTGTACGCGACGTCGATGGCCGCCACGTCGTACGGCAGGTAGCCGGACGCCTTGACGACCGTCACCTTGTCGATGGTGCCGTCGCCGTTCAGCACGAGCTCCAGCGTGGTGAGCAGGTTCGGGTTGTTGTAGGGGCTCGAGCCGGATTTCTCGTCCCAGTCTTCCATCTGACCGAAACCCCAGAGCTGGTGGATGCTCCGGTGCATGCGCGTGATGTACGCGGCGAATGGCGCCGCGCGCGTGTTGAGCGCCGTCTGATTCCCGGGGCGCACTTCGGGGATGAAGTTCTCCAGCGCCGATTGGACGCGCGCCAGCTTCTGCTGGAACTTCCCCTTGTGCGTCGACCGCACCGCTTGCGCCAGCCGCCGCTCGGCCTGCGCGTCGGCGCCGAACAGGTATTCGTACTCCTTGCCCGTGATCGCGAGCTTGACCCGCTTGCCCGCGGTCAGGTGCGACGGGTCGCTCTTCTGCCCGCGCACCGCCCGCGCCGGCATCGGGATGTCGCCGTCGGCGGAGCGCGGCAGCGAGAGATCGGCGGTCTCGGGCGTCAGCTCGTGCTGGCGCGGCGCCGGGTTTCGCAACGCCAGCAACGACTTCTGGGGCTTGTCGATCTGATCCTTCGATTCGGACAGCTCCGGGTTCGCGTGCGGCGTCACGTCCGGCGCGCTCCTGCCGAACAACGACTTCTGTTCTTCGAGCTGGGCGATCTTTTCCTTCTCACCGCCCACCTGCTGATCCGTGCGATCGGAGGGCGACGACGCCACCCCCGCGCCCTTCTGCGCCTTGTCGAGGTTGGTGTCGGTGGCGCGCGTCTCTACCTCGGCCCGGTTGTTCTTCTGCGCCAGGTACTGCGCGTCGGGTGGCGGCGGAATGTCCTTGTCGTTGTCGAGATCGACGATCTTCTGGTGGGACTGGGGCATGGGTGGCAGCGGTGGGACCACCACCTCGGGCTCCGGCCGCAGGAGCGCCTTCTTTTCCTCTTCCCGTTTCTGCGCCTCCTGAATGCGCTCCTTCTTCTTCTTCTGTTCTTCCACCGCGACCGGCAGCGGGATCTTGCGCTCCCGGGCGATCTTGGCCGGCGCCTCCTTGGGTTCGGGCGTCGGCGTCGGCTCGATGGGCGGGAGATCCGCGGGCAGCGCGGTATCGCTGGCGTCCTGAAACGCGACGTCGACCTCCTCGGCGCGCTGCGCCTCTTCGCGGCCCCCGTAGACCCAGGCCGCGATCGCCAGCGGCGCGACCAGGTTGACGTGAACGAGCAGCGAGATCAGCGTGCCGCGCGACAAATACCCACGCGCGCGCGTGGCAGACCGCTGCTGCATGGCGGGCGGAAGCCTAACACGCGGGGTGCGGGGCCGCTTCCGCGTGAGCGTGCTTCAGCTCACGGCAACCTGCGGAACGAAGGCGAGCGCCACGGCAACCTACTGAACGAAGGCGAGCATCACGGCAACCTGCGGAACGAAGGCGAGCGCAGCCCGGCTTTGCCGGGCGCAGCGAGGGGGGCCCGGGGGCGTGCGAGCGGCAGCGAGCCACGCCCCCGTAAAATCAGACGCGCATCTTGCGGTAGACGCCGACCACCAGACCGATGAGGTTGACGCTCTTCCAGTCGCGCTTGCGGACGATGATCGGTTGCATCGCGGCGTTGGCCGGTTGAAACCGGATGTTGTCGCCTTCCGGGTAGTAACGTTTGACCGTCGCCTCGTCGTTGATCATCGCGACCACGATGTCTCCGCGACTGGCCTGCAGCTGCTTGCGCACGAAGATGTAGTCGCCGTCGAAGATGCCGTCCTCGATCATCGACTCGCCCTTCACGCGCAGCGCGAAGACCTCGCGCGTCTGGCCGATGAAGAAGCGATCGACGCGCACCGTGTCCTCGACGTTCTCGACGGCCAGCAGGGGCACGCCGGCCGCGACCCGACCGACCAGCGGAACCTCGACGAAGTCATCGTCTTGCCCGGACGCGCGGACCGGACCCCGCACACCGACCGGTCGCAGGGCGCGCGACTTCAGATCTTCACGCTGCAGGTATCCCTTCTTCTCCAGCGCGCGCAGGTGATCGTTCACCCCGTTGGTCGAGCGAATTCCGAAGTGGAGCCCGATCTCGCGCAGGGTCGGCGGGTAGCCGCGCTCGCGGATCGACTGCGTGATGAAATCGAGGATCTCGCGCTGTCGGTCCGTGAGGACGCTGCGTGAATCGTCGCGAACCAGAGTTAGAGAGCCCATTTTCGCCTCCACATTTGCCGTGCGGGAAATCCTCGATACTGAACATGCGTAGGGTACGGAACAAATGTGCCGTGTGTCAAACTTTTATCTATCCAGTACCCGCCGTGCTCCCCGAACTGGCCTTCCGAGGTCTTGCCGATGGCGTTCCGAGGTTTCCCTTGCCTATTTCAATTCTTTTTGAATATTTAGAAACATCGTGACCGCGGTCGGCTCTATGAGGAATATCAGCGCCGTGACGAGCGCGGCTCTGCCATCGACCAGCACCGGGGCGATCATCGCCACCATCGGGTTGGTCGAAGAAGAGATGCGCGCGGTCGAAGCCCGCCTGGCCGAGCGGATGGAGAGCCCGGTGGGCGCGATCCCGCAGATCGGCGCCCACCTGCTGGGCGCTGGGGGGAAACGGCTGAGGCCGTTGCTGTCGGTCCTGGCGGCCAGAGCGGCCGGCGCGCCCATCGAGCACGGGATCGCGGTCGGCTGCGCGGCCGAGCTGATCCACACCGCGACGCTGTACCACGACGACGTGGTGGACGACGGCAGGGTGCGCCGCGGCCGGCCCGCCGCGCGGATGGTCTTCGGCAACGGCCTGGTGGTGCTGGTCGGTGACTTCTGCCTGGCGCGCGCGCTCGAGACCGTGGCGCTGACCGGCGCGTTGCCGATGGTGCAATCGCTCGCCGCGACGGTGACCGAGATGGCGGAGGGCGAGGTCGCCCAGCTCGAGCGGGCCGGAAACCCCGACGCCACCATCGAAGAGTATTTTCGGGTCATCGATCGCAAGACGGCGTCGCTCATCGCCTGGTGCGCGCGGGTCGGCGGGTCGGTCGATCCCGCGCTGGCGGGGCCGCTCGATCGCTACGGCCGGGCGCTGGGCCACGCCTTCCAGATCGCCGACGACGTGCTCGACAGCGCGATCGACGAGGCGACCGCCGGCAAGTCGGTGGGCCACGATCTACAGGAGGGGAAGCTGACGCTGCCGGTGCTGCTGGCCTGCGAGGCCGATCCGGCCCTCGGACGTCGCGTCCGCGAGCACCTCGGCGAGCACGGCGTTCCGGCCGGCGTGGTGGCCGAGATTCTCGCGGAGGTGCGCGCCGCCGGCGGGATCGAGCGCGCCCGCCGGAAGGCCGCCGCGCTGGCCGACCAGGCCATCGCCGAGCTCGGCGCGCTGCCCGCATCCCCCTACCGAGACGGTCTGCGCGCGCTGGCCCGCGCCTCCGCGGACAGAAGCTCCTGATGACGACGGGAATCGTGACGACCACGGTGGCCGGCGCATCCGGACCGAATGAGAGTGGCCCGCAGGGCGGCGTGCCCGCGCACTGGGACAGCCTGGGCGCGTTCGTGCGCTTCCTCGAAGAGCGGGGCGAGCTCCGTCGCATCACGCGCGAAATCGATCCGGTGCTGGAGGTGAGCGCCATCGCGCAGCGGTCGGTGCGCGGCAACGGGCCGGCGCTGTTGTTCGAACGGATCAAGGGCTCGCGCTATCCGCTGCTCATCAACACCTACGCCACCCGTCGCCGCATCTCCTGGGCGCTGGGCGTTCCCGATCTCGACGAGCACGCGCGCGCGATTGCCGACCTGGTGAAGTCGCAACCCCCGGTGGGCCTCATGGACAAGGTGCGCATGCTGCCCAAGCTGGCGCGGGTCGCCAGTGCCATGCCCAAGACCGTGCGCCACGCCGCCTGCCAGGAGGTGGTCGAGAACGAGCCCGATCTCTCCAAGCTGCCGATCCTGACCACCTGGCCCGAGGACGGCGGCCCGTACATCACGCTGCCCATGGTGATCACGCGCGATCCGGAGAACGGCACCCGCAACGTCGGCTGCTACCGGATGCAGGTCTACGACCCGCGCACCACCGCCATGCACTGGCAGCTCCACAAGACCGGGCGCCGTCACATGCGGCGCTACAAGGAGATGGGGCACCAGCGGATGCCGGTGGCGGTGGCGCTGGGCGGCGATCCGGTGCTGCCCTACGCGGCGACCGCGCCGCTCCCGGACGGGATCGACGAGCTGATGTTCGCCGGCTTCCTGCGCCGCAAGCCGGTCGAGATGGTCCAGTGCAAGACCGTCGATCTCGAGGTCCCGGCTTCGGCGGATTTCATTTTGGAGGGATACGTCGACGTCGACGAGCTGCGCCGCGAGGGACCGTTCGGCGACCACACCGGGTACTACTCGCTGGCCGACGACTACCCGGTATTTCACCTGACGGCCATCACGCGCCGCGATTCACCGATCTACGCGACCACCGTGGTCGGACCGCCGCCGCAGGAGGACGCCTGGCTGGGCAAGGCGACCGAGCGTCTGTTCTTGCCGCTCTTGCAGATGACCTTCCCCGAGATCGTCGACATGAACCTGCCGATCGAGGGCGTCTTTCACAACCTCTGCATCGTGTCGATCAAGAAGGAGTACCCGCACCACGCGCGCAAGATTTGCCATTCGCTGTGGGGGATGGGGCAGATGATGTTCGCCAAGTGCATCGTGGTCGTCGATCCCGACGTCAACGTGCAGGACGTGCGCGAGGTGGCCTGGCGGGCGCTCAACAACATCGACGCGAAACGCGACGTCTTCTTCGCCGAGGGGCCGATCGACGTGCTCGATCACGCGTCGACGTCGTTTGGCTTCGGCGGCAAGCTGGGCGTCGACGCCACCCGCAAGTGGAAGGACGAAGGATTCACGCGGCAGTGGCCCGAGGTGCTCAAGATGGACCCGGCCGTCGAGGCGCGGGTGAGCGCGATGTGGAAGGAGCTGGGCCTGTGAGCGCCGTGGCTTCGCTGGCCGAAAACGGCGCGGACGTGCAAGGCATGTTCAACCGGGTGGCGCATCGCTACGACGCCGCCAATCGGATCATGTCGATGGGCGTCGACGTGGCCTGGCGAAAGAAGGCCATCGCGCGGCTGCTGGAGGGGCTGGGCGAGGCGCCTCGGTTGCTCGATCTCGGCGCGGGGACGCTGGACGGGGCGCTGGAAATCGCTCGGCGCGCGCCGGGCGCGCAGGTGGCCGCCGCCGACTTCGCGCTCGAGATGCTGCTGGCGGGTCGCAAGAAGGTGCCGACCGGCGGGCGAATCGAGACCCACGCCGCCGATGGCCACCACCTGCCGTATCGCGACGGCGCTTTCGACGGGGCCTTCTCGGCGTTCTGTGTGCGGAACCTGCGCGATCTTCCGGCGGGTCTCCGCGAGCTCCGCCGCGTGGTGCGTGCGGGCGGCCGGGTCGTGATCCTGGAGTTTCTACGTCCCGAGCGGACGCGCTTCTTCTTCGATCGGATCTGGAACGCGCACGTGTTGCCGCTCCTCGGTTGGGCCGTGACCGGCGATCGGGCGGCCTATCGCTACCTGCCCGATTCGATCGCCCACTTTCGATCGTCGGCCGAATTCGAGGCGCTCCTGCGCGACGTCGGTTTCGCCGAGGTCGAGTGCAGACCGCTGTTCCCGTCGGGCGTGGCGACGATGGTGGTGGCGTCGTGAAGCTGGTGGTCGCCGTCGGTGGAGCGTCCGGATCGGTCTACGCGAAGCGTCTGCTCGACGCGCTGGTGCCGCTGGCGTCGACGGTCGAGATCGGTCTGGTGTTCACCAGATCGGGCGAAGAAGTTTGGAAGCACGAGATCGGCGACATCCCCGCCTACCCGTTCAAGCGCTACGGCCTGCGCGATTTCCGGGCGCCTTTCGCGTCGGGCTCCGCTGGCTGGGACGCGATGGTGGTGATCCCCTGCTCGACCGGCGGCCTCGCGCGCATCGCGCATGGCATCTCCGACGATCTGGTCGGGCGCGCGGCCGACGTGATGCTCAAGGAACGCCGGCGCCTGGTGCTGGTGGTCCGGGAGACGCCGCTGTCGACGATCCACCTCGAGAACATGCTGGCCGTGACGCGCGCAGGGGCCGTCGTGCTCCCGGCCGCGCCGTCGTTCTATTCCAAGCCGACGTCGATCGAGGCGGTGCTCGACACCGTGGTGGGGCGCGTGCTCGACCAGCTAGGGCTGCCCAACCAACTGATGCCCCGCTGGGGCGAAGGCGGCCCGGAGGCCGGCAAGAGCGACGGCAAGGGAGGTTCGAAATGAGCACCGAGCGACATGCCGTGGCGACGCTCGATGCCGCGCCGGAAACGCTGGAGGCGCTCGATCTGTTCGCCCTCGGCCGACAGGCCTCGGCGTTGCGCGACGAACGTCTCGGGCGGCGCGGCGCGTTCGTGCGAACGAAGCAGCTCCTGTCCACGGGCGCGTGGCGCGGGCCCCGCGACGCCGCCGAGGCCTACGTCGAGGAGGCGGATCTGGCCGCCGTCGGTGGAATCGCGGCCGCGCGTGCGGCTGGCGTCGGTCTGCTGGTCGGGGCGCAGGATCTGGCGAGCGCCCGGGCCGCCGCCGCCGCCGGGTTGCACGTACTGTGGCGGGTCGCGTTCCGCGACGGCGAAAACGACGGCCAGCGGCTCGCGCGCCTGGGCACGCTTGCCGAGAGCGCGTCCGTTGGATCCACGTTGTGGGGCGTCATGCCGGCGCCGGTCGGCGAGCCGTACGGCCTCGACACGCTGCGCTTCTTCGCGCTCTGCCGCCTGGCGCTCCCGCAAGCGCCGCACCTGCTGGCCGACGTGACGACGCTGGGCCCGCGCCTGGCCCAGATGGCCTTCGGATTCGGCGCCGACGAGCTCTACGCCCCGATCGTCGCCGAGCGCGCCTTGCGCCTGGGCGCCAACGCCAACAACCCGGCGCTCACGCGCAAGGAAGCGGCGACGCTCATCCGCGGCGCCGGTCTCACCGCATGCGAGCGCCTCGGCGACGGCGCGCTCGAGGAAGTGTCCCCGTGACCGTCCAATCCAATCTCGCCAGCATCCGGGACAAAACGCGCAGCGGCGAGCCGCTCACGCTCGAAGACGGTGTGACGCTCTACCGGCACCCCAACCTGCTGGAGGTCGGCGCGTTGGCCAACGAGGTGCGCGAGCGGCTGCACGGCGATCGCACTTTCTTCAACCGCAACCTGCACATCAACGCCACCAACGTCTGCGAGGCGAGCTGCGCG
>CAYTTF010000225.1:0-8056 GCA_964440665.1 uncultured Myxococcales bacterium | reverse complement strand
GTCTGCACGCGGCCGAGGCGCGCGGGCTCGCGGGCTCCTGGTCGCCCGCGCGCGACACAACCGGGGAGATGAAGCTACCGACCGTTGCGACGACGGCGGCGGACCAGACCGGGACGCCACCCTTCGCGCCGTTACCGCTCGTTACGTCCCATCGCGACGCCGCCCGAAACCCGCGCCGCGTCGCCGAGACGCAGACGCCATCGACGACCGAGTTGCTGGCCACCGAGGTGCGAGCGCTGCGCAACGCCGAGCGCGCGCTCCGCGACGGCAACCCGGGGCTGGCGTTGGCGTTTCTGCAGGAGCTGGATCGGCAGGTCCCGAACGGAAAGCTGGCCGAAGAGCGGGACGCCGCCGCCACGACCGCCCGTTGCGCCCGCGGCGACCACCCCTTCGGCGTCGACATGGCGGAGGAGTTCGCCCAGCGCCACCCCGCCAGCGTCTACCGCGCCCGAGTCGAACAGGTCTGCGCGCCAACGGATTCGCCCGCAACCGGAGACTCACTGCCTCGGAGGTCAGAATGATGATGAAGAACGTCGGATCGCGCGCGCTTGTAGCTCTCTTGTGCGGCGCAGGGTTTTCGGCCGCCTGTTCGGGCGGCGGCGCCGTCAATATCGGCAACACCGCCGTCGTCGGTTCGGAGCTCAGCGACTACGCGGCGAGCTGGGACGGCTACGCCGAGGCCTACACCTTCACCCCGGACGGCTCCGACCGCGTCCGCTTGACGATTGCGGCGAATGGACAAGGGACGCTGGAGGTCGGCAACCAGGCGTTGGTGGCCCCGCCGACCGACCCGAATCTGGGCTACCCGCCGGGCAACGAAGACACGAAGGAGACCCCCACTCCCCCCGTGTGGGAAGGGGTCCTGTATCCGATCTATGGCGCTCAGGTTCAAACGAATCGAATTCAGGTCGGGATCAAGCCCAACGATTACTACGCCGCCTGGTGCGCCCTCCAGACACCTTTCGCGTTTGTGGCTGAGACCACCTTCGACGCGGGTCTTCCGGGTCTTCCGGGGGTAGAGGTGCAATGGTGGGCCCCCGTCGACGGGGGGGCCGGCGCGGCTGACGCCGCCAGCGGGACGATGATGTACTTCGCGTGTCCGTTTCCCCCCGGTGGCGTCGAGTCGAACGCCGGAACCGCCGCTCAGATGTGCGACGGAGAGAACGGATTGTTGGGACAGGACGTCGTACCAGTCGACTGCGGCAAATACTTGCTATGCAACTCGATGGTCTGCGCGTGCACCGCCACCAGCTGCACCTCGTCCCCGGCGGTGGCGGCTGGCAGCCCGCCGTCCCAATATCCCGTCGAGCTCGATGCCGCCCTCGACAGCACCGGCAAGACGCTCACGGGGACGCTGGCCCTCTCGACCGATCTCCGCGTCACCGTCGTGTTGCAGAAGCAATAGAGGCGCCACGCGCCTGGGTGGCGACTACAAGCGGCGGCGCCGATCGCCCGATGCCCACCGGCGTCCTTTCGATCGAGCGCGCCGCGATCCCGCTGGATCGGATGCGGCGCGCTCTGCTGGTGGGGCTGTCCCGATCGGCGATCGCGCGGCCCATCGTCACCCGGCGCGATCAGCGGATCCGCGCGCAGGCCCTCTAGGTCTGCGCGCACTCGCGCTCGAGACGTCGCAGGCGGCAACAGCGTGTAAGGTCCGCAAGCTGTGCCGGCAGTCGACGGATCAGGCGAAAGCCATGCGCGGAATGATCAGCTCGGTCCAACGTGCGTGGGGGCCGACGGACAGCCTAAGACCCACGAATATCCGGAGGATAGGCGCCGATCGAATGATTGGCACATGGGCTGCATTAGCGGCAGGCACCGACAATGTTCGCCAGCGCTCAAGAGCTCGGGGTCTCGTTCGGGCGAGCCTATACGCCCACAAGATCGATTAGCCGCCGGTCGGTCACGACCGCGTCCAGTAGACCGGGGCGCGACCAAAGCGCCAGCCCATTCTTAAGGGGCGGGTACAAAATCTCGCCCACGATCGCTCTTGTTGGTGAGTTGATCGGTGGACGATACCGCGCTCAGGAGATCTTGGGAGAGGGCGGCATGGGCATCGTCGTCGCTGCTCGCCACGTGGAGCTCGGTCATCGTGTGGCCGTCAAAATCCTCAGGACCGAAGTGCGGCGGTCGGAAGAGGCTATTAGGCGGTTTCGTTGGGAAGCGCGCGCCAGCCTGGGAATCCGGAGCGAGCACGTCGTGCGTGTCACAGACGCCGGGACTTTGTCGAACGGCGTCCCCTATCTGGTCATGGAGCTGCTCGACGGGATGAATCTGGGAGAGCTGATGAAGCGAAGGGGCCCGCTCCCCGTTGAGGAGGCACTCGACTACATGCTGCAAGCCTGCGAGGCGCTCGCGGAAGCGCATCTCATGGGCATCGTGCATCGTGACCTCAAGCCCGAAAACCTCTTCGTGACGACCCGTGCTGATGGGACGCCCCTCTTGAAGGTAATCGACTTCGGGCTTTCGAGCGGCGTCGAGCTCGTGATGGAACCAGGAGATCCTGGGACGGAGCCGACGAGGATCGAGATCATGGGATCGCCCCCCTATATGTCGCCCGAGCAAGTGAGGAACTTCGAAACTGTCGATGCCCGGGCCGATATCTGGTCGCTGGGGGCCATCCTCTACGAGCTCCTCACCGGTTCCTTGATCCACGAAGTGGACTCGGTCGGTGCGATGCTGGCGAGAGTCTGCTACTGCCCGGTTCCGTCGTTGCGAAGCCGACGGCCGGATCTCCCCGAGGAGCTGGATCGAGTCATCCTGCGCTGTCTCGACAGAGATCGGGATCGGCGAATTCAAGACGTTCCCGCGCTGGCGAAAGCGCTGCTGCCTTTCGCCGCCGCGAGTTCGCGGCTGTCGGTGTCCCGCATCGCGAGAACGTTTGGCCGCGCGTGCGCGGCCTGACCAAAGCCGCCGACTTCCCATGGTGGCAAGCGTTACGATATGACGCTTGGAGCGAGCTGCTCAAGGCAGGCGGAAAAAATGGGCAATCCGCGCGACCGGTAGTGTGCACGCGATCGACAGGGCAGCTACGGCAACCTTTGCGCCTTTAGGTTCCTGGTCGGCAACTCTTGCGCCAGTCAGGGCCTGTAGACGACGGTTCGCTTCGAGGATGCCTGTTGGCATGCCGTCTGCAGTCCACCCGACTTACGCGGCAGACGCGCTCTTGGAGGACACGATGAAACGGCGTTACCACCGATGGGGATTGGCTCTGGTGATTGGGTTTTCCGTCTCGGCTCTGCAGACGTGGTCGCAAAGGAACGCGGTCCAGGCAGCCGGCGTCGCTATTTTCCCAGCTGGGGTTCAGCCTACCGGATACAAGCTCGGGCTGCTGGCGACGGCGTGCTGGATGGGGGGCGTCTGGTCGGACGCGGAAGGCGTCCCGCCGGCCGACTGGCGCAATCGCGACGACCAGCGCTGCAAAGATCTCGTCGTGTCGGTCTACGGTCAGTTCAGCTCCGCTCACTACGAGCAGCTTCGCGCAGGCGATCCGCAGGCCGTGGGCGACCTCCTGGCGAAGATCCGGGCGACGGAACCGTCGCCGACCCGTGATCGAACCGTCGCTTTGTTCCGAGATGTCGCGGCGACGATGCATGAGGGAATGCTGGCGCGGCGGTCCAGCGACCGCGTGAAGGTCGACTACGATGCCGACGCCGTCGAGGCGAAGCTAACCGATGACGAGCGCACGGCCGCCAAGGCTCTTTCCCAACACACGTCGCTGGACCGCCTGTTGATCGCCGCCGATGCGACGGCGACCGACCGGCGCGTGCTCGGGCTCTTGGCGGCCATGGATCGCATGGAGATGGCCCGTGGCCTTCCCAAGCAGCTCAAGTTCTATGCGCTCGGGCACGTGCTCACGACCGTGTTCGACGTCGCCGCCTCGCCCGCCGACGCGCTGAAGCCGACCGCGACACCGCGGCCCGGAACCTGGCTCGCCTATCTCTCTGGCGTGGCTTCGCGAGCCGGATATCCGACCTCCGACTCGCCGGTACTCACCCATAAGATGCGCGAGACGCTCGCTTGGACCGGCGTCGGTCATGGGTTCGCCGATCGCCTCCGCCGAGAGGTGACGGCCCTGCCGAACGCTGCCGTTCCGGAACTGAGCCGCATCGCAACCGAAGTGGCGAAACGCCTGGAGACAGATCGTGCGACCGCCGAGACGATGAGCAAGGCGCACGTACAGAACGGAGGTGCGAAATGACCTGGAAGATCGGGATCGGGGTGCTTACAGGCGCGCTGACAGTCCTGGCCGGATCGCGGTCGCAAGCTCAACTCGCGCCGCTCAAACAGTCGGTTGCTCCCGGAACCGCCGACGGCTTGGCGAGTCAGTCCGTCCAGAGCGAGTTGGCCGGAGACCACCCCAAGGCGCTTCAGCTCGCCGAAGACGCGATCAAGAGCGACCCCAAGAATCCCTGGGGTCGTTACGCGAAAGGTGACGCCCTCGGATCGCTGCAACGGACCGACGACGCGGCCTCGGCCTTTCGCGAGGCCGAGCAGCACTTTTCCGACGCCGAGATGTGGGGGAAGTCGATCGCGATCTGGGGACAGGCCAACGCTTTTTTCCAAGTCGGCCGTTGCCGAGATTCCTCTCCCCTCTACGAGCGATACGCGTCTTTCGTCGAGAAGGTCGACCCGGAAGCCGCGGTGCTCGCGCGCAGGTTCCAGAAGTCCTGCATCCCGCATGCTGCCACGCACTGATCACCAGGATGGGGTGACAGTTGACGGAACCGGATGTCGATCGACGCCGATCTGTGCGCCGGGCACATCGATCACAACGAAGCGCGGCGCTGGCGCGCGAATCGCAGCGGGTCGAATGAAGAATTGAGTCACGTTGATCGCGCGTAGCGAGCTGCTGCACCACTGACAAAACGGCGTGGAAATCATCTGCCGACACCCGAGCCGTCAAGGTGTTACGATCGCCGGAACCGTGTCGATGCTGCGGCTGTCGTCCGTTCTTCTGGTCGCCTTGTCGGCATGTATGGCCGGCTACGAGCCGCCGCCTGCGGGTCCGGCATCTCCACCAGGGGTTGCGGGCCGCCCTGACATGACGGGCTGGCGCCTGATGGGAGATGCGATGGTCACGGGTCAATTCGAGCGCGAGATCATCCGCGTCGGAAAGTACCAAGGGCGCTACACGCGCGTCGGGCTCGTGGTGACCGAGAGCAGTCTGGAGGTCGGCGACGTGCTGCTCCAGTTCGGCAACGGCCAGCGTTGGTCGCCGGGCCTTCGGCATTCCTTCGCCGACGGGTCGCGCAGCCGCGCCATCGACCTTCCGGGCTACGTCCGATTCATCCGGGGCATGGAACTGGTCCGCGGAAGCGTGCCGCCCGGGATGCGCGCGCACGTCGAGCTCTGGGGCCAATAGTCTCTGACAAGGCGCGTCCCAGGCGCCCGTGTTACGTACCGGCGTTGGTCTCGTCGCGCTAAAGTCCCAACGTGGACCGGCGATCGTTGAAGGACGGAAATGAGGCGTTCGATGTCGCATGGCTCGAGCCATCGCAGCCTTCGCGCACGGTGTTGTTCGCGGTCGGTGGAGGAGGGAACCCCGAGCGCCATTTACCTTTGCTCCAGTTTCTCGCCGATCGCGGCTGTAACGTCGTCGCGCCGCACTTCGCGCGACTGGTCTCGCCGCTTCCGACGGAGGGCGATCTCTTGCTGCGAGCGCGCAGGCTCCGGCTCGCTCTGGACGCGACTGGGCGGCCCGGCTTGCCGGTGGCGGGAGTCGGCCATTCGATTGGCGCGGCCATGCTGCTCGCCCTCGCCGGCGGTCAGGTCTGGATGCTCTCCGGGCGGCGGCTCGCGATCGAATCCGACGCGCGCCTCGAACGCCTTGCCCTTCTGGCCCCTGCCACCGGTTTCTTCCAGGCGCCGGGCGCCTTGCGCGCCGTGAGCACGCCAATCCTCGCCTGGGCCGGCACGAACGATACAATCACGCCGCCGGCGCACGCCACCTTCTTACAACAGGAGCTCGCCGGCAGCGTGCCCATCAACGTGCGTTTGATCGAGGACGCCGGTCACTTCTCGTTCATGAATACACTTCCGCCCAGCGTTACCGATTCGCTGCCCGATCGCGAGGCTGCGCTCGCTGGTTTGGCCGCCGATGTATGCGATTTCGTCATGGGCTGATCAGGATCGTCACGGACCCCCGACGCACAACTTCACGTCGCCGGCGAGATGCCAGCCGCGCCAGCCGTCGTTCTTCTGAAGCCGGCCGGAGGCAACGATGGTTTGGCCTTTGACGGCGATGTTGCAGCCTTGAGACGGTCGCCACTTGATAGTCGAATGACAGGCAGCCAGCCCGGCGCTTCAGTCGAAGGACACGATGCGACCGGCTCGAGCGCGCAGCGGATCCGCGCCGCACCGCGTACCGCGCGCTTCGAGCGCGATCGCGCGAGTGAACGACGAACGGTCCGCGGTGTTCAGCTTGCGGAAGCGATCCATCTGCATCTTGTCGCAGCGCACACGTCACGCCCGCTCGGCCTAACGCCGGTTTGACGTCCTTGCAGATGCTCGCCATCGGCAGCCCGCTCGGCCTCGAGCAGACGGTGACGGCAGGAATCGTGAGCGGCAAGGGTCACGTCGGGCGGTTCGTGCGGATGTCGGGCGATCGCGTGCGCGAGTACATCCAAACCGACGCCAAGATCAATCCCGGCAACTCCGGCGGGCCGCTCGTGAATCTCGACGGCGAGGTCGTCGGGCTCAACACCCTCATCAAGACGGGCGCAGGCGGCGCCTACGGCTTCGCCGTGCCGGTCAACGAGGTGCGGCGTGTGGCGCAAGCATTGCTGGCGGACGGTCGGATCCGCTACCCGTTTTTCGGTGTCAGCGTCCGGGACCTCGACGGCCTCGAAGGGGCAGTGAAGGAACAGTTCGGACCGAAGGCGCCTTCACAGGGAGCCTACGTCACGGTGGTCACGCTCGGCAGCCCGGCGGCGGCCGCCGGCGTCAGGTCGGGGGACGTGATCACCAAGCTCGATGGTGAGGCGATTAGGAGCAGCGCCGACGTGGTGGATTACGTCTCGTCGCGCGCGATCGGCGCGTCGGTGATGGTGACGTTGTTCCGATCGGGTGAGCTGAGGCAGCTCGGCGCCAAGCTGACGGCGGCTCCCGGCGACGCCGACGATCGGAACGAGGTGCCTGGGCTGGGCCTGACTTTGCAATCGCTGACGCCCCCGCTGGCGGGCTCGCTCGGGCTCCCGCCGGGGACGAGGGGCGTCGCGATCGCCGACGTCGCGCCCGGGAGCCCGAGCGCGCGGGCCGGCCTGCAAGCGGGAGACGTCATCCTCGATGTCGATCGCCGGCCCGTGGTCTCCGGCGAGGAGGCGAGCCGAATCATCGGTGGCGCGATGGCCCATCTACTACGTGTCTATGGTCGCGCGGGCATCCGCTTCGTGACTGTCCAAGGAGGCGGCTAGGATCGTTTGTGACGGAGGAACGAAGATGAGAGAGCCCGAAGGTGACCTCGACACATCGACAGAGATCCGGCACCTGCTGCGCACGGTGAAGACTGCGCTGGAGCTGGCCATCGTCGCCCGAGCGCCGGTGGACCTGATCAACCAGCTCGGCCGAGTGGGTTGCCGGCCGATCGTGTACCCGTGCGTGGCAGATTCGCTGGCCTCGCCGAAAGTCAGCGCGTCGTGAGGGGGGCGATGAAGAGCAGGATCTCGTCCCAAAGAAGGTGAGCGAGGATCGGCGCGACCAGACCTGCCGTCGTGGCGCGCAGGGCGCCCCAGACCAGCCCGCACCCGAGCGCCGCGATGATCAGCATCGGCGCCCCGATCGGCGCGTGGCAGGCGGCGTAGAGCGCGGCGCCAGCGAGGATCGCGACGGCGGTCCCGAATCGGGCGGTCAGCGCCGTCTGCACGGCGCCCCGCCAGACCACCTCCTCCGCGATGGCGATCGGCACCAGCAGCAGCCCGAAGGCGAGGCGGGGCCGCGACGCGTTCTCGAGGTAGAGCTGGGCCGTTCCGGTCTTCACGAAGGGAGCGAGCGCGCTGATGGGACCGTAGGAGAGGTGAGTCGCGAGAGCGAGCAGTAGCCCGGCCGCGAGCCCGAT
>CAYTTF010000224.1:4821-8087 GCA_964440665.1 uncultured Myxococcales bacterium | reverse complement strand
CGTCGCCCGCGGCGTCGATCGCGCCGCCGCCCTGGGGCGTAACCTGGCGGGCGCCCGCCGGAAAGGTCAGCGTGACGGACGAGGCCCCCGGGTTGACGGCCGCCCACCCTTTCGCGAACTCGCGTTCATAGGCGCCGCCCACCGCCAGATCCGCGACGGTGGTGCCCGTCTTGACCGGCGCGCCCAGATCGATCCCCCACTCCGGGTACCACTCGAGCGGACCGGTCGCAAAGTAGTCGATGTACGTCCTGTCGCCGCGCACCAGCAGGTAGTTGGCGAGGTAGTAGAGGCGCGTCGCCACGTCGCCGGCGCTGGCCAGATAGTTCTGCACGATCACGATCTTGTGCTTGGCCGCCAGGTCCAGGATCTGCGTCGTCGAATGCTGCCAGTCGGCCACGGCGAAGCTCGGATCGGCGAAGCCTTCGATGAAGACGCCGGCGGTCAGCTCGTAGTTGGTGTTGTCCCAGCCGGTGGAAAAGGCGCTGGTGTTGGGGATGAGCGGCAACCCTTGCGCGCCCAGCGCGGCGTCGAGCCCGGTCATGAAGGTTTGCCAGGCCTGGATGTAGGTCTCCCCGCCCAGCTCGGCGATGGCGGTGTCGCGCGCACCGGTTCCGGCCAGACGCGGCTCGGCCGGAGATTGCGCTTCGGACTGTAGCAACGCCGGCGAAGCGGAATCGGCGAACACGCCGTCGTAGTCGCCCGCGACCGCCTGCGCGATGAAGGACTGCGCCCAGTAGTCGGCGAAGCCCGAGTCGCCGAGGTTCATCAAGAGCTTGCCGTCGTTGTTCGAGGCGACGCGCATCCCGGCCTGGTTGTGCCAGAACCAGCTCTCGTGCGTGGTGACGGTCGGGTAGTCGTTGCCCCAGCTCACGCCGTTTACGATGAAGGTGACGGACGGGGCCGACTGCCAGATCGCGAGGTGATAGTGGAGGACCAGGAAGTTGGGCTGCAGCGCGCGCAGCGGCTGCGATTGCGCGAGCGTCAGCTTCTGCGTGCCGACCATGTGGGTGACCACGAACATCTGCTGCGCGGCGGTCAAGCCACCGGGAAGCTGGTCGGCCAGCACCAGGGTCTTGGCGGTGGAGTCGGGCCACGGGCGCTTGGTCGCCACGCCGCCTCTCCCGGCACTTGCGCCCGCGCCACCGGCGCCCGTCGCGCCACCGCTGCCTGGGCCCGTCGCGCCACCGCTGCCTGGGCCCGTCGCGCCACCGCTGCCGGTCGCGCCGCCGCTGCCCGTCGCGCCGCCGACGCCGGCAGTTGCCGAGCCGGCCGCGCCCGCCTGCGCGCCGGCGCCGCCTTGGCCCGACGGTGTCGAGCCACCGCCGCCACAGCCGGCGGCCACCACCCAGAGGCCCAATACGCAAGGCACCGCCGGTCGGCGCATGCCGCGATCCTCGACGGAATGCGCCGTTCGCTAAAGGCGCGCCGGCGGTTTCAGCCGGCCAGCCCCTGCCGCTTCGAACGCCAATGACAAGAGCAACACCGCCGCGCAGCCGATCAGGTTGAACCACAGGAAGCCGATGCTGGTCGTCAGCCATACGATGATCACCAGCGCCTCCGAGGCGAGCGCGGCCAGGAAGACCGGCGTCGCCCGTACCCGGCGCACGAAAAACGCGACCAGGAAGATGCCCAGGATCGTCCCGTAGAACAGCGAGCCCAGGATGTTGACCGCCTGGATCAGGTTGTCGAGCAGCGCCGCCGATGCGGCGAATAGGACCGCCAGGACGCCCCAGGCCCCCGTGCAGATCTTGGCGACGCGCAGGGTGTGCGCGTCCGAAGCGGCCGGGCGCAAGCTGCGCCGATAAAAGTCGACCACGGTGCAGCCGCCCAGCGCCGTCAACTCGCCGGCGGTCGAGGACATCGCCGCGCACAGGATCACCGCCAGCAAGAGGCCCACCAAGCCCCGCGGGAGATTCGCCATCACGAAGGTCAGAAAGACGTAGTCGGCGTCGTTGGTCTCGGGCCGGGTCAACGCGCCGGCGATGAGCGCCCGCGTCTCTTTTCGGATCTCGGCGGTTCGAAGCGCGGTCGCGCGGACGCGGGTCTGGGCGGCGGCAATCGCGGCCGGGTCGTCGTCGCGCAGCGCGCCGGAGAGCTGCTCGACGGCGCCCCGTTGCGCGGCGAAGGCGACCCGGTGCTCGGCCTCCAGATGGTGCAGCTCCGGCGCGTGGGGCGTCCGCTCGACGCGCGCCAGCTCCGTCTCGTTGAAGAACAGCGGCGGCGGATTGAACTGATAGAAGACGAACACCATCACGCCGACCAGCAGGATCAAGAACTGCATCGGGACCTTGAGCAGGCCGTTGAACAGCAGGCCCAGGCGACTCTCCGTGATGGTTCGCGCCGACAGATATCGCTGGACCTGCGACTGGTCGGTGCCGAAATAGGCCATCGCCAGGAAGCAACCGCCCGCCAGGCCCGACCAGAGCGTGTAGCGGTTGCCGAGATTGAGCGACGGATCGACGACGTTCATCTTGCCGAACGTCCCCGCGATCGACAGCGCGTGGCCGAACGAGAGATCGGCCGGCAGCCGGCGCACGATCACCACGAAGGCGACCACCATGCCCCCCAGCATCACCACCATCTGGTGTTTCTGCGTCTGGCCGACCGCGCGGGTGCCGCCCGCGACCGTGTACAAGATGACCAGCGCGCCGATGGCCAGGCAGGTCAGGTTCAACGACCAGCCGAGGACCTTCGAGAGCACGATAGCCGGCGCGTAGATTGTGATCCCGGCCGAAAGGCCCCGCTGGAGCAGGAACAGGAACGCGGCCAGCTGGCGCGTCTTCAGATCGAAGCGCCCCTCCAGGTATTCGTAGGCCGTCAGCACGCGCAGCTTGTAGAAACGCGGCACGAACGCCACCGACAGCACCACCATCGCGATCGGCAGGCCGAAATAGAACTGCACGAAGCGCATCCCGTCCTCGTACCCCTGCCCCGGCACCGACAGAAACGTGATCGCGGAGGCCTGCGTCGCCATCACCGACAGACCGATGGTCAGCCAGCGATCGCGATACCCGCCGTGCAGATAACCCGCCATGTCCGACGGGCCGCGCGTCTTCCAGAGGCCGTACGCGACGATCGCCCCGAGCGTCCCGAACAGGACCGCCCAGTCGAGGGCGCTCATCGAAAGAGCACGGTCAGCGCGACGCCCAGCGCCGCCTCGATCACCAGCGCCCCGAGGACGATGATGTAGATCGCCCGCCAGCTCAGGAAGGGGGCCGCGTCGCCCATCTCGGCGCGCGGGCTGTCCGAACCCGCCGAACCCGCCG